>CAZCCM010000021.1:0-14551 GCA_964497325.1 uncultured Lachnospiraceae bacterium | reverse complement strand
TTCTTTCTTTTAACCTCAAAAACATTTTCAACATTATTTAATGATGTCATCAAAGATTCTAATTCTTCTGTTGAAGAAATTTCAACTCTAATAGAAGCCATAGCTATATTGTCCTTCATACTTTCTGCTCTAACTCCTACTAAATTTATTTTAAGTTTTTCTATTACTTTTATATAATCTTTCAAAAGTTGTTTTCTATCTAATGCAAAAATTTCTATATCAACTGTATATCTATCATCAACTCGATTTGCCCATTTAACATCAACTACTCTCTCTTCTTCTTTTCTCATACGTATAATGTTAGGACAATCACTTCTATGTATTATAACTCCTCTGCCTCTTGAAATATATCCAACAATTGCTTCTCCAGGAAGAGGTGAACAACATTTTGCATAAGTTACTAAAAAATTATCTAAACCTTCAACTATAACTCCTGATGTTTGTTTTGCTTTAGTTGGTTTTTCACTTTTTTCTAATAATTTTTCTATTTTTTTGTCTAATTTTAAATCATCTTGTTCAGATTTTATTTCTTCAAGAACTTTAGATAATGCTTTTTGAGAAGAAATTGTTCCAAATCCAACTGCTGCAAAAAGATCTTCATCGCTGTTAAATTTATTTTTTGCAACTGCAGATGCAATCCATTTCTTCTTTTGTAAGAAAGTTATTGGGATGCCTAATTTTTCAAATTCTTTTTCAATAGCAATTTTACCTTTATCAATATTTGTTTCTCTATCTTTTCTTTTAAACCACTGTTGAATCCTATTTTTAGTTGAAGGACATTTAACCATTTTTATCCAGTCTTTTGAAGGTCCTTTAGAATTTTCTGAAGTAATAACTTCTACAATATCACCAGTTTTTAGTTTTGTATTAATAGGCATTATCCTAGTATTTATCTTGCAACCAATCATTCTGTTTCCTATTTCTTGATGAATTGCATATGCAAAATCTATTGCTATTGATCCTCTAGGAAATGTTCTAATATCTCCTTTTGGTGTAAAAACATATACTTCATCCTCAAATAAATCAGTTTTTAAAGATTCCATAAACTCTTCAGGACTTTTTATCTCTTCTTGCCACTCCAATGCTTGCTTTAACCATGAAAATTTATCTTCTTTTACTTTTATAACTTTTTTAGTATTAGATTTGTAGTTTGCTTCCTTATATGCCCAATGTGCAGCAATTCCATTTTCAGCAATGTCATGCATTTCTTGTGTTCTTATTTGAATTTCAAAAGGTGGTGCATTCTTTCCTATTAATGTTGTATGTATTGATTGATACATATTTTCTTTAGGAACCGCAATATAGTCCTTGAATCTACCAGGCATAGGTTTATATGCTTCATGTATAAGGCCTAAAATTGTATAACACTCTGCAACAGTATTTACTATTATTCTTAATGCAAAAATATCAAAAACTTGATTTATAGTTAAACTATCTCTCTGCATTTTTTTATATATACTATATATATGTTTAGATCTCCCTGAAATGTTAGCTTTTATTCCAACTTTTTTTATTCTAGTTTCTAAATCATGTTTAATTTCATTTAAATATAGTTCTCTTTCATCTTTCTTTCTATCTAAGCCTACAACTATTGAATAATATTGTTCTGGTAATATATATTTAAAAGATAAATCCTCTAATTCACCTTTGATTTTAGACATTCCTAATCTATTTGCTATTGGTGCATAAATATTCAAAGTTTCTTTTGCTTTTCTTTCTTGAACTTCAGGCTGCTTATACTCTAATGTTCTCATATTATGAAGTCTATCGGCTAACTTTATTAATATAACCCTTATATCTTTAGCCATAGCTACAAACATACGTCTATAATTTTCAACTTCAGTTTCTTCTTTACTTGTATATTTTAAAGTTTTTAATTTAGTAACCCCATCAACCATCTCTGCTACAGATTCACCAAATTCTTTTTTTAACATATCGTAAGTCACATCTGTATCTTCCAAAACATCATGTAATAATCCTGCTATAATAGTATCACCATCTAAAGTCATATCTGCTAATATTTCTGCCACATGTACAGGATGCATAATATATGGTTCCCCAGATTCTCTTTTTTGATCTCCATGTGAATTTACAGCATATTCATATGCTCTTTGAATTTTTTTAATATCTGCTTTTTTATAGTGTATTCTAATAGTCTTTATTACACTGTCTATTGTTGGCTGATATTGTTTTATAATTTCTTTATACTTTCCTTTTTCTTCCATCTTTCCTATTTCAAATATTTATTTTATACTTTTATGTCTTTAAATTCATATTTACATTTACATTTACATTTATATTTATATTTACATTTACATTTATATTTATATTTTATTATTAATTAAATTAATTTCTTTCATATTAATTTGTATACTAGATCTACCCATATATACATTTTCTTCTAAAGTTCCAAGTAAATATATTTCATCACCTTTGTTTAATTTTGTTCTTGGATTTTCTTGTTTATATGCAAGACCAAATCCAATTCCAGTAAAATATATATTGTTTTGTTTTAACCCCAATTTCAACATATTACCATATATATCAACAGATGTAACCTCAACTTTTTTAAATAAGAAGTTTGGTTTAAGGTTCTTTTCACCAAAAGGAGCTAATTCTTCAATTTCTTTTAAGGTATCATAACTTATTTCTTCAAATTTAAATTCATAGTCATATTCTTCTATTATTTGTATCTTTCTTACATCTAATTCTTTTTCTAAAATTTCTTTAAATTCATTTAATTTATCAGCTTTTAAAGATAGGCCTGCAGCTTTTTCATGTCCACCATATTCCAATAATATTCCATTAGCTTTTCCTAATAACTCGAATATGTTTACTCCTGGAATCGTTCTTCCAGAACCTTTTGCAATATCATCTTCTATCGAAAATATTATTGCTGGTTTTTTAAATAACTCTGCAATTTTAGATGCTACAATTCCTGTAACACCTGTATGCCAATGTTTATCATATAGTATAATTATTGAATTTTTATCCAAATTATCTTTTTTTATTTTTTCTATAGCAGATTCAAAAATATCATCACTTAATATCTTTCTATCATTATTAATATTGTCTAATTCAATAAAATACTTTTCTGCAGCCTCATAAGTCTCTGATAAAAGAAATTTCATAGCAACATCTTCTTTTCCCAATCTTCCACTTGCATTAATTCTTGGTGCTATTTGAAAAGATATTACACTCTCATTAAAATTTTCTTTATATTTATTATATAATAATAAAATTGCAGGATTTTTTGATGTTTTAAATGCTTCTAATCCGTACCTTTCCAATTATTCTATTTTCCGAAAGCATTGGAACTATATCAGATACAGTTCCCATTGCAACTAAATCTAAGTATTGTAAATAAGTATTTTTATTTAATTGTAATCGTTCTGATACTCCCATTATAAGTTTAAAAGTAACCCCAACTCCAGCTAATTCTGTAAATTTAACTTTTTTGCTTTTTCTTTTAGGATTTACTACAGCAATTGCTTCAGGTATTTCATTTTGAACTTCATGATGATCTGTTATTATAACATCCATTCCTTTTTGTTTTACGTATTCAACTTCATCTATTGATGTAGAACCACAATCAACTGTTATTATTAAATCAATCTTATTACTTCCCTTATATTTTTCTATTATCTCATTTATTGCATCAATACTAAAACCATATCCTTCATCAATCTTATTAGGAATATAGTATTTAGGTTGCAAGCCTTGACTACTTAAATACTTGTATAGTACCGTAGTTGAAGTCATACCATCAACATCATAATCTCCATAAATTAATACATTTTCTTTATTTTTTATTGCTTTAATTATTCTTTCAACTGCAATTTCCATATCTGGCAAGTCAAAGGGCGAATAAAAATTAGAAATATCTGGGTCTAAAAAGTTTTCGACATCTTCTTTATTTTTTACTCTATTAGCAATTAAAGTTGCAATTAATTTACTCTTTTTATGTTCTTTATATACTACATCAAATATTTCCTTATCAATGCTTTTTTTTCTCCATATAGTTTTCATTAATCCTCTTTTCTTTTTATCATTATATATTTTTTATTAGATAATATCAAGAAAAAATTGTTACATAAATTTAATAATTACTTTCATTTTTACCTTTATTTTTTCTTTTATATTTTGTATAATTAATATAAATTAATATACATTTTAAAGAGTGTTTTTATATAAGGAGTCTAAATATGAAGGTAAATGATTATATTCAAGTTGATAGCAATGCAATATACAATAACAAAGAATTCAAATTATATTATGATGGTTATCTTACTTCAGTATCTAATAACGAACCTGTTACATTAAGATATGGGGATCAAAATTGGAATAATTTAAAAATCGTAAAAATGAAAAAAGACGAAAATAATAGACTTTATGCTAACATCAAACTAAACAATTTTGATAAAATAAATTTTTGTTTTGAATATAACAATGTTTGGGATAACAATTTTAGTAATAACTACTCTTTACAAGTTAATAAACTAAACTTAGAAAACTATGTAGAAGATGAAAATTTAAATGAATATCTTTCAGATGATTTTCTATTTGCATACAATTTAAATAAAAAAGAAGAAAAAGAATTACCATCTCTATCATCTGAATCTGAAATATTCGAAAATGCTTCAAATGTTTATTTAAGTGAAATAGAATTAGAAAACTTAAAAGAAGCTTTAGAAAAAATATTTCCTAATGAAAAAACAAAAAAAGTTAAATTTGAAATAGAAGAAAAAGATGTTGCACATAAATTTGCTGATTCTTTTTCATCTAGTCCATTATATGATGATAATTTTATTAAGATAGAATATACTGATCCAAATAAGTTAGAATATTTTAAACCCGAAAAGCCTTTAAGAAATTTATTAATAGAAAAATTTGGAGATAAAAAAGATAACTTTATATCAAATATTTCTTTAGAAAATGAAACTGAAAAAGAAAATGATAAAATAGTTCTAAAATCAAAAGTACCATATAGACCATATATGATAGAATTATCTAAAATGAATGAATCAAGACAAATACTAAAGTTAGGTAATGAAGAAGATTCACAATTCTTAGTTGTTTCACCTTATAGTGAAGTTGATATTTATGATAATTCATTTATTGGTACTATTAAAAGATATTCAGCTTACATTTCAAAATCACTAAGAAAAATATTCTATTATTTAAAAGAAAATCTTGAAAAAGATGAAAACAATTAAAACTTATATGTCTTAAAACAAATAATAATTTAAAAGCGGAAAAAACGAATCAAATAATAAATAATAAATAATAAAGCTTTCAGTAATTAATACTAAAAGCTTTTTTTTATGGTGCGGATGAAGGGACTTGAACCCCCACATCGTTAGATACTAGATTCTAAGTCTAGCGCGTCTACCAGTTCCGCCACATCCGCTTAATATATTTAATTATAATGACCTTAACACATTTTGTCAATATAGGTCTTATAACTCTATTAATTTTAATTCAAACCCAAGATAATCTCCTGATATTAAGTAATACTCTATATTGTTTATATTTCCTTGAATTGCATTATTATGAGAGTTCCCATGCAAATGTCCATAATAACATTTCTTTATACCATACTCTTCTAAAACTTTTGTAAATTTATACTCATCTCTTTCACCTGTAAAAAATGGTGGATGATGAATTATAGCTATTTTAGGTTTGTTTGTTTTGCATGATTTTATTGAAGTTTTAAGTCTTTCCATTTCTCTTAATATATTTTTTTCATGGCCACTAACTTCTTGATCTGACCATCCTTTTGTTCCAACTATTTCAAAGTTTTCAAATTCATAAGAATTATTATGCAAAAAGAATATATTTTTAAAATTATTTTCTTTTAAAAATTTATTCATTTTAGTTACTGTTGTCCACCAATAATCATGATTTCCTTTTAATAATATTTTAGTACCAGGCAAACTATTTATATATTCAAAATCTTTATATGCATCCTCTAAATTAGAAGCCCAAGAAAAATCACCAGCAAGAAATACTGTGTCATCTTTTTTAACTTGCTTCTTCCAATTATTTGCTAATTTTTCTGTATGATTTTCCCATTTATATCCAAAGATATCCATTGGTTTGTTTACACCAAAAGACAAATGTAGGTCACCTATAACAAATACCATTTAAATTTCTCCTATCTTTAGATTTGGTACTGCATTCATATTAAGTTTCTCAATTGTTCCTGCCTCAAAGTTGTAATATCCTTGAATAGCAATCATTGCTGCATTATCAGTACATAAATCTATTGGCGGGAAAAATACTTTTATTCCATTTTTTTCTAATTGTTTAAAGTATTCTCTAATATGTGTATTAGCTGATACACCTCCAGCTAATACTATTTTCTTATATCCTGTTTTACTTAAAGCTTTTAATGTTTTATCATATAGAATTTCTTTAACTACTTTTTGAAAAGATGTTGCAACATCTTTAGGATCTATCTCAGGGTTTTTATGATGTAAATTTATTATTGATGTCTTAATTCCACTGAAACTAAAATCTAATTCTGGTACATTAGGATATGGTATTGGCACTACATTCTTTCCTTCATAAGCTAATTTATCTATTATTGGTCCTCCAGGATAACCTAAACCTAAAACCCTTGCTATTTTATCAAAAGCTTCACCAACAGCATCATCTCTTGTCTTTCCAATAATTTTCATATCTGTATATGTCTTTACATCAACTAAATGAGTATGTCCACCCGATATAACTAGGCTTAAAAATGGTGGTTTTAATTCTTTAAAAACAGAATAATTTGCCGAAATATGACCTGATAAGTGATTTACTGGTACTATTGGAATATTTAAAGAATATGCAAAAGCCTTAGCAAATGAGATACCAACCAATAATGCTCCAACAAGACCTGGTCCTTTTGTAACAGCAACAGCAGAAAGTTCTTCTTTTCTGATTTTTGCTTCTTTAATTGCCTTTTCAACAACAAATGCAATATTTTCAACATGCATTCTTGAAGCTATTTCTGGAACAACTCCCCCAAATCTTTTATGTGTTTCTAATTGCGTATTTACAACATTAGATAAAACCTCTGTGCCATTCTTAATAACTGCAGCAGAAGTTTCATCACAACTAGTTTCAATTCCTAATATATATATGTCCTTCATCTTTTTTATGTCTTTCATTTACTTTCTTAATATTAAATTATTAATTAAATTCAGCTAAAATATCTTCTTTTGATCTTAATCCAACTAAAGTATTAAGTGTTTTTCCATCATTCATTAATAAAATAGTTGGTATACTTGATACAGAAAATTGAGCCGCTAAATCTTGATTGTCATCAACATTAATACTATATACTGTAATGTCTTCATTTTCTTCTTCTATACTTTTTAATATTGGATCTAACATTCTACAAGGACCACACCATACTGCATGAAAATCTACTATAGCTTTCCCTTTATTTTTTAATACTATTTCTTCAAATTCTTCTTTACCGTTTATTATCATAATCATCCTCCTACTTATTTTTATTTTTAATTTTTTTATTATTTTTATTTTTTTTAATTTTTTACATCTATTAATATTATATACTATATCTTATATAAAATTAAGTGCTTAATTTAGTTTTTGTTATTCTTTTTTTATTAATACTATTCTTATCCTATTTTTTATTTTTTTTTTATTACTTTTCAATATTGTTCTTTACAAAAGTAATAATATTTTCTTTAGATTGAACTCCTATTGTTGAAGCTACAAATTCTCCATCATTATATAATACAAAATATGGTATAGAACTTGCTCCTGCTTTAATTGCTAAATTATTATTCTTATCGACATCTACTTTTACTATATAGAAATCTTCTTGTTCTTTTTTTAATTCCTCCAATATTGGTGCCATCATTACACATGGACCACACCAATCTGCATAATAATCTACTAAAACAGGTTTGTCTGCTTCAAGAAATTTCTTTTCTAATTCTTTTTCTGATGCAGTAAGATTGTATTTATCTTTAACAGAATTAGTACTCTTATTAGAGTTATCGGAGCTATCAATACTAGCATTATTGTTATCCATACCATCTATTTTTTCAGTATTTCTATTATTAAATAGAATTGAAATTACTACTAATGCTATAATGCTAATAACTACTGCTATTATAATAATAATTCTTTTTATTTTTGCTTTTTGTTCTAAAGCTTCTTGTTCTCTTTTATTTATTCCCATTTATCCTCCTCATATAATGTAAACATGATAATTTACATTAAAATTTAATATATATTTAATATTTTTAATACTCCAAGTATTATTATAATGATTCCTGAAACTTTGTTTATTATATCATAATGTTTTTTTATAAAATTAAATGTAGACTTTAATTGTGCTAAAAACACTGCTGATAAAAAGAATGGTACTCCTATCCCTAATGCATAAAGCAATAATAATATTACTCCATTAAAAGCTGTACCACTTGCTGCTGCTCTCATCATAGCTGATGCTAAAAATGGTCCAACACATGGTGTCCAACTAGCAGCAAATAATAATCCAAAGACAAATGATGTTAAAACATTAAATGTCTTAATTTTTTTATTTACTCTCTTTTCTTCATTTAAGATTTTAATTTTAAATACTCCTAAAAAGTTAAGACCTAAAATTAATAATATAATTCCAAAAATAATATTTATATATAATTTATACCTTGTTAAAAAAGATCCTAATACTGAACTAAATAATCCTAATAACATAAAAACTACAGTAAAACCTAAGATAAAGAATAAAGAATTAAAGTATAATTTTTTGTTACCACTTTTTATTTTTTCTTTTTTCTTATCTTCTTCCTTAGTTTCTACATTGTTATCTTTACTATTTTCACCTATAAGATATGTAATATATATTGGTACCATCGGTAAAACACATGGTGATATAAATGATAATAAGCCTTCCAAAAATGTCATTAAATAATCCATATTTCCTCTTTTGGCTAAAAAAGGCAACAACTAAGTTGCCTAATCTTTGTTTAATTTTTATAATTAATAATTAGTTGCTCTTAATTCAAAGTATGATTGTGCATGATCACAAACAGGACAAACTTCTGGAGCTTTTTTACCTATATGAATATGTCCACAATTTCTACATTTCCAGATTTGATCTCCATCTCTACTAAAAACTATTCCTTCTTCAACATTCTCTAAAAGTTTTAAATATCTTTCTTCATGTTTTTTTTCTATTGCTCCAACACCTTCAAATCTTTCTGCAATTTCATTAAAACCTTCTTCTCTAGCTTCTTTTGCAAAAGTTTCATACATATCTGTCCACTCGTAATTTTCACCATCTGCTGCATCTTTTAAATTAACAGTTGTTGTTGGAATTGAAGAATCATGTAAATATTTAAACCATATCTCAGCATGTTCTTTTTCATTATCTGAAGTTTCAGTAAATATAGCTGAAATCTGTTCATATCCTTCTTTTTTAGCTTTGCTTGCATAATATTTATATTTCATATGTGTTTCTGATTCACCAGCAAAAGCTTTTATTAAATTCTGTTCTGTCTTTGTTCCTTTTAAATTAAATTTATTCATTATCTTCCTTTCATTTTTCTTTCATTTTTTCTTATATTTTTCTTTCATTTAAAGAATACCATATACCTATTTTCTTTTCAAGATAATAATATCTAAAAGGATTATAATCCTTTATAACTGCAAAATAAAAAGAGATCAAATAATTTTAACCTCTTTTTATTTACATCCTAAATTATACTTTAATTAATATCCTAACTCTTTTAATAAAGTTTTAATTTCATCACTTTTGTCTTTATCTACATCTAAATATATAAGAGTATTATCAATTCTAGAAACAACTTTAAGCATGTTATTTGTGTTTAAAGTAAATTTTGCAGAATTTTTCCTTGTAACAGATGTTTCTCCTGAAACATTTGACTTTGAATCTTCAAAAATTTCTTTATTTCTATTAAACATTGATATAGCACTAGATTCATCAGCTAATATATAAAACTCAATTTGATATGATGAATCAGAAGAAATAGCTATATATGCTTTGTCAATTTCATCAACATTAGCAAATTGGCCTTTAACATCAGTTATGATATATCCTTTTGTTTCCATGCTATTAATAAAATCCTCTTCACTAATTGGGGTTTTTGTTTTATTGAAAAATGTGAAACCTACTATTACTAAAGCTACAATTACTGCTATTATTCCTAAAATAATAAATATTGTTTTTTTATTCATTTCATTCCTCCTTAATTTTATATCTTAATCTTATTAGATTCCACTTATTTAGTCAATAATACACATATTAATATAACGAAAAATTGTTTTTAATAAACTTTAAAAACCTGTTTTTGGTAGTGTCTTTTTAGGTATTTCTTGCTTTTTAGGTATCTCTGGTACTTTTGGTTCTTCTGGTTCTTCTGGTTCTTTTGGTTCTTCTGGCATATTTTTTATATTTTTAATTATTACTTTATTAGTTTCATTAAATTTGACATCTACTTCTACTTCTTCCTCAGGTAATAAATACCCAGCTTTTGTAGCTATCTCTTTTATAATATATTTTCCTGGCATCATATCTTCTATTAAAAACTTTCCATCTTTATCTGTTCTTATATTTTCATAAACTAATTCATTCTCACTATTATATATATTAAATACTACATAACTTAATGGACTCTCATCTTCTTCATCTACTTTATATATTTCTAATTGTGTTTCATTTTTCAAATAATTAACTTTTATATTATTACTAATATTATTAATTTCTTTTACTCCAATAATAGCTAATTTTTGAGCTGTAGATATATCTGGTTTTGCTTCATATGCAATAGATTTCTCATTTGATGAAGTTACTTCTACCTTAAGTTCACCTGCAGAGCTTAAAGATTCAATCGGTATTCTTAATTTAATAACATCTTTTAGATTTAAATTATTAATATTTACCTCATCTTTAATATTATTATTTATAACCAGTTTAGCATTAATATTATTATTTTTTAAAAATATATTATATTTACCACTAGTTGTATTACTAGTTATTTTAAGTTCTTTTTCTAAAGATTTATTATTTTCAGTCAATAACCATTCTGATGTTTCTTCTATAGATATTTCAGGCTTTATTTCAACATATGGATATTTTTTAGCATTTGCTACTATTTGTTTATATGCAGCATATGTCCTTCTTCCTGCTTCAGTATCAACTCCTGAATAGTCATTAACATTTCTATTATATATTAGAGTATAAATTGCTTGTTTAGTTGCTAAGAAAGCTTCTCCAGCATTATTTACTCCTAATTCCTTCGGTGTTTTATTTGGATATCCATGTAATAATACTGAATATATTTTATTATCTGTAACTTTATTAGATATTGTTAAATTATAGTCTCCTAAAACCTCAACTCCATCTTTAGATGGTTCAATACAATATGCATAATATTTATTACCATCCTTGTATACTTCAGTGAAGCTACATAATATATACATCTCTCCATATTTCATAAGAGTAGGTACCTCTTCTCCTTCTTTTGCTAAAATACGTTCATTTATATTAAATGCAAAAGCTGGAATAGAAATATTTATAATAGATATAATTAATAATAAACTTACAATTAGTTTTGTTATTAATTTTTCTTTAGTTTGATTATTTTTACTTTTAATTACTTTTATCATACGATTCCTTTCTATATTTGGTAAAATCTTAAAACAAGTCTTTTATCTTTTTTTCCAACTATACAAGTTATAATCGTTAAGCTATCTTCATTTGTCTCTTCAATATAAGTAAAATCTGTTTCATCTATTTCCTTTTTAAAAGATAAAGAATACTTCTTGGTTTTATTTTTATACCTATAATATAATATATCTTTTTCTTCTAATCTATGTAGATATTTAAAAGGACTTACCGTTATACCTATATTATGGCCAGCTAAACATATATTTCCCTTGTCTTTAGTTGTGTCTATAAAATGTCCGACTCCTTTTTCTAAAGTATTCAGATCGGTACCTTCATATATCTTTTCTAAAGAGTTATTTTGAGGTATAAATATAGCCCATGAATTTTTTTCTAAATCATCAAGAGTAAAAACCTTTTCTTCTAGCTTAATGTTTTTATTATTTAATTTAGGGGGATTATTAAATATTAAGGGGTTATTTGTTTGGGGTTTTTTTTCTTCTTTGCTAATTATCTTAGCATTTTGGAATATTTTATTTATATTTTCATTTTGTACAGATGAATAAACTGTCATTATTGCTAAAATTGAGATTGTTAATATGATGATTATTAAATAACTTCTTTGATTTTTCATTTGAAGGCACCTCCCTTCATACTTTTACATGTAATTGAGTTATCACTCAAGAATTGAGTTTGATGAACTTCCTTTAAAACTTTCAGATACGTATCATTTTAAAGTGAAGACAATATACAGCATTTTTGATTATCTGTCAAGTATTTTTTTAATAAAAAATATAGTCCTAAATTTCCTTATATTTAAAGGTGTTTAAGACTATATTGCTTAATTTAATTATGTTGTTTAATTGATATTGTTTAATTTATATTTTAATTTTTTAAGTTTTAATTCTATTTTCATTCTTTAATTTTAATTTTTTAGTTTTTTGTTAAATAAGTTCTTGAATCTATCTATTTGTTTTTAAATTCAAACTTATAATATTTACAATATTTATTAACTGGACATATATTACATTTAGGATTTCTTGAATCACATATCTCTCTACCGTGCCAAACAAATAAATGATTTATATCTGCATAATATTTTTTATCAAAAAGTTTAAGTAAATCTTTTTCTATCTTGTTTGGATCTGATTCTTTAGAAAGTCCCATTCTATTTGAAACTCTTTTTGCATGTGTATCTACTGCAATACCAACAGCTTCTCCAAATCCTTCTAACATTACAATATTTGCAGATTTTCTACCAATACCTGCTAATTTTTGAAGATCGTCTATATTATTAGGCATTTTTCCATTAAAGTCTTCTACTATTTGTCTAGACATTTCTTTTAAATTTTTTGCCTTATTATTAAAATAATTAATTGATTTAATATATTCTTTTATTTCATCTACAGAAAGTTTATTCATGCTCTCTGCATCTGGTGCAACATTAAAAAGAGCAGGAGTAATTAAATTTACTCTTGCATCTGTTGCTTGTGCAGAAAGAGCTACAGAAACCGCTATTTGAAATGGTGTAGAAAAATCTAATGTTCCATGAGCATCTGGATATCTTTCTTTTAATAATATAATTATATTTTCTAATTCTTTTTTAGTTTTAGGCATACAGAACTAAAGTCCTGCTTTTTGAGATTTAAGACATTTAGCACAAACTTTTATTTTTCTTTTTTCTCCATGTTCTTCAACTCTAACTGTAACTAAGTTAGCTTTTTCAGGTCTTGGATTTCTTTTACTTATATGTGAACGAGTTGTTATTAGTCTATTTTTAACTCCTGTTCCTTTATTGCATATAGCACATTTAGCCATTATTATTACCTCCTGATTTATTGTACCTATTTAATATACCACAATATTTTTATTTTAGCAATATTTTTATGTAAATATATCAATTTTTTGTTTGACATTTTCACATATTTCCATTATAATTTATATATTAATTATGGAGAAAAGGAGCAAATATGTTAGCAAAAATATGGAAACCAATTGGAGTTCTTATTTTAACAATAGCTTGTCTTTTTACAATAACGATTAAATTAGTTAATACAGTTTCGTTTAAAAATCAAGTTAATAGCACTTTAGAGGCTCCATTACAAGAAGAAGAGGTAAAAAATGAATAAAAAAATACAACCAGAATTTAAAGATACAGTTATCACATGTGCATGTGGAAATAAATTTGAAACAAAGTCAGTTAAAGACTCATTAAAAGTAGATGTGTGTTCTAAATGTCATCCTTTCTGGTCTAAAACTAAAAAACAAACTGTTAAAGGTGGTAGAGCAGATAAATTTAAAGAAAAATATGGATTATAGTAATATTTAATACTATTATATCTTATTGCTATATCTTAATTCTATTATCTATAGCTTAACATATTTAGATAATATTTTTTCTTAGATAATATTTTTTAAAAATAAAATTATAACTAGAATTATAAATAAAAAAAGAGATTCAAAGATCTCTTATTTTTATGTTGTTTTTATATATATGTTGTTTTTATATATACTTATTCTTTTATATCTTTAAAGGGTAAAATAAAAAGAACTTCTGTGAAGAAGTCCTTTTATCTCTTAAATCAGTTATTAGTTATTAACAACATCTTTTAAGTGTTTTCCAGCTTTAAATACTGGTGCTTTAGATGCAGGTATTCTCATTTCTTCACCTGTTTGTGGGTTTCTTCCTTTTCTTTCAGCTCTATGTCTAACTTCAAAAGTTCCAAAACCTACAAGTTGAACTCTGTTTCCTGCTGATAATTCGTCAGTTACAACGTCAACAAAAGCATTTACAGCTTCTTCAGCAGCTTTTTTTGTTCCGCCTAATTTAGCGTGAACTGCTTCTACTAATTCAGATTTGTTCATGTTTACCTCCTAAATTTGTTTAGATTGTTTTTT
>CAZCCM010000020.1:0-17027 GCA_964497325.1 uncultured Lachnospiraceae bacterium | reverse complement strand
GTAAAAAAAATATAGAAGAAAAAGAAATTGAAGAGGAAAAAGAACTGGAAGGATTAGAATTATTTAAAGAAGAAAATATCTGGGTAATAAATAAATTAAAACTTTTTTATTCAAATAGTGATGAAAAAGGCAATGTAATTTGTTCATATAAAAAATTACCAAGCTTAATTAAATGTGATGCTGAACATGCACAAGAATTATTAAACACTTTTTTAAAAAACAGTTATTTGTCAAAAAATATTAATCATGGTTATGACACCTCATCCAGTGTATACAAAATTAATTCTAAAATTTTAGTTAGAATAAAAGAATTAGAAAATAACTATGAAATAATATCCAATTTTACAAATTATTTAAATGATTTTTCAATAGATAAATTAAATGATATAGATTATACTACAATAAAAGTTCAATTATCTAAAATAAGTGATGATGAAATAAAAAGAATATTTATAAGAGATTATGATGAATTAGTATTTAACTATTTATCTAATCAATCAAAAACAGTTATAATAATGGGTGGAAGTATTTTAGAATTAATTTTATTATATGTTTTAGAAAAAAATAATATTCAAAAATATAAAGTAGGAATTTCTAAAAAAAGCAAAAAGATTGATGAAATGGATATAACTGAAATGCTTGAAGTTATTGACTTAGAAAAAATTATCACTAATGCACCTCAAAAAATTATAGATGGCACAAAACATTTTAGAAACTTTATTCATCCAGGAAAAGAACTAAGAGAAAAAAAATTGGATATAGACAAACAAACAGTTGATTTAGTGATGAGTATTGTTAGATGGCTAATTTTAACAATAAAATTTGATTAATTATATTTATTGGTCTTGCAAATATTATAAAATAATTCTATAATTATATATAGAAAGAGAACAAGTTCGTAACCTGTACTAGATTCGCTCCAAAACAATTAATTTATAGAAATTTAAAAATGTTAAATATTAAAAATTAAAAATTAAATTAAACATTAAACATTAAAATTAACATTAAACATTAAATATTAAACATTAAACATACAAAATAAAAGTAATAAATTTATAATTAAGAATTTTTTTAAAAAATTAATAAAATCTTAAAAATTTGTAATACAAAAAAATATTTAGTAAAAGCTTTAAAATAAAGGTTGTATCCATACAATCTTTTTTAATTTTAAAATAATGCAATAATGTAATATAAATGATAAACATTTTTAATCTTTAAATGTTGAAAAATAGGCATATTTTCAATAGAATAACATTAATAAGATATAACAAAAAGAAAAGAAAAAATAATATAAAGATAATGTAAAATTTAGCATAAAAAAAACAATACTATTTAATTTTTTTTAACATCAATATTTTGTTGATTTACAAGGATAAATCTGTTATAATAGACTTATAATAAAAATATTTATGAACAAAGGAAATTAAAAAAGTAGAGCTAAATTATTGAAAGGTTATATGATGAAGAAAAAAAGTTTTAAAATTTTAATAGGAATACTATTAATTTTATTAATGTTAATGCCGTATTTAGAGGTATCAGCTAGCACTATTTACTATATAGGAACAAAGACTTTAGGTGCTAAAGGAGACACAAAAGTTATCAAAAGTGATTCTTTTAAAGGTGGTAACGAAAGAACAGGTACTGTTCCTACTACAAATTCTATATATGATAAATCAGCATATTATAGATATATTACTACTGTAAGTGGAATTACTCCACCAGTTGGTGCAGGTACTAATGAAATATTTATTAGAGATATAAAAGGAGATGAAACAACTGATGCACATGCATCATTTTATTGTTTAGATCCTACAAAACCATTTCCACCAAGTACAAGTGGAACAACTTATACTAGTGCAGGTCTTTTATCTGAAATGACAGACGCTGAATTAAAAACTCTTATAACTGATGAAACTGTAACTGTAACAGTTAATGATTTAAGAAGCTTATTAAAAGATTTTTATTATAGTGAAAGCATTAATCAATCAACTTATCAAACATATTTTGAAAAAGCATATAAAGATAGGTTACTACAATCTTTAGCTGATGAATATAATACTCAAGATAAACTTTATCAGTATTTAACAGATGATGATATTAAAGTTATACAACAATGGGCTTTATGGGAAAAGGTATCTCAAGCTAAGATGGGTACTATAATACAAAGAGACTTAAATGGAACAGGAAATGATGATACACCAACAATAACAGATGAAGGTTTCTATAAGAGTGAGAGAAATGCTTTTATGCTTTCTTTGTTAGGAAAACTTTCAGCAGGACTTGGATCAGAAGTTGAAGCAGAACCTGTAAATAATGTTACACTACAGACTAATTTATCTCATGTTAATTTTGTTGACGAAGGTGTTGAATATGTGGATTTAGGTACATATAAAATAGGAACATCTCTTTTAAATGTAATTACAGATATAAGACTTTATGACAAAGAAAATAATGATGTAACTGAAAGTGGAGAATATCAAATATTTGTTGGAGAAGAAATTGCAATGGGAACTAATTATGGGACTCCAATAACAGGTAATCTTAACGAAAATAGAAATAATACGAATTTATTAAATCACGAGTTCTTTTTAAGATTCTCTAATCCTGAAAAATATGACTCAGTAAAAATGGTTATATCTTATGTTAAACAAAGATCAGTTGATGGAGAAATTTTTGTATCAGAAAATGATGGGTATCAAAACATTATAAAAATTGAAACAAGACCTTTAGTAGAAGTACTTACTTCTAAATATGATATTACACCTAAAGAAAATACAGATTTAGCTTTAAGAAAATTTATTACTCATATTAATGAAGAAGCAGTTGATAGTAGAGAACCTGTACTTAGTGAAGTAAATGCTGCTATAAATAAAGGATCACAAACAACAGCACATTATGCTCATAAGAAAAATCCTTTATTAGTAGAACACGGTGATACTGTAAGATATAAAATGAGAATATATAATGAATCTACAATAGATGGACATTTAACATCTGTAACAGATATACTTCCAGCAGGATTATCTTTAAAGACAGGTGCTGGAATAAATGAAAATTGGACTCAAGTAGAAAAACTTTCAGATGGCAGAACAATTATAAAATATATAAATAATCCTAGCGTTAAGATTCCAGGAGCAGTTTTAGAAGCTGGTGATTATAAGATGTCTTCTATAGATATAACAGTAGACATTTTAATTGATAATGATGCTCCAGCTGGAATTGAACTTACAAATATAGCTTTTATTAATCAACAAGAAGAAGATGACATAGATTCTTTACCAGGAAATGTATCAAAAGATGGATTAAATAATTTGTTAGATATTACAAATTCAAATCTTCCTAATTATAGAGGCCATGGTAATGATTCTCAAACATTAGATCAACCTACTTGGTATTATAAGGGATATGAAGATGATGATGATTTTGAAAAAGTTATATTAAGACCTTTTGACCTAGCATTAAGAAAATATATTACAGATGTAAATGGAACAGCACATGATAGAGAACCAGTAGTAGATGTTGCTCCATTAATAAGTGGGTCAGCTACAACTGCAACATACACTCATCCAAAAAATAGTGTATTAGTAGAAAAAGGAGATGTAGTTACATATAAAATAAGAGTATATAATGAGGGTGGTTTAGCAGGATATGTTACACAAATAAAAGATCATATACCTTCAGGATTAGGATTTATTCTTAATCATAAAACAAATATAGCACAAGGTTGGACGCTTGATGAGACAAAGGCAGAACTTACTGAAGCAGAAAAATTAGAAATGCCATTCTTAACAAGAGTAGATTTAACTAAAATAGCACCAAAAGATGAAAATGGTGATTATGATACTAATAGTAATGCTACAACTGCAGCAGAAATTGATATAGTAAAAGGTGATGTAGCAATTGTAACAGATTTTGCTAAAAGCAAATTATTGCCAGCATTTAATTCAGCTTTAGGATCAGATGGTTTATCATATGTTGATGTAGAGATTGCATCAATAGTTTTAGATGATAGAAATGGTAATAATTTAAGAAATGTTGCAGAAATATCAGGATTTACAGATGAAGATGGAAAACCTATAATAGATAGAGATTCTGTTGAGAATGATTTAATTCCAGGTCGTATAGATGGTCCATATGATGATGACGAAGATTATGAAGCACTTCATACTGTAGCATTTGATTTAGCTTTAAGAAAATTTATTACAAATGTAAATGATGATGGAAATCCAAATACATCAGGTGATTCAGTAGACAGAGCACCAGTTGTTAATACAGATGGATTAGTTGATGGAAGTAAAACAACAGCAACTTATTCTCATCCAAAAACACCAGTAATGGTACAAAAAGGTGATTTAGTTACATATACAATAAGAGTATATAATGAAGGAATGATAGATGGATATGTAAAAGAAATTAGAGATTTCTTACCAAAAGGTTTAGCGTATTTACCACAACATAAAAAAAATATAGATAATGAATGGGTAGTAGAAAGTGGAACAAATTCAACAGTTGCAGATTATCCAAAATTAGATATTAAATTAAGAGAAAATGATATGGTTGGAGTTACTGATTTAAGTAAGGCAATACTAATAGCAGATTCTCCAGTAATTACAACAAAGCTTAGAGAAGATCATTTACTAAAAAAGTTTACTTATGAAAAGGGTGATGAATTAGATTTTGTTGACGTTGAAATAGTAGCAGTTGTATTAGAAGATAGACAAGTTGATTCAAATGAAAAATATACTGGAAATTTGAAAAACTGGGCTGAAATAGTAGAAGATGCAGATGGAAATGACAATCCAATATCAGATAGAGATTCAACTCCAGGAGATTTAAATAAACATCCAGATGGACCTTATGAAGATGATGAAGATTTTGAAGATTTAGCAACAGAACCTATGGTATTTGATCTTGCTTTACAAAAATTTATATCACAAATAGATTCTACAGCAGAAGTAAGAAAAAAGACTTCAGAACAATTAGCAGATAGAGTGCCAGAAGCAAAAATAGATTCAAATAATAAAATAACTTATACAAAAAAAGATACAAAACCACCATTAGTTGGATACAAGGACATAGTTACATATACAATAAGAGTATATAACGAAGGTGATATAGCGGGATTTGCTAAAAAGGTAAGAGATACAATTCCTGAAGGCTTAACATATTTACCAGAAAATGCAACAAATTTAAAATATCAATGGTATTTTATAGATGCAGAAGGAAATAAAGTTGAAGATATTAAAAAAGCAAAATTTATAGAAACAGAATATTTATCTAGAGATGAAGCAATAAAAAGAGAATCAAAGGATATTCAACCAGATGTAGATAATACAATTTTAAAAGCTTTTGATAAAGATAATAAAGTTATTTCATATAAGGATTTACAAATTGTTTTTACAGTAAATGAAAAAGCAACTCCAGGAGCTAAAAATTTAAAAAATATTGCAGAAATATCAGATGATGAAGATGAAGATGGAAATCCTGTAGATGATATTGATTCTACTCCAGGAAATGAAAAGCCAGGTGAAGATGATATTGATGATGAAGATTTAGAAGTTACTTACTTTGACCTTGCATTATTAAAAATAGTTACAAATGTTGAACTTACTGAAAATGGAAAAGTTAAAGATATTGCAACTGGACACACATTTGATATGATTCCAGAACCTGTAGTAAAAACAGACTTAGATGAAAGATATTTAGATAAAACAGAGATTAAATATACATATAAGATAAGAGTAATGAATGAAGGACTTGTAGAAGGATACGCAACAGAAGTATCAGACTATATACCAGATGGTTTAGAATTCTATGAAGAAGATCAAAAAAATAATAAATGGTCTAAAGTTGAAGGTGAAGCAAAAAGAGTTATAACTACTGATTTAGCAGATGTATTATTAAAGCCAGGTGAAAGTGCAACAGTAGAAATAGTACTTAGATGGATAAATGATAAAAACAACATGGGTGTTCTAACTAATGTTGCTGAAATATCAAAAGATCATAATGAACAAGAACTTCCTGATATTGATTCTATTCCAGGTAATAGAAAACCAGGAGAAGATGATATTGATGATGCATCAGTAATAGTGGCAATTAGAACAGGTGCAGCAGAAACATTCTTTATGGTATCATTAACAATGTCAATCATCGTAGGATTAGGAACTGTTTTAATAAAAAAATATATTATATAAAATTAGAAGCAAAGCAAAAAAACAAAAATAAAAAAAACAAAAATAAAAAAACAAAAATAAAGTAAAATAATATAAAATACTTAATACATAAAATGATAGTTGTAAAGACTTTTCTTTACAACTTATCAATTTTGTGGTATAAAATATAAGAGAAATAAACTAGGAGGCATTAAATGGCAGAACCAAAAAGAAGAGTTTCAAGAAGTAGAACTGCAATGCAAAGAGCAGCTAATAGAAACATTAAAGCTAAAAATCTTAATAAATGTCCTAAATGTGGTGAAACAAAATTACCTCATAAAATGTGTTCAAATTGTGGAACATATAATGGAAAAGAAGTTTTAGAAGTAAAAGAAAAAGATAATAAACATTAATTTTAATTAGTGTTTTATTGTAGTTGTTATTTGTAATCTAAAACTATAATAAGAATTATAGTAAATTTATAACTAAAATTAGAAATAATATTTATGGGGATGTTATGGATTTGACGGTAATTTCTGAAGAATAATAAGCGAATAGTGAAGATGTATCACTTAAAAAACATAAAAAAATAATAATTGACGAAAATCAAGAATTAGCATACGCTGCTTAATATAAACTAGCGTACATCTCTTTTAAGAAATAGTCTGAGTTTTTTAAGAGGTGTGAATAAAGACAGACTTTAAGCTATTTAAATTTTTGTATAAGTAGCCTAACAATTTAACAAAATACGTATATATTTTTTTGTTTCTTTTATAATATATACAAAGGTAAAAAAGGGACTATATTCGTAGAAATTTATTTGGATGGTTATTGGACAGGAGTTCGAATCTCCTCATCTCCACCATAATTATTAAAGTAAATATTATTATATATTTTAATTAAATAAAATTTAGTATAAGTTTAATACAAGTAAACAAGATTTAATAAATTAACCTAAATAACCTTGGGTTAATTTTTTATTTATCCTTGAAAATAAGATTTAATTAATATAAAATAATTATGAAATAATGTACAAAAGATGGAGAAAAATGAATTTTTGGAATTACGATATAAATAAAATAATAGAAGGCTTTGGAACTGATATTAATTTTGGAATTTCCACTAGAGAAGCAAATAAAAGACAAAACAAATATGGTGAAAACAAAATTGAAGGTGAGAAAAAAAAGAGTCTTCTTTTTATATTTTTTTCACAATTTGCTGATATTATGACAATAATATTAATTTTAGCAGCAATAATTTCAACATTTATTTCTTTAAAAAACAATGAAGCCTTTACTGACACAATAGTAATTTTAATAATTGTAGTATTTAATGCAATTATTGGAACACAACAAGAATTTAAGGCGGAGAAGGCTTTAGAAGAATTACAAAATATTTCAGAAGTTCAAGCAAAAGTTATTAGAGATGGAGTTATAGTTGAATTAAAAGCGCATGAACTAACCTTAGGAGACATTGTTGTTTTAGAAGCAGGAGATTATATTCCAGCTGATCTTAGAATTATAGAAAGCTATAATTTGCAAGTTGATGAGTCAAACTTAACTGGTGAATCTCAATCTATTGAAAAAGTATCTTCCTTAATAAAAGAAGAGAAAGTAGCATTGGGTGATATTAAAAATATGGCATTTGCATCTTCATTAGTTACAAAGGGGAGAGGAAAAGCTGTTGTTGTAAAAATAGGTAGAAACACAGAAATTGGAAAGATTGCTTCAATGCTTAAAACTACAACTACTCCAGAAACACCACTTCAAACTAAAATAAATTTTTTAGTAAAATCTTTATTAATATTCTTATTGTTTATTTGTATTATTATCTTTTTTATAGGCATATTATATGGAAAACCTTTTATGACTATGTTAATGATGGTTGTATCTTTAGCTGTTTCAGCTATTCCAGAAGGTTTGACAGTTATTACAACTATATTATTAGCATTAGGTGTACAAAGATTAGTAAAGAAGAATGCAATAGTAAAAAAATTATCAGCGGTAGAAACTTTAGGCTCTGTATCTATTATATGCTCAGATAAAACAGGTACTTTAACACAAAACAAGATGAGAGTTGAAAAACTATATCATAATGGGAGTATACAAAATATAGGTGAGTTAGAGTCAAGTGAAACTTTAACAAGACTAATTACTGGATATATGCTTTGTAATGATACAAAAATTTCAAAAGAAGGTCTCTCAGGAGATCCTACTGAGACTGCTTTAGTAAGAATGGGATATGAGCTTGGTTTTGATTCAAATCTATTATTTTGGTATGATAGGGTAGCTGAAATACCTTTTGATTCAAATAGAAAAATTATGACTACTGTGCATAAAATAGGTGATAAATATATTGTATATACAAAAGGTGGCTTAGATGAAGTTTTATCTAAATGCTCTTCATATGAAATAAACAATAATATATATACAGATGAATATAAATTTATGGGGTATAGAGCAGAAGTATTATCTGCTAATGATAATTTAGCTAAGGATGCTATGAGAGTATTAGCTATTGGATATAAGATATTAGATGAAGAACCAAGGTTAGATAAATATGATAGTTACGAAGAAAATTTAATATTTCTTGGGATAGCTGGTATGATTGATCCGCCTAGGGAAGAGGTAAAAGAATCAATTAAAGCTTGTAAAGGAGCTGGAATTATTCCAATTATGATTACAGGAGATCATAAATTAACAGCAGAGGCAATAGCAAAAGATTTAAAAATATTAGAAGATGGATATGAAGTTTTAACAGGTATCGAATTAGATTCTATGTCAGATGAAGATTTATATAAAAATATAAATAAGTATAGAGTTTATGCAAGAGTTTCTCCTGAAAATAAATTAAGAATTATTGAAGCATGGCAAAAAAAAGATAAATATGTTGCAATGACAGGTGATGGAGTTAATGATGCTCCAGCTCTTAAAAAAGCAGACATTGGGTGTGCAATGGGAGTACAAGGAACTGCCGTTGCAAGAGAAGCTTCGGATTTAATTTTGACAGATGATAATTTTTCGACAATAGTTGAAGCAACTAGAGAAGGAAGAAGAATTTATGATAATGTTATGAAGGTAGTACTATATTTATTATCAACAAATATTGGAGAAGTTATAGTTATCTTTTTATCTATGTTGTTATTACCTTTAATAACAAAAATATTTGGATTAACAAGTACAGAATTAATACCCCTTCTTCCAATACATATATTATTTATTAATTTAATTACAGATTCACTTCCAGCAATAGCATTATCTGTTGATCCAGAGGTAGAAGATATTATGAAAAGAAAACCTAGAAAAAGAGATGGTATTGGAGAAAAAGGTTTTAGATATAGAATTCTTTATCAAAGTTTAATGATTGGGTTAATCTCTTTTGCTGCCTTTTTAATAGGATTAAGTAGTAAAGGTAGTGATACAGAAAGAATTGTTTTAGCTCAAACAATGACTTATGCAGTTCTAGGTAGTTTGCAATTAGTACATATTTTTAATATAAGAGATAATAGAAAAACAGTATTTTCAAAAGATTCTTTAAAGAATAAGCAATTAATCTTTGCGGTAGCTTTTAATGCCTTATTAATGATTTTAACATTGTCTGTTCCTAAAATTCGTGATATATTTAAATTGACGATTATTCCTGGTAAGATGGTTGTGATTATTATATTTTTAATATTCTTACCAATAGTTATTGTAGAAATTATGAAACTATTTAAAATTAATGAAGTTAAAGAGGAAAAAGATGATTTGGGTTAAAATATTAGTAGCTTTGCTAGCTGGTGTATCTGTATTATTTGTATTTGATGCAAGACCAATGGCAAGAAGATTTTTTACATCTTCAGATAGAAATACAGCAACAATATTTATAAAAATAGTGGGTGCAATATTATTGCTAGTATCTATAATTTTATTTAGAGTTGTTTTTTAGAAAATAAATAATAAGCAAAGCAAAAAAAATTAAGTATATAAAAAAATTAAGTTTATAAAAATATTAAGCATATAAAAATATAAAACAAAGTATTTTAAAACATAAATATAGATACAGGTATAGGAAGGATACTGATACAGTGCAGATACAGTACAGGTATAGATACTAATACAGGTATAAATAAATAAAACAAAGTTTTAATATAGAGTAGGAGAGAGAATGTGTACAGTTAAAATAGGAGATAAAGAAAAAGAAGTAGAAAATGGATCTAGAATATTTGATGCATTTGAAGAAGAAATAAAATCAAGCAAAAGGTATATTATTGCTTGTAGATTTAATAATGAAGTTAAGTCTTTAGGACATAGAATAAAAGAAGATGGAAAAATAGAATTATTAGATATGACATCAGATGATGGTAAGGTTGTATATATTAGAGGTTTGCTATATATAATGTCAATGGCTATATATCAATTATATCCAAAAGCATATTTAACAATAAATTATCAATTGTCTAATGCTATGTTTTCTGAAATTAGTAATATGGAAGTAACTGAAGAAGTAATAGATAACATAAAGAAAAGAATGGAAGAAATAGTTTCTAAAAATTTAAAAATAATTCCTAAAATTATGACAAAAGAAGAAGCACAAGACCTAATGGATCGTGATGGTACTTTAAGAGGAAGGGCTCAATTAGATAATGAAACAAAGGAAAAGGTAAAATTGTATTTTTGTGAAGATTATTATAATTACTTTTTAGGCATTATGCCAATGTCAACAGGATTTGCTAAAATATATTCATTAGAAAAATATGAACATGGTTTTATTATTCGTTATCCAGATAATTTAGATCCAGATGTATTACAATCTTTTCAAGAAAATAAAAAATTATTAAATGCATTAGAAGAGTATGAAGACATATATAAGATTTTAGGTTTAAACACTCTATATAAATATAATAGAGCTTTAAAAGAAAATCCAAAAGATGTTGTGCTTTTATCGGAATCATTACACGAAAAAAAGATTGCTAATTTAGCTGACAAAATTGTAAATAGAGATAATATAAAAGTTATTTTAATAGCAGGGCCTTCTTCTTCTGGAAAGACAACTTTTGCAGGGAAACTTGCAACAGCTTTAAGATTGGATGGTATAAGACCTGTAACCATATCTGTTGATAATTATTTTGTAGAAAGACAAGATAATCCTAAAGATGAGTTTGGAAATTATGATTTTGAAGATATTGAAGCAATTGACTTGGAATTGTTTAATAAAGACTTAAATTCATTAATTAATGGTGAAGAAATTATTGTTCCAAAATTTGATTTTACAACAGGAACAAAGTCATGGCCAGAAGATAGAAAACTTAAAATAGATGAAGATCAAGTTTTAATTATTGAAGGAATTCATTGTTTGAATGATAGATTAACATATTTAATTGATCCATCACAAAAATATAAGATATATATATCAGATTTAACAGTTTTAAATATAGATTATTTTAATAGGATATCAACGACAGATACTAGACTTTTAAGAAGATTAGTTAGAGATAACACATTTAGAGGATATAGTCCAGAACATACTCTAAAGGGATGGTATTCTGTTAGAAGAGGGGAAAAGAAACATATCTTCCCATATCAAGAAACTGCAGATTTTATGTTTAACTCTTCAATAATATATGAACTTTCAGTATTAAAAGCACATGCAATACCATTGTTAGAACAAATTCCTAATACAGTGCCAGAATATAGTGAAGCTAAAAGATTGATTTCTATGCTTAAATATTTTGCTGATATTGATGAAAGTTTAATTCCTAATAATTCACTTATTCGTGAATTTATAGGTGGAAGTATATATGATTAAAAATGATGAAGAATTTATTTGTGACAATTGCAAAACCTTAGTAAAAAGACTAAAATACACATCAAGGGATCATTGTCCAAATTGCCTTTATTCAAAACATGTAGATATTACCCCTGGAGATAGAAAAAATCCTTGCAAAGGGATTCTAGAGCCTATAGGTTATATATTTAAAGATGGTAAAGAACAAATAATTTATGAATGTAAGAAGTGCAAAAAACAGCTTAAAAATATAGTTGCAGCAGATGATAATAGAGATTTAATAATAGAATTAACAACAAAGGTAGTTAAATAAATGAAAAAATATAAAGAACTAATTCAAAATATTTTAATTAAAAAAGCTAACATAAGCAAAGAAGTAGCTTTAACAATTGTAGAAGAATCAAATGAGAAGTTTGATTCTGATTATTCTATTGTTTGTTTTCCATTAGCTAAAGAGTTATCTAAATCACCCCAAATAATAGCTGAAGATTTAAAACTATTATATATAAATATTCCAGAGATTGAATATGTAGATGTTGTATCTGGGTATGTAAATATAAAAATAAACAAAGATGATTTAGCAAAAGAAGTGCTAAATGAGTTTGATTTAAGAAAAGATAAATTTGGAATTGAAGAGTTGGAAGAAAAAAATAATTCGAAAAAAACAATTCTTATTGAATATTCTTCTCCAAACATAGCTAAAGAATTTCACATAGGTCATTTAAAAACAACTTTAATAGGATCATATCTATATAAATTAAATAAATTTTTAGGGTATAATACTGTTGGAATAAATCACTTAGGTGATTATGGAACTCAGTTTGGTAAATTAATTGAAGGATATAATTTATGGAAGGATGAATATAATTTAGAAGGTGAAGACTCTATTGAAGAGCTAACAAAAATCTATGTAAGAATAAATGAACTTTCAAAATCTGATGAATCTGTTGCTGAAAAATGCAGAGATAATTTCAAGAAATTAGAAGATGGAGATCCAGAGACAGTTAATATTTGGACTATGTTTGTAGAATTATCTTTAAAAGAATTTGAAAAGATATATAAAAAATTAAATGTTACATTTGATGAAATTAGAGGAGAGTCGGCCTATTCTAAAGATATAGATAATGTTGTTAAATTACTTGAAGATAAAAAGATTTTAAAAGACTCTGAAGGTGCTAAAATCGTTGATTTAGAAGATGAAGGTTTAGGAATTGCTTTAATAAAGAAATCAAATGATTCAAGCCTTTATTTAACAAGAGATATTGCAACAGTATTATATAGAATGAAAACATATAATTTTGATGAAGCGTTATATGTTGTTGCATCAGAACAAATTCAACATTTTAAACAATTATTTAAAATAATGGAGCTTCTTGGCATAGATGAAAAATATTTAAATGGATTAAAACACATTCCTTATGGTATGGTTAGACTTCCTAGTGGAAAAATGTCCACAAGAGAAGGAAATGTAATTACTGTTAAAGAGCTTTTAAATGAAGCAATAGATAGAGCATATGATATTATTAAAACAAAGGATAATTTTGACAACGAAGAACAAATGCAAGAAGTAGCAAGAAAAGTTGGTATAGGATCTATTATTTTTAATAATATTTCAGTTGCTTTAATTAAAGATCAAATATTTGATTGGAATGAAGTTTTAAACTTTTCTGGTGACAGTGGTCCATATATTCAATATAACTATGCTAGGATAAAAAATTTATTTAAAGAATATAATGTGCCGGATTTACAAGATATTAATGTAAATATATTAATAGAAAATGAAGGCTCATATGCTTTATTAAAAGAAATATATAATTATTCAAATGTTTTAAAACAATCAAGAGATAAAGATGAACCTTCAATTTTAACAAATTATTTATTAAATATAACTAAAGATTTTAGTAATTATTATACTGAAAATAAAATTTTAGTTGAAAATGAAAAAGAAAGAAATGCAAAGCTGTATTTAAGTAACATGATTGCAAGTATTATTAAAAATTCTTGTAATATTATGGGAATAAAACTTCCTGAAAAAATGTAAGGAGAGATTATGGGAAAGTTAAATAATAATTTTATTTTTACAGAACAAAAGAAAAATAATAAAAGTATGAAGTATAAGCTAATAATATATTTTTTAGCTATCATTACATTATATTCTTTTTTTAATTCTCAAAAAGTTTATGCTGCAACAGCAAAAGTTAGTATAAGCCCTAGTAATCCTAGAGTAGGAGATACTTTTACTGTTAATACAGAAATTATTGGTAATGATGCATATAGCATACACTTTATAAATTTAGATGAATCATCTAATCTTGAATATATTAGTATGGATTCACAGAAAAAAGCATCTGGAACAACACCATTAACAGGTGGAATAACAGCAACATATAAAGTAAATGAAGGCGGAGAAGGTTGGATTTCTTTAGAATATAAAATAGAATCTGCTAGTTTAGTAAATAAGAATTTAAATTTAGATAAAATAACAAGTGAGACATTTGAAGAGAAAATTAGTGTAAATATTATACCTAATGTAAAAAATGTTAAAGCTCTTAATGCTAAATTTGAAGTTACAGATGATGATGTAAATATTAGACCTCATCCTTCAACAACATATAGTTCAATTGGTTCATATAAAAAAGGAAAACAAATTGATGTAACAGGAATGGTAGGAGATTGGTATCAATTTAAATATGATTCTTCTGACGCATATATTAGTAAAGATTTTTTGAAAGAAATTAAAGATGAATCAAAAACAACTGAATCAGAAAATGATAAAAAAAAGGATGACAAGACCCAGGAAGAAAATAATGAAGAAGAAAAAAAGGATTCTAATGTTAGAGATCCAAGAGATATTAATAATAATACAACTATGTTTATTTTAATAGCACTAGTTATTGGAGCAGGAATTGTAGTAGCTTTAGTATACTTGTTAAAACAGGGTAAAGATAATAAAGATGATGAACCAAAATATGGAATGCAGAATATTGAAGATGATAATAGCTTTTCTAAAAAAAAGAAAAAGAAAACAAGAAAAGATTGATAAATGAGGTGACCCTAAAAAATCGGACAAGAATGAGGGTAAAAACGGTAAAGGTTACTGAAAAATTAAAATATAAATAAGTAGAAATAAAATAAAACAAAAAACAAAAGAGGTAAAGATGGAAAAAAAATCTGATGACTTATATAATCAAATATTAAAGAGATTATCTGAAATGGAAACAGAGGAAATAAATAATAAAAAAGAAGAAAAAAACTTTAATAAGTATGATTTTTCTGAAGACCTAAATTTAGAAAAAGAAAATATTAATAAGCAAGAAGTTCAAGAAAATCATGAAAATCACGAAGAAGAAATTAAGGATACAAATAGAAAGAAATGCAAAAATAAAAAACAAAAAGAAGAATTAAGTGCAGATGCAAAAAAGACTAGAAAATTATTAAAGATTATGATTCTTATGCAATTGATACTTTTAACAATATTATTTTATATTTTATATATTAAAATATATGATACAAAAAATAAATTGGACTTTTTTCCAACTAAAGAGTTTAAGACATTAAATTTAAAAAAAGAAGATAAAAAAATAGAAGATATTAATAAAATAAAAGACAATAAAACAGAGAAAAATAAGTCTGAAAATGATGAGTCTGAAGATATTAATGAAGAAGATAATATTGAAAATGAAAATAATAATGAAGAAGAAGATATTGATGATGATATTGAAAATGATGAGTAATAAATAATAACTAAAAAAGTTGCACAGAAAGAAAAAATATAGTATATTGTTTAAAAATTAAGAGGGGTTACCCTCTTTTTTGTTTAATTAGTATAAAAATTAATATAAAAATTAATATAAAAAAATATAAATAAAAATAAAAAATAAATATAAATAAAAATAAAAAATAACATATTATTTATTAATTAAATGTACCATGAAATGGGAGTACCGCCAAAAATATAAATAAATAAAAAAATATAAAATTCATGTAAATTACTATATTTACATGAAATAAGGAGAGAAAATGAAAGAGGAAATGAATGAATTAATAAAAAATGAGTTAATAAAATTTGAAAAAGAAAAGAAAAATAAAAAGGACTTAGATTGTTATTGGATTTGGTTTTTAAGTTTAGATATATCAAATATAAAGAAAATAGAATTATTATCAGAATATAAAACTGTAGAAAATATGTATTTTAAATATACATATAACTCTAAATATAATGAAAATATTAATTTAGAATTAATGTCAAATGAAAGGAAAGAAAAAGCTATAATATATAGTAAATATATAAAGAGATATAATATAAAACTTATAAAGTATACAGATAAAATCTATCCTAAGAACTTATTAAATATTCCTGATTATCCAATAGCTCTATTTGCAATTGGGAACATTAAACTTTTATCGAAAAAATGTATTGCTATAGTTGGTGCTAGAGATTCTTCAAAGTATGCTGAAAATATTACTGGAGAGATTTCAAATTTTTTATCAAAAAAAAATTATACAATAGTTAGTGGTTTAGCAAGAGGAATTGATAGAAAAGCACATATTTCTACTATAAAATATAATACTATAGCAGTTCTTGGTTCAGGTATTACAAAAAAAACTTTTTATCCAAAAGAAAATTATGAATTATTTTTAAATATTATAAAAAATGGTGGATTAGTTTTAACAGAAAATATGCCAGATTCAAAGCCATATAAATGGAAGTTTCCTATGAGAAATAGAATTATAGCAGGTATCTCTGATTCAATAATAGTAACTGAAGCAAAAAAGAAAAGTGGTTCTTTAATAACTGCAAGGTTTGGATTAGAATTTGGTAAAGATGTCTATACTATACCCGGTAATATTGATAGTGATAAATATAGTGGAAATAATCTATTAATTTTAGATGGCGCAATCCCTATAACTGAAATTGCAGACCTAGATATATATTTTTAAAAGATTAATAAAAATTAATAAGATAATAAAACTATAAAGCTATAAAGCTATAGCTATAAAAATATAAAAATAAAGAAGATAATAATATTAGAGTTTAAGTATATAAATTAAGGATATTTTAAATAACCTCTTAAAAGTCTGCTTGTAAAGTTAAAAAAAATGATATAA
>CAZCCM010000019.1:0-17808 GCA_964497325.1 uncultured Lachnospiraceae bacterium | reverse complement strand
ATATGTAAATGTATAATTTACTGGTGTCCATTGTGCTGTATATGTTGTTGTTTCTGTTATTACTGAATTCAATGCTGGAGACCATCCATTAAATGTATAATGTTCTCTTGTTGGAGTTCCTACATTTGGAACAATATCACCTGGTAAATATTCTTGACTTGGTATAGTTGTATTTACTCCTATTTTCCCTCCAGCTAAACTAAAATGTGCTATTACAGTACCTACTTTTTCTATAAACTCCTTATATTCAATATTTGATGTAGTTTGTGTGGTATAGTCAATAGGTGGTGACCAAGTTGAAATTCCTGAAGGAATTGAGTCTCCCGATTTATTTAAATAATCTTGTAAGGTCTGAAATTTTAACAAAACCATTCTTTTTTCTTCTTCTTTGCCATCTTTTTTATATTTAAATGACACAATATATCTATCTTCTATATTATTCTTAGATATATCTGTAAACTCACTAATTGACTTTTCAATATCTTTTAAATCTACAATTACTTCAACATCATCTTTTTTTACAGTTATAGTTTTATTTACATCGTCTCTTGAAACTATTTCATGCTTATCTTTTTCTTCTTTATCTTTATTATCTTCTTCAATTTCTTGTATAAATAAGTCAATCATATTATCTTTAGTTAAATTTTTATTTAAAACTAATCCAGACTTAACTCCGTCTGTATATGATGCAATTCCAGCAATAGCTGAATCCTTTGCAGTACTCTTTGTTATACCTATAAAATTAGAATTAGCTGAAAAATATATCATTATTCCTGCTAAAATTAAAAGCACTATAATTGTTACCACAAGAGAAATCAAAGTTATACCTTTTTTTCTATTCATTTATCACTCCATTATATTTTTAATACTTACTATATTTTATATTATACAATATAATAAAAAAAAGCATTATTATAAAGTAAATTTAACTTATTTGAAATAAAAGATAAGGTCTTTTTAACCTTATCTCTTTTTTTTACTGCATAAAACATTTTAAATATATTTCATATTTTTTAAAATGCTTTTATCAATTTTCTATCATGTTTAAGAATTCAGATTCTGTTAATATCTTTATACCTAATTCTTGTGCTTTAGTAAGTTTTTTACCAGCATCTTCACCTGCAATTACATAAGAAGTTTTCTTTGATACAGACGATGATATTTTTCCAGCATTCTTCTCAATTTTTTCTTCAATTTCTTCTCTGCTAAAACCTTCCATTTTACCAGTTATAACAAAAGTCTGACCTTCTAAAATATTACTAACAATCTTTTCTTCATCTTTAATATTAAGACCATATTCTTTGAATCTTTTAATAATTTCTCTATTATGCTCATCTTTAAAAAATAGGATTATATTATCTGCAGTTATTTCTCCTAAATCATCTATTTCTAACAATTCTTCCTTCTTTGCATCAATAAATTTATCTATATCTTTAAAATACTTAGAAATAGATTTTGCAGCTTTAACTCCTACATTAGAAATTCCTAATGCTGCAATTAATCTATATAATTCATTTGACTTACTTTTATTAATACTCTCTATTAAGTTCTCGGCAAACTTAAGTCCATCTTTCTTTAATGTCTTAACATCATCAATAGTTAATGTGTATATATCTGCTATATTACTAATTAATCCCTTTTCTAATAATTGTTCAATAATAGCTTTACCTAAACCTAAAATATTCATACAATCACGAGAAGCAAAATATTCTATAGATCTTTGAATTTTAGCAGGACAATCTATATTTAAACACCTAAGAGCTACTTCATCTTCCAATCGTACAAGTTTAGACTTACATATAGGGCATTTTCTTGGAATCCTTATTGATTTTTCACTTCCATCTCTTTTTTCTTTTATAGTTTTTACAACTTCTGGAATAACATCTCCAGCCTTTTGTATTAAAACAATATCACCTGTTTTTAAATCTTTTTCTTTAATATAGTCAATATTATGAAGAGTTGTTTTTGAAACTGTAGAACCTGCAATTTCAACAGGATTTAATATTGCCATTGGAGTTAAAACTCCAGTTCTACCAATATTAAATACTACATCTAACAACTTTGTTTCTTTTTGTTCAGGTGGATATTTATATGCAACAGCCCATTTAGGATATTTAGTAGTTACACCTAACATCTCTCTTTCTTTCAAATTATTTACTTTAATAACTGCACCATCTAAACCAAAATTAAATTTTTCTCTTTTTTCACCAATTTCAATAACTTTATCAATTGCTGCATCAATGCCTAAAACAACCTCTGCATATGGATTAATATGGAATCCCAAATTTTTCACAAAATTTAAAGATTCAGAATGAGAAACAAATTCTTTGTCTGCATATTGAATATTAAAAATATATATATCTAACGGACGAGAAGCTGTTATTTTTTTATCTTTTTGTCTTAAAGATCCAGCTGCTGCATTTCTAGCATTTGCAAATGTTTTTTTACCCTCTTCTTCTTGAATCTCATTTAATTTTTTAAACTCATCTTTAGAAATATATACTTCACCTCTTAAAATAATATCTCCAGTGTATGATATTTTTTTAGGAAGACTTTTTAATGTTTTAAAGTTCTCTGTTACATCCTCTCCAACTAAACCATTTCCTCTCGTTGCACCAAGAAGAAATTTGCCTTCAGTATACTCTAAAGAAGCAGATAATCCGTCAATTTTAGTTTCAACTATATATTCAACTTCTTCTTTTTCTAAAGCTTTTTTTACTCTAATATCAAAATCTCTTAACTCATCAAAAGAAAAAACATCTTGCAAGCTTTGCATCTCAACTCTATGTTCAACTTTATTAAAAGTTGATTGTGCAACCCCTCCTACATTAGCAGTTAAAGAATTTTCTTTTTTAAATTTAGGATATTCTTTCTCTAAAAATTTTAATCTATTCATTAATTCATCATATTCAAAGTCAGTTATTTCGGGAGTATCTAAGTTATAATAAAGATTTGCATGATAAAAAATAGCTTCATAAAGTTCATCCATTTCTTTCTTAACTTTATTAAGCTCATCTTTATTTTCCATTAAATCTTCAAAATTTAAATTTTCCATTTTCCCCTAGCCATCTTTGTTTTAGAATACATTCTTATTTTACTAATTTTACTAATTTTACTATTTACAATTTACAATTTTCATTTACATCCTAAATAATTTTTAACTTTTTATTATTACTATTATTCTTTAATAAAATCCTTCATATTTTTTAAATAATCCCAACCTGAAAATAATGTTGCAATAACAGATATCATAAGCATAATAGAACCAACACCATTAAGTATTGCTGAAAATAAATCTATATCAGAATTAACAAAAGAAAATATAGGATAATTATCAATAAATAATAAAGTAATTGCTATCATTTGTGTAGTTGTCTTTATTTTTCCCCATATAGATGCAGCAACAACTTCTCCACCTTTTGTACTTGCAATTAATCTATATCCTGAAACTGCAAATTCTCTAGTTAGAATTATAACAGGAACCCATGCTGGTACTTTCCCCTCTGCTACTAATATAATTAATGCAGCAAGGACTAATATCTTATCTGCTAAAGGATCTAAAAATTTGCCCAAGTCTGTTATTAGTTTTTGTTTCCTTGCAATTTTTCCATCAATAGTATCAGTTATAGCACCTATTAAAAATAAAAAAGCCATAATTAAATTTGATAATGGTATTCCATAAACAAGCATTTCTAATTGTGGTATATATGGAATCACAATTAAAACTAATGATAAAATTATTCTAAATACACTTAATTTATTTGGTAAGTTCATTTCTTCCTTCTTTCTTTTTTATACAATAAAATTTATATTTTTATAATCTAAATACTTGAATTTTTTGTTTTTATTGTAGTATTTATATTTTTTTAATTTTATATAACTTATATATTCTTTTCATACATATTTGCAACATTTAAAACTACTTCATCTTTAAATAATGGTCCCATTATTTGCAAACCTATAGGAAGACTTTCTTCTTTGTCAATCGGTACTGAAATAGCTGGTATTCCTGCTACATTTGCTAATATTACATTATTTACAATATTAACAATATTATCTTTCTTTGGAGCAACATCTGGTTCTGTTGGAGATATTAAAACATCATATGTTTTAAATTTTTTATTTATATCTTCAACTATTTTTCTCCTAGCTTTTGCCGCTTTTAAATAATACTTATTATAATTTTGTTCTTGCAATGTGTTAGAGCCTATAATAATTCTCTTTTTTACATCAAAAGTTAAGCCATTTGTCCTTGTTTTTATAATCATTTTTTCATATGAATCTTCATTAATTCGTGTCCCATATCTTACACCATCAAATATTGAAAAATTAGATGACGCTTCAGCATAACCCAATGTTACATAAATAGCTGTAGTTACATCTAAGTATGGCAAGCTAATTTCCTCAACAATAGCTCCCAAATCTTCAAAAGTCTTAATTGCTTTTTTCATCTTTTCTTGAACACTCTTTTGAGATGCATCTATTATTTCTTTTATAACAGCTATTCTTTTTCCTTTAATATTATCATTTAAATTTTTTGTATAATCTTTGTTTAAAATAACTGTATTTGGATCTTTTTCTTCTTCTGTTTTTGTTGAAATTATATTTAAAAGCAATGCTGTATCTTCAACTGTCTTAGTAATAGTTCCAACATGATCAAAAGATGTCATAAAAGAAATAGCTCCATATCTAGGAACTAATCCATAAGAAGGTTTAAATCCAACTACTCCACAATATGATGCTGGTTGTCTAATTGAACCACCAGTATCTGATCCTATAGCCCATGGAACGAATTGTGCTGCAACAGCTGCTGCTGAACCACCTGAAGACCCTCCAGGTATTCTTGATATATCTTTTGGATTAGAAGTTTTTAAAAGAGTTGAATTTTGAGTTGAACCTCCTGAACCAAATTCATCTAAATTAGTTTTACCAATAATATATGCTCCGCTATCTTTCAAACTTTTAATCACTGAAGCATCATATGGAGCAATATAGCTTTCTAACATTTTAGAAGAGCCTGTAAAAGGAAGTCCTTTTACTGCAATATTATCTTTAATTCCTATTGGTATATTATATTTAAGATTATATTCTTCTTCATTTATATTCTCATTTAAAGAAAGAAATGCACCTATTTCTTTATCTTTAGCTTTAATATTATTCATATATGCTTGATAAATTTCATATGATGTTATTTCTTTACTTTTTAACTTTTCATATAATTCTTTTACACTTAAATCTACTATATTCATATTAGTTACCTTCTTTATTTGGTACTTGATAATAATCTTCTACCATTTTATTCTTGTCTAATATATGACTTTTACCTTCTTTGTCAAAACTTACAACTTCATCTTTATTAAATCGATTTTCAACTTCATCTTCTAATACAGAAAATAATGGTTCAAAACCTTCTGTATCAAATTGTTCCAATACATCATATTGTTTTTTTATAAATTTAAACTCTTCTTGAAATTTATTAATTTCATCTTCAGATAATTCAAATCTTGACTCTTTAGCTAATTTAAGTATTTCTTTTCTATCCATTTTTCCTCTACTATTTATTTAATACTATTTTTTAAATTTTTTTAAGTTAAATTCTTTTATAATATCAAGTGCTGCTAACATTCCATCATTAATAGCTTTTACAACTTGCTTTATACCTTTTGTTGCATCTCCACCAGCATATATTCCAGGAACATTTGTTTTTCTATTCTTATTAACAACTATTGATTCACCTTCCATTAAGAATCCTAATTGCATTGCAAATGATTTGTTATTTGCTTCTTCAGCAATAAAGAATCCTTGAGTATTAATTTGAGATCCATTAGTAAATTCTATACCTTCTAAGTGATCTCCACCATACATTTTTTGAATTTTTTCTTCTTTTACTTCAACTTTATCAGAATTTTCTTTTTGAAATTCAATCATTTCATCTATAGCTTTATTTCCATCTGTAAGTATAAATATTTTATTTGCAGTATTAAGTAACATACCTGCTTCTTCAATTGCATATTCTGAATTTCCATAAACTCCTACATCTTTATTTTTATAAAAGAAACCATCACATACTGCACAATATGAAACACCTTTTCCATCGTATAATCCTATATTTTCTATATTTAATTTTTTTCTTTTAAAACCAATTCCTAAAAAGATAAAAGATGTTTTAAAATCTTCATCTTTAGTTTTTACGACATATCCCTCTGGAGTAAATTCTATTCTTAATACCTCAGATTCTATTATCTCAATACCAAGTTCTTTTGCATGTTGTTCTCCCTGTGATTGTATTTTATTTCCAGTTGTTTTTCCTAAAGAATATACATTTTCAATTTCATGTACTTGTTCTAAAGTTCCTTTGTCTTTCCCTATAACTAAAACATTTAAATTTCCTCTTTTTAAATATATTGAAGCAGATATTCCTGCTGGTCCTCTTCCTATTACTATTGCATCATATTCTTTCATATTACCTCAATTCTACAACCTTAATAGGTTGTGATTTTATTTTTTCTTCTTCCTCTTTTGTTAATTTATTATTTTCTCTCATATGTTGTAACACTTGCAATTGTCTTTCTTTTGCTAATGTTGGATTAACTCTAGGATCATAAACAGATGGTGCATTTGGGACTCCTGCTAAAAAAGTGATTTCGTTTAAATCTAACTCATCTAGAGTTTTTCCAAAATATCCTTCTGCTGCTTCTTTTATTGTGTAATATCCACTTCCAAAATATGCATTATTCACATAAAGTTCAAAGATTTCTTCTTTAGAAAAAATCTTTTCCAATTCTATTGCAGAAAACATTTCATTAATTTTTCTAGAAAAAGATGTATCCTGTGTGTAAAAGATATTTTTAGCTAATTGTTGTGTAATTGTACTACCACCTTCTAAAAGTTCTTTCCTTCTAAAATTATGATATATAGCTCTTAAAGTAGATTTAATATCTACTCCATTATGTCCTAAAAATCTTTTATCTTCAACAGATATAACAGCATCTATATATCTTTCTGGGAGTTCTTCATATTTAGAATAATTCTCTTTATTCATAGCTATTTCTAATTTTTTATCCCATTCTCCGCTATCTTTGAATTCTTTAAAACTCAAATATTCAGAAGATATATATACGCCTAACAAAGTGATTGTCACAACAATCATTAATAATATTAACTTATATATTGATTTCAGTATTATTTTCATTTATTTATTATATCAAACTTTTTTTAATATTTCTCTTTTTTATCTAAAGTTTTTTCTTTTTTATCTAAAGTTTTTTCTTTTTTATCTAATTTTTTGTATTTTTATCTTTATTTACTATATTTATTTTGACCTCAGATATTGATTGAGCAATAATCTTAGGCTCATCATTTTCTTTAATTGATATACGTCCTACAATTCCTATAATCTTATTTTCTTCAATATCATCTCTAAATTTTTCATATATTTGTTCAAAAACTAATACTTCATAACTATTATATATGTCTTCAACTTTTAATATTGTTAGTATTTTTCCACTCTTTGTATATTTTTTAACAACTGATTCAACTATTCCTGCAAATTTAACCTTTTGATTATCTGAAAATTTAGGTTTTTTACCTAACTCTATGTCTTCTATTATCTGATTTTTATCCCTACCATTTATATTTACTATTTTCTTTAAGTATCTATATACTTTATCCAGAGGGTGTCCTGTTACATATATTCCTAACATTTCCTTTTCATAAAGTAATTTTTCTTTATCTGAAATATCAGGCATTTGAGTATACATATCATTTTTTATTTTTTCTTGGTCTACTAATTCTGTATCAAATAGTGATGACTGACCATCCATCTTATTTCTTTCTTCCCCTTGAATATAGTCTATTACATCTTCAAAAGAAGCTATTAAAGTTCCTCTATTTTGGTCTAACGAATCAAATGCTCCTACCTTAATTAAAGATTCAATTGTCTTCTTATTTATTCCTAGTCCTTTTGTTCTCTTTAAAAATTCCTCAAATGTTTTATATTGTCCATTTTTCTTTCTTTCCTCAACGATTGCTTCAACCTGAGATATTCCTGCATTTTTTACTGATCCTAAACCAAATCTAATCTTTTTATCTGTAACTGCAAATTTTACAAAAGAACCATTAATATCTGGTTTTGTAACTTCTATACCTAATCTTTTTGCTTCTTCTATATATATTGGTATTTTATCTAAGTTTCCTAAATAACTATTCATTGTTGCTGATAACATCTCTCTTGGATAGTAAGCTTTTAAGTATGCTGTCTGATATGAAAGGACTGAATATGCCGCTGCATGTGATTTATTAAATGCATATTTAGCAAATTCTAACATCTCATCAAATATCTCATTTGCAGATTTTTTATCTATTCCATTTCTTACAGCACCTTTTACTAAAACATTACCATCTTCATCTAATTGTCCATTTATAAATCTGTCTCTTTCTTTCTGCATTACATCCATCTTCTTTTTCCCCATTGCTCTTCTCATAATGTCAGCTTGGGCTAATGAATATCCTGCAAGTGATCTAACTATTTGCATAACTTGTTCTTGGTAAACCATACATCCATAAGTAATCTTTAGAATAGGTTCTAAACTTGGATGGGTATATTCTAATTTTCCTGTTCTTTTTCCTTTAATATATCTTGGAATTTGATCCATTGGACCTGGACGATAAAGTGAAACTCCAGCAATTATATCTTCTATATTGTCCGGTTTTAGTTCTTTCATAAACTTAATCATACCTGATGATTCAAATTGAAACACACCCAGTGTATTCCCTTCTTGCCATAATTTAAATACTTTAGGATCATTCATTTCAGAATCAAATTTTACTTTAATACCTTGAGTTTTAGATATAATTTTTTTAGCTTCTTCTATAACGGTTAAAGTTCTAAGACCTAAAAAATCCATCTTTAAAAGACCAACTTCTTCTAAAAGACTCATAGTATATTGTGTAACTATAACTCCATCATTTACAGCTAAAGGAACATATGTATCAACAGGATTTTTTGTAATAACTACTCCACATGCATGTGTTGATGCCTGTCTTGGCATTCCTTCAAATTTTAAAGCAATGTCTATTATTGTTTTAGCATCTTTATCATTTTTATATTCTTCTCTAAATTCCTTATTTTGCTCTAACGCATCTTTTAACTTAATATTTACTGCAAAAGGTACTAATTTTGCTAATCTATCAACTTTAGAATATGGCACATTTAGAACTCTTCCTACATCTCTAATAATCATTCTAGCAGACATTGTTCCAAAAGTTACTATTTGTGCAACATGATCTTCACCATATTTTTCCATTACATAATCAATTACTTCTTGTCTTCTTTCATTACAAAAGTCAACATCAAAGTCTGGCATTGATATTCTATCTGGATTCAAAAATCTTTCAAATAACAAATCATATTTTAAAGGATCTATATCTGTTATTTTCATTGAATATGCAACAATTGATCCAGCTCCAGATCCTCTTCCAGGACCTACTGGTATTCCTTTACTTTTAGCCCAATTAATATAGTCTGCAACTATAAGGAAGTAGTCTGGGTATCCCATTTTTATTATCATTGCAATTTCAAATTCAAGTCTATCTAATTGTTCTTTAGTTGGATTTGGAAATCTCTCTTTAAAACCATCTCTTGCTAATTTTTCAAAATATTTTTCATTAGTGTATCCTTCAGGTACTTTAAAATATGGAAGTTTTATGTTTCCAAATTCTATTTCAACATTGCATTTTTCTGCAATTTTAATTGTATTTTCTATAGCTTCTGGAACATCTTTAAAATATTCTATCATTTCTTCAGGTGAGTATAGGTAAAAATCATCTGATCCAAAGCTCATTCTATCTTCATCAATTAACTTTTTTCCTGTTTGTATACAAAGAAGTATTTCATGGTCTTTAGCATCTTCCTTTTTTAGATAATGAGCATCTGCTGTTGCAACTAAAGGAATTCCTGTCTCCTCTGACATGTTTACTAACTTTTGATTAACAATTAATTGTTCTCTTTGAGTATTAGCTTGTATTTCTAAATAGAAGTCCTCTCCAAATTCTTTTTTATACCAAAGAGCTAAATCTTTGGCTTTATCATAGTTATCATTTAAAATATTTTGAGATATTTCTCCAGCTAAACATCCTGATAAGACAATTAATCCTTTTTTATATTTTTTAAGTGTTTCCTTATCAATTCTAGGTTTATAGTAAAAGCCTTCAACATTTGCTATAGATACTAATTTAATTAAATTTTTGTATCCTTCCATATCTTTAGCTAATACAGTTAAATGGTATCTTTTAGAATCTAATACAGGGTCTTTGTCATATAAAGTTCTAGCTGCTATATACATTTCACAACCAATTATTGGTTTTACATTATTCTTTTTACATTCTTTAAAAAAGTCAATAACACCATACATAGTACCATGGTCTGTTATTGCAACTGTATCCATGCCTAATTCTTTAATTCTATTTGGTAATTCTTTTATTCTAATAGCACCATCTAACAAACTAAACTCAGTATGTAAATGTAAGTGTACAAATTTTCCCATGTATATTTATTTTCCCCTTTATAACTTATCTATAGCTCTAATTCTTTATCTTCTTTATCTTTATTTTCTTCTATTGTATTATTTTTACTTAAGCTTTTTTCAACAGATATTACAGTTTCTTCTGTAATATCTGTTAAGCTTTTTGGATTTTCTATTATGACTTCATTAGTAATAACTTCAAATTCATTGATTGTATGCATAATCCCACCTTATTTATATACTTTATGTTATATTGTTTTATATTTATATTTGTCTTATATTTATTTTATTTGTTTAAGCTTTTATTTTTTGTCTTTTATGTTTTACTTTTATAATTTTTAAACTTCTAACTCATACATACCCAAAGGATATTTCTCAGTAAGAGTTTTGACTCTTGCCCTTAAGTCATCTTTATCCTTCTTGTTTTTTAATAAATCAACAATAATATCTGCTACCTCTTTACTGTCTTCTTCTTTAAAACCTCTTGTTGTTATAGAAGCAGTACCCAATCTTATTCCACTAGCAATAAATGGACTTTCTGTTTCATTTGGAATAGTATTTTTGTTTACTATAATTCCTATATCCCCTAATAAGTCCTCTGCTTCTTTACCAGTTATACCAATTGATTTTACATTAAGAAGTAATAGGTGATTATCAGATCCACCAGAAATAATTTTAATATCATTTTCTAAAAATACTTTTTCCATAGCTTTTATATTTTTTAAAATTTGTTTTTGATATTCTTTGAACTCAGGTTTTAATGCTTCTCCAAAAGCTACTGCCTTTGCTGCTATCATATTTTCTAATGGTCCACCTTGTGTTCCTGGAAATATTCCAGAGTCTACTTTCTTTGCAAATTCTTTCTTGCAAAGTATTAAACCTCCCCTTGGACCTCTTAAAGTTTTTTGTGTTGTAGAAGTAACAATGTCTGCATATGGTATTGGAGATATATGAAGTCCTGCTGCAACTAACCCTGCAATATGTGCCATATCTACCATAAATATAGCTCCAACTTTGTCTGCAACTTCTCTGAATTTTTTAAAATCTATTTCTCTTGAATATGCAGATGCTCCAGCAAGCATTAACTTTGGTTTGTGTTTTAAAGCTAATTCTTCCATTTCTTCATAATCTATTCTTCCATTTTTATCTAATGTATAATGAACTATATTATATGTTTTACCAGAAAAATTTACTGGACTTCCATGAGTTAAATGTCCTCCATCAGTGAGGCTCATAGTAAGCATTGTGTCGCCAGGATTTAAAAATGCATGATATATTCCTATATTTGCTGAAGATCCTGAATGTGGTTGAACATTTGCATGTTCTGCACCAAATAATTTTTTTGCTCTTTCAATAGCTAAAGATTCTACTTGATCAATAAATTCACAACCACCATAATATCTTTTATTAGGATATCCTTCTGCATATTTTAAAATAAATACCGATCCTGCTGCTTCTAAAACTGCTGGAGACACTAAATTTTCTGATGCTATTAAATCTATATCATTATTTAATCTTTCTGTTTCTTTTTCTAATATATTGAATACTTTTTCATCTGTATCTTTTAAATTATTATATTTCATTCTTGCTCCTTTAATATTTTATAAATTTGTATAATCCTTTTAAATAAAGGTTTTTAAGATTTAATCTAATCTTTTCTTGTTTAAATTTTTATATTTTTGCAAAGATAAAAACTACACTTCTAAAATATATAGTATAATAATTATACCTTAAATACAAATACAAAAATATTAAGTATTTTTTATTTTTATACTTTAAACTCCTTACTTTTCAATCTTTTTAGCCTTTATTATATTTTAAATCTTTTTTATCTCTTTGCTATCTTTTTTATTTCTATTTCCTTACTTTATATTTTTTATCTTTCCTTATTTTTTAATATACACTATACTAAATTTAGTGAGGTGAATTATGTCGAAATGGGATGATGAGTATATTAAATTATGTAAAAAAATCTTAAATGAAGGTGTTAGAGTAGAAAATAGGACTGGAACTGATACTATAAAAATACCAGGACATTTTTTAGAATTTGACTTACAAAAAGAATTTCCAGTACTTACAACAAAAAAATTGTATTTTAGACAAGCAATATTAGAAATGTTGTGGATTTATCAAGCACAATCAAATGATGTAAGATGGTTACAAGATAGAAATGTTAAAATTTGGAATGAATGGGAAATTGATAAAGAAGGTTATTGGCATGCTACACAAATGCTTCCAGATGAAAAAGGAAATCTTATTAAATCTGATGTAAAAAAATCTTTTGGGAAAAAATATGCTCACACTATTGGAACAGCATATGGATACATTGTTGATAAATTTAAATTAACAGATAAAATATTAGATTTAGTAAATAAAAATAAAAGAGATAGAAGAGTAGTTATATCTTTATGGCAAGATGATTATTTAGAAACAGCTGTTCTTCCTTCTTGTGTTTGGTCAACTGAATGGGATATTACTGATGATACAATTAATATTTGGGTACATCAAAGGTCTTGTGATGTACCTTTAGGACTTCCTTTTAATGTAACTCAATATGCAACATTACTTTCATTAATAGCTCATGTATCAGGATTAAAGCCTGGGAAAATATTCTGGTCTATAAAAGATGCACATATATATGTAAATCAAATTGATGGTATTAAAGAGCAAATTAGAAGATATGAAGAAAAGGGTAGCTATCCAGCACCTAAACTATGGCTTAATCCCGAAATTAAAGATTTCTATAAATTTGATAATTCTAAAGATTTAAAAGATATTAAAATACAAAACTACAAAGATATGGGCCCAATAAAAATGGATATATCTCAATAGATACGTCCATTCTATGTTTATTTGTTTTAATCCTTTTTCTAAAACTATATTTCTTTTACTTTTTCATTAATATATGTTGAAACAATATAGTTTCCTTCATCATTTTTAATATTTTGTTCTGAATATATTTTCCAGTTATCTAATTCACTTAAATTAGGGAAATATGCATCTGCTTCCTCTTCAAAATCCCATTTAGTAACAATTGCCATATTAGAGTAATCTAAAAATTGTTTATATATGCTAGCTCCTCCTACAATATATACTTGTTTTTTAGGAAATTCTTTTTGTAATTTTTTTATTTTATCTATAGCTTCTTCAAAAGAAGTAACTATATAATTACCATCAAATTCTTTTTCTTCTTCTTGATCATTTAATATTATATTAATTCTATCAGGCAAAGGTTTTTTCCCTGGAAATGTATCTAAAGTTTTAGCTCCTAATACAACTATATTATTAGTTGTTAACTCTTTAAATCTTTTTAAGTCTTCACTATTTCTAACTTGAAGTTCTCCATGATAACCAATTCCCCAATTTTTATCAACCGCTACTATTATATTCATGTTATCTCCATTTAATTATATTTTTTAGATTAGTTTTTTTATTTTAGTATATTCTATTTCACATCTGCTTTCCATAACCCATGTAGATTACAATATTCATATATTGCTATTACACCTTTTGCATTAAATTCAACTATTGGTGCATCACCTGGATGTAACTCAATTAACTCAAAACCATTTGTTTTTTCAGCTACAACAAAAGTTATCCAATGAACATCAAGCATAGGATGTTCAACTTCTCCTATTTGAACTTTTAGAACATCTCCTTCTCTAGTTACATATGGAACATGTTTTTCTAAAGCAGCATCAACAGTTCCTACTTTTACTTCTGTCATCCCTGCAGGACTTTCATTTAAAGCATCTTTAGTAAATACCTTTAAGAACAAATCATCAGAATCATCACATTTATAAAATTTCATAAAAACCTCTTTCTTTTCTTTTTTTATTATATAGCAATTATATAATAGTTAAATCAAACAATCTAACTATTTTAACTCATTTTATACAAATATTGCTTTTATAATAAATAACATACTTTTTTACTACTTTAACACAATATAACATATTAATTGCTAATATTCCATCTTTAGACTATTATCATATATTATATATCTTATATATTAAATTTAATGCAAGCATATTTACTTAAAGTTTTAAAGATTATATATTTTAGTATAGAGGAAAGGAAAGAAAATGAAATTTAAAGAAAATAAAGGCATAACTTTAGTAGCATTAAGTATAACAATAATTATTTTGCTTGTTTTATCAGGAATAACCGTTATTGTCTTATTCGGTTCTAATGGTCTATTTAAAAAAGCAACTGAAAGCAATACTGTTGCTAGATATTCTACTATTGAAGATAGAATAATGTTATGGAGAGAAAACAATCGTATTAAAGAAGCAGTGGGTGAAAACCTTATCTCAAGAAATGAATTTATTGAATCTCTAAAAAAAGATGGATTATTTATAAAAGACGAAGATAAACTAGATCAAGAGTTAGATCTTTTGTACTTAGGCAAATATACAGACAATTATGGAGAAAATTATACTAAGGTAATTATACTACCAGATCCTAATGATATTAAATTACCTGATAAAAATATGGTACTTATTGCTCAAACTATCAAACCTAATGAAGAAGTTGTTTTTCAAACAATCTTATGTGACGATATAAAAATTACTTGGGGAGATAAGACAGAAGGAACTATAATTAAAGAAAGTTACACTAAACATATATATGAGACTCCAGGCAGATATGAGATAAGGATTATTGGAAGCAGCTACGGTACAGCTTCATTGGCAATACCTTATGAAGATAATCCTGAAGAAGGAATTAAAGCTGTTTCAAAATCAAATATAGTAGGAATAAAACAATGGGGACAAAATCAGTTTTTAGTGATTGGATACTTAGGAGGTAACATAAAAGAATTACCTACCCAAGAGCCCAAATATCTTAGCAGAACAATCGTATTTAATCAAACCTTTAAAAATTGTAAAGACTTAAGAACAATACCAGACAATTTATTTAAAGGATTTTATAATATAGAAACTTTTGATGGAGTATTTGAAGGTTGCGATAAATTAGAAAATATTCCTTTTAATTTATTTAACCATTTAAGGTTTTGTAAAAATTATTCAAGAGCTTTTGCTAACTGTATAAATTTAAAAAGCACTATGCCATCTGTATGGGCAAATGAAGATATTAAAGGTCAAGAATGTTTCTTAAATTGTAAGAATATAGAAAATTATATAGAAATCCCAGAAGAGTGGAAATAAAAATCAACTCCAATTAGGAGTTGATTCCGAATTCTGATATTGTTTATTAATAATTTTTAATATTTATTACCAATTATATACCCAAGTTTGGAATGTTATGTTATATAGAGCAGTGAAGTTAACAGTATAATACCCTGCAATAGCTTTATTGAATTGAGGACTAATTATTTCATTTCCATTATTTGGTAAAACTCCAGAACCATAATTTCCTTTGTTCCAAATAATCCTTCCAGTTGGGTCCTTAACAGTAAAATACACAATAGAACTTTGATTTGGACTTAAAATTCTTACTGTAATTTTACCATTCGACTTACTTTCTGGTAAATATACCTTAAACTCTCCTACATATCCACTACTCTGATTAAAACCTGTTGCTTTAACTGTATTTTCACGCTCTAGTACAATCTCTTGATTTTCATTCATACTTGCATAAACACTTATGCTAGTTACAAATAAAAATACTAGTATTAAACTTAAAACCATAGTCAATTTTTTTCTCATGTTATTTTGTAAATTGCAATAATAAGTGTCCGGTTTTTTCTACCTAGATAATATAATACTTGTAACTTTTCTAATTCTTTTAATATTTCATTTGTACTTTTGTAGTCAAAATCTTTCTTAGATACTTGTTTATCCAACTTTCTACATCTTTTAAAATATTTTTTAAACTCCTTTTTTATCTCTTTTTTATTATAGTTTTCTATATTTCTTCCATACTTACTACTCTATTAGATTTTTCATAAAACATGCTTTCTTTTCCATCTAGTACTACATGGGTTACTGTAAAACTCCTGTATTTTAATATACTCTTATTTCTAATAAAAAAAACACTACTTTGATGTAGTGTTCTAGTGCCTTTTGTTGGACTTGAACCAACAACTATAAGGTAATAACAAGAAAATAGTTAACAACCATATAGTCTAACTGTGTTAAAAGGGCATAAAAAAAGCTAGCAACTTCCTACCGTTCCAACAGGGTAACCCGTAAGTATTCTCGGCATCTAAGAGCTTAACTTCTGTGTTCGGAATGGGAACAGGTGTTTCCTCTTCATTATAGTCACTAGCATGGTTAAATGTGTTTTTTGTGTTTTTCTTGTTGTATGTTTTGCACACTCAAAAATATATAGAGATAAAACTGTTTTGTGGTTAAGCCCTCGATCAATTAGTACTGATTAGCTCAGTATGTCGCCATACTTACACATTCAGCCTATCTACCAGATGTTCTTGTCTGGGATCTTACCAACTTGACGTTGTGGGATATCTTATCTTAGAACGGGTTTCACGCTTATATGCTTTCAGCGTTTATCCCTTCCATACTTAGCTACTCAGCTATGCCACTGGTGTGACAACTGATGCACCATTGGTATGTCCATCCTGGTCCTCTCGTACTAAGGACAGATTCCTTCAAATATCCTGCGCCTGCGACAGATATAAACCGAACTGTTTCAAAACGTTCTGAACCCAGCTCGCGTACCGCTTTAATGGGCGAACAGCCCAACCCTTGGAAGATGCTTCTCCTCCAGGATGCGATGAGCCGACATCGAGGTGCCAATCCCTCCCGTCGATATGAACTCTTGGGGAGGATAAGCCTGTTATCCCCGGGGTAACTTTTATCCGTTGAGCGATAGCAATTCCATTTTCTACTACCGGATCACTAAGACCTACTTTCGTATCTGGTCGACATGTCTGTCTCTCAGTTAAGCTTCCTTCTGCCTTTACACTCTTTTGCACGATTTCTGACCGTGCTGAGGAAACCTTTGTACACCTCCGTTACTCTTTAGGAGGCGACCGCCCCAGTCAAACTGACCGTCTGACACTGTTCCCTGACCAGTTTATGATCAAAGGTTAGAATTTCATTAACCTGTAAGTGGTATTACACTCTTTGACTCCACATCTACTTGCGTCTATGCTTCATAGTCTCCCACTTATGCTCTATACAAATTAACAAAACTCAATATCAAACTACAGTAAAGATCCACGGGGTCTTCTCGTCTTGTCGCAGGTAACTAGCATCTTCACTAGTACTACAATTTCGCCGGGTACACTGTCGAGACAGCGCCCAAATCATTACACCTTTCGTGCGGGTCAGAACTTACCTGACAAGGAATTTCGCTACCT
>CAZCCM010000018.1:16938-19205 GCA_964497325.1 uncultured Lachnospiraceae bacterium | reverse complement strand
ATTAAAATATAACACAAATTTAACAAATCCTGAAAGCATTATAAATAAAGCAAAAGAAAAGATATTTAAATACAATAATTTAAATTCCAGTAAAAATTACTGGAATTTTTGTATTTTTTCCTTTATTCACTTGCAAATGTTAAATAAATAAACTAAACTAAATATAAGAGTGGAGCAAAATCCCAAAAAGTGGTTGAAAGGAAATCTATGTTAATAGGAGAATTCAAACATAATATAGATGCCAAAGGTAGAATTATAATGCCAGTAAAGCTTAGAGCTGGTACTGGTGAACATTTTGTTGCAACAAAAGGTTTAGATGGTTGTATCTTTATTTTTTCAATTAAAGAATGGGAAAAATTTGAAGAAAAACTTAGAACATTGCCAATATCAAATAAGGATGCTAGAGCTTTTACAAGATTCTTTTTAGCAGGAGCTTTTGAATGTGAATTAGACAAACAAGGAAGATTTATCTTATCAGAATCTTTAAAAACTTTTGCTAAATTAAATAAAGAACTAGTAATAGTAGGAATGGACAGTAGAGTTGAAATATGGGATAAGACTGTATGGGAAGAAAAAGTAGAATCAATTTCAACAGATGTAGTAATAGAAAATATGGAATTCCTAGGAATATAACTTTGGTTTAGATTTGTTTATATATATTTATCTTTTACTAAAAAAGAATGAACGGACTCTTTACAAAAGATAAGGCAATCAAGGGGGACGAGATCCCCCTGTTTGCAAACCTTAAAACTTAAAAACTAAATTTAAACTTTAAAATAATAAGCTAAGTTTAAGAAGGAAGAAAATTAATTTGCAAGAAAAATTAAAGAAATTTAAACATATACCTGTACTATTAGAAGAAGTTATTGAAAATTTAAATTTACAAGAAAATGGAATATATATTGATGGAACATTAGGTGGAGCAGGACATAGTACAGAAATTATTAAAAAATTAAAGAATGGTATTTTAATAGGAATTGATAAAGATAAAGAAGCATTAGAGGTATCTGAAAAAAGATTATTAGAATACAAAGATAAAAATACTAAATTAATATTAGTGCATGATAAATATGAAAATATTAAGAATATTATATCAGAATTAAACATAGAAAAAGTTGATGGAATATTATTAGATTTAGGTGTTTCATCATATCAATTAGATATAAAAGAAAGAGGATTTTCATATAATGAAGATGGTCCGCTAGATATGAGAATGGATCAGACACAAGAGAAGTCTGCAGAATTAATTGTTAATACATATTCAGAAGAGGATTTAGCTAATATCATATTTAAATATGGTGAGGAAAGATATAGTAGAAGAATTGCATCAGAAATTGTAAAAAGTAGAAAACAAAAAGAAATAAAAACAACTAAAGAATTAACTAAAATAATAGAATCTGTTGTTCCATATAACAAAAAAGATGGTAATAGATCTAAAAGAACATTTCAGGCAATAAGAATAGAAACAAATGATGAATTAAAAGATTTAGAAAAAACTATTGAAGATGCAATTAAATCTTTAAAAAATAATGGAAGATTATTAGTAATAACATTTCATTCACTGGAAGATAGAATTGTTAAGCAAAAATTTATTGAATTAGAAGGAAGATGTACTTGTCCTAAAGATTTACCAGTATGTGTTTGTAACTATATATCATATGGTAAAATAATTACTAAAAAAATTATTTTACCAAGTGAAGATGAAATGAGTAAGAATAAAAGGGCTCATAGTGCAAAATTAAGAATATTTGAAAAGAGAGGATAAATTGTATTACGAATATGGTACTAGTCCTAGAAAATATAATGTAGACTATGATATTAAACCTAAAACTAGAACTAAAACTAAAACTAAAACTCAATCAAAGAAAAAGAAAAAAACAGCTGTACAACGTTATGGGTACATAGTTTTAGGTACTTTTTTATTATTTGCTTTTCTAGTTTCTTTTAGAAGTTCACAAATTGAAGCAAAAAATGTAGAAATACAGGCTGAAAAGAAAGAAATTGAACAACTAAAAAATGAGAATGCACAACTTAATGTGGACTTACAAAAAACACTTAGTTTAACGAATATTGAAAAACAAGCAAAAGAAAAATTAGGGATGCAAAAATTACAAAGCAATCAGATAAGATATGTAAAATTAGATAAACAAGATTATATTGAGCCTGTTAGTATAACAAAAATTGAAGATAACTCAAATTCCTTTTTTAGTAGAATAATAAATTTTTTAATAGGAAAGAAGGATTAAAAAACTTAGTTTAAAGAATAA
>CAZCCM010000018.1:9120-16838 GCA_964497325.1 uncultured Lachnospiraceae bacterium | reverse complement strand
AATAATAAATTTTTTAATAGGAAAGAAGGATTAAAAAACTTAGTTTAAAGAATAACAAAGAACAAAGAACAAAGAATAAAGAATAAAGAATAAAGAATAATAAATTTTAGAAGCTTAATTAAGAGTATAAAAGATATACTCTTTTCTTATGTCTTATTGAAGATATGTGTGTGCTATGTTAAAATAAAAGTATATAATAAGTATTAACTTATTATATAGATAAACAAATATTAATAGCATAAAAACAAAGAAATAAAAATAATGTAGGTGATATTTTTACCTAGAGGAGAAGAAAATGATATTAAAAGAAGTATTAAAAAATTTAAAAAATGTAAAAATTATTGGAGATGAAAATATAAATATTAAAAATATTTTTTCGGATTCTAAATTAGTTACAAAAGATTCGTTATTCGTTTCAATTTCTAATTCTAAAAATGATAAGTACAATGAAATAGCTGAAGCTGTAAAAAAAGGTGCAGCGGTTGTTGTTTTGGAAGATGAAGACTTAGTAAAAGAAATACCTAAAGATGTAGTTAAAGTATTAGTAAGTAAAACTAATATAGCTAAAGCTGCTATAGCTTGTAATTTTTTTGAAAATCCTTCAACAAAAATGCATGTAATAGGAGTTACTGGTACAAGGGGTAAAACTTTTACTTCTATGGTTTTACGAGAAGTATTAGTTACTGCAGGTAAAAAAGTAGGTTTAATTACAAATCTATATAATGCTATAAATAATAAAATAATTTCAAAAGAAAAAGATTTTTTAGATGCTATTGAATTACAAAGATTGTTAAATCAAATGTTAAAAGAAAAAATAGAGTATGTCATTTTAGAAGTGCCTGAAACAAGTATAACAGATAATAAGGTGTTAGGATGTAAATTTACAAATACTATTTTTACTAACTTGAATAGTGATGATATCATTTTAGATGAAAAACAAAGTTTAGAAAACTATATTGAAAATCAAAAGAAAATATTTAAATGGTCTGATTTAAACATTATTAATAATGATGATTTCTTTGCAGAAGAATTTGTTAAGATATCAAAGAAAGCAATAACATATGGAGTAGCAAATAAAGCTGATTATACAGCTATAGATATAAATTGTAGAAGTACAAGAGTTGATTATTTAACATTTTTCGAAGGAAAGAGTCAAAGAATAGTTGTTAATATTCCAGGTAGATTTATGGTATATAATAGTCTTTCTGTTATAGCTCTTGTAATGCAATTAGGAATTTCTTCAAAATATGTGATAAAGGCTATGGAAAACCTTATTATACCAGGAGTTTATGAAGTTGTAGAAAATAAGGTTGAAATACCGGTGATTATTAATTCTTCAAAAACTGCAAAAGAAATAGAAGAAATATTAGTATCAACTAGACCATATTCTACAGGTAAAATCACAACAATAATAGGTTGTGACAATAAAGTTAGTAATAAAGATAAAGAATTTATTGGAGAACTTTTAGGAAATCTATCAGATAATACAATAGTTACGACATATAATCCAAGAGACAAAGATCCAAATATTTTGGGTCAAGAACTTTTGAAAGGTATAAGAAAAGTAAAAGGAAAAGGAATACAAATAACAGATAGAAAAGAAGCTATAGAATTTGCTTTATCTAAGGCACAAAAGAGAGATTTAATCTTGTTACTTGGAATGGGAAATGAAAAATTTTTAGAAATAGGGAATGAACATATTGTTTTTGATGAAAGAAAAATTGTAGAAGATTTTTTGAAAAATGTTAAACCTACTGAAGTAGCTTTAAAAGAAGCAATGGCTCAAACAAAGATAGACTTAAAAAAAGAAATAGCAAATAAAACAAAAAAAGAAGCTAAATAGTAAAAAAACATATAAGGAATTAAGTGATAATATGGAATCAAATAAAGTAAGCAAAAATCATGAAAAAAATAAAAAATATGAAAAAAGCAAAAATCATGAAAAAAATAAAAATACTAAAGAAGAAAAAGTATTTACATATTATGATGAAATAATACCTAATTATGGTGGCTCAGAAGAAATAGAAAAAGAAAATAAAAAGAAAAAAGAAGATAATTTAAAACAATATAAAAAGATGGGATGGATTTAGATAATAAAGAAAAATAATATAAATAAAGTAGCAAAGAAAGTAGGATAAAGAAAAAAACATGTTTTATATATTTATAATTGCAATAATAAGTTCATTGATATTTGGTAAGATTGCATTACCAATATTAAAAAGACGAAAGATAAAACAATTTGAAAGAGAAGAAGGACCTGAATCACATTTAGGAAAATTAGGAACTCCAACAATGGGAGGAATATTTGTTATTCTTGCCATTGCTTTTACATATCTTTTAGCATGGATTTTTCAAATACCAGTATTTTTAGAAAATATTGATTCAATAAGCATTTTAATGTTTCTTAGTTTAGCGTTTGGACTTATTGGATTTATAGATGATTTCTTTAAAGTAGAAAAAAAATCTGTTGATGGAATATCACCTAAACAAAAAATGGTACTATTAACTTTAATATCAATATTATTTATCATATTAGAATTATTTACTTTTAATAATCCTACCTTAATAACAATACCATTTATAAATACAACTGTTTCAATGAATATATTAATATATGTTATTTTATCAATATTAGTAATAATTTCTACACCAAATGCAGTTAACTTAACAGATGGAGTTGATGGTCTTGCAAGTTCAGTAGGAGCAAGTATATTATTTTACTTTTTTATTATTTCGATTATTGATCAACGATATGATGTAGCTATCTTTAGTAGTATAATAATGGGAGCATTTTTAGGATTTTTAAAATATAATTGGCATAAAGCTAAAGTTTTTATGGGTGATACAGGTTCCTTTTTTTTAGGAGGAACTATAGCATTAATTGCAATTGCACTAGGCAGACCTTTGGATTTGTTATTTGTTGCAATTATACCAGTAATTGAAACTTTATCAGTAATATTGCAAATATTTTATTTCAAAAAAACAGGTGGTAAAAGATTATTCAAAATGACTCCATATCACCATCATCTAGAATTATCTGGTTGGAAAGAAGAAACGGTAGTTTTAGTATTTACAGCAATAACTCTTTTAATAGGAGCTATATTAATATTATTTAAGATATATTAAAAAAGTAAAAGATAAAATAAAAGATAAAGTAAAAGATAAAGTAAAAGATAAAGATAAAAAAAGAGTAAATAAAAAAAATATTTAAAGGATACAAATGGGTAAAAATAAAAAAGGAAGAGAGTTAAAAACAAAAAATAAAAGAAAAGCTAATAGTCAAAATCAAAAAACCTTTTGGTCAAAAAATTTTGACTTGCCTTTAGTTGTTTTTACAATTTTATTAACACTTATTGGTTTGTTAACTCTTCTTTCAGCATCTTCTTCAATAGGGTTGACAGATGCAGGCAGCCCATATTATTATGTTATAAAACAAGCACAAGCTTTAGGAATAGGAATGATTGGATTATTTGCCATGATGTTCTTTGATTATAGAAAGTTTAACAATAAGGCTCTTCGTATAGTAATAATGATTTTGATTTTTGCATTAATTGCAATTGTTAAAGTGTCTGGTTTAGATGAAGGTGGAGCAACAAGATGGTTAAATATTGGAGGAATTAATTTTCAACCTTCTGAATTTATAAAATTAGGAATGATAGTTGTGATGGCAGGACTATTAGAAAAATTAGTAAAAAACAGAGAAATAAAAAAGTTTTGGAAGGGATTTGTTTTTCCTTTAAGTGTTGCAGGATTAGTAGCAGGGTTAATTTTTATATTTCAAAATCACTTATCTGCAGCAGCGGTTATAGGAATAGTAGCCTTTTCACAAATGTTTGTTGCAGGAGTAAGATTGGCATATGTTGCATTAACTATGGGTTTAGGAGTAGCTGGTGTTGTAGGAGTATTTATATATACTTTATCTTCAGGAGCTTCTGGATTTAGAGGTGAAAGAATATTAGCTTGGTTAAATCCAGAGGATTTTGCTCAAGGAAAAGGTTTTCAAACATTACAAAGCCTTTATGCTATTGGATCAGGTGGATGGTTAGGTGTTGGTATAGGAGAAAGTAGACAAAAGCAAGATTTTTTACCATTTCCACAAAATGATTTTATAGCTTCAATATTTGCAGAAGAATTTGGATTCACAGGTGTTATGATTTTATTGATTCTATTTATGTTTTTATTAGTAAGAGCAGCAATTATATCCCATAATGCCAAAGATATGTTTGGAAAACTTTTAGGAATAGGAATTACAACATTATTTGGTTTTGAAATAATTTTAAATTTATTGGTTATAACTAATACAGTTCCAGTTACTGGAATTGGACTACCATTCTTTAGTTATGGTGGAACAGCAATGATTGTAAATTTAACAGCAATAGGAATGTTATTAAGTATATATAGGATATCTAATAGAAAGGAAAGATGATGAGGGCAGTGTTAGTTGCAGCTGGAACTGGTGGTCATGTAAACCCAGCAATAGCAATAGCAAATAAAATAAAACAAGAAGAAAGCGATGCAGATATAATTTTTATTGGAACTTTTCAAGGTTTAGAAAATGATTTAGTACCAAGAGCTGGTTATGAATTAGAACAAATAGAAGCCTATGGTCTTCAGTCATTACCTACTTTTTCTAATATATCAAATTTTATAAAAACAATATCATCTATTAGTGATGCTCAAAATATTTTAAAAGAATTTAAACCTGACATTGTAATAGGAACAGGCGGATATGTTTGTGCACCAGTTTTTATTGCAGCAAATAGATTAAAAATTCCAACAGTTCTACATGAATCAAATGCATTTCCTGGAAGAGTTGTAAAACTTTTTAATAAAAGTGCAAAAAAAATATTATTAGGATTTGACAAAGCAAAAGAACAATTTAAATATAAAGAAAATTTAGTGACAGTTGGAAATCCTACAAATACAAAAAAACATGAATTTACAAAAAAAGAAAAAACTGATATATTTAAAAATATTGGATTCAATGAGAATCTGCCTACTATTTTAGTAACTGGTGGTAGTCAAGGTGCAAAAAGCATTAATTTAACTTTGGTAGATATTATAAAAACAACAGATATTAATAATTATCAAATAGCTTGGGCAACAGGCAGAGAACAATATGATGAAGTAAAAGAACTATTAAGAGAAAGTAATATTGATATAAACAATATAAAAAATGTAAAAGTTTTTCCATATATATATGAAATGACAGAAATGTTAGAAATTACTGATTTAATGGTTTGTAGAAGTGGTGCAATGACTGTTACAGAAATAATGATATTAGGAAAACCTGCAATATTTATACCTTATCCTTCAGAAAGTGCAAATAGACAAGTTGATAATGCATCAGTTTTAGAAGAAATAGGTGCAGCTAAAATAATATTAAATAAAGATCTAAACAAAGAAATTCTTTTAAAAATGATTGATTCATTAATATTTGATAAAAAGTTATTAGAAGAAATGGGAAATAAAGCAAAATCAATTGCAGAAACAAATGTAATTGAAAGAATATATAAAGAGATAAAGGAAGTGACAAATTGAGTAAACTATTTATAGTAGAATCACCAGCGAAAGCGGGAACAATTAAAAAGTTTCTACCTCAAGGAACAAAAGTATTGGCATCAATGGGTCATCTTAGAGATTTACCTAAATCAAGATTGGCAGTAGATATAGAAAATGATTTTGAACCTGAATACATAAATGTTAGAGGTAAAGGTGATTTAATTAAAAAATTAAAAGCAGAAGCTAAAGGTAAAGATGTATATTTAGCAACAGACCCTGATAGAGAGGGAGAAGCTATTGCATGGCATTTAGCACATATTTTAGATATTCCTCTTACTAAAGAATCAAGGGTTACTTTTAATGAAATAACAAAAGAAGAAGTACAAAAAGCAGCAAAGAATCCTAGAAAAATAGATCAAGATTTAGTTGATGCACAACAAAGCAGAAGAATTCTTGATAGATTAGTAGGATTTCAAATTTCACCATTATTATGGGCAAATATTAAATCAGGTTTATCTGCTGGAAGAGTACAAAGTGCAACATTAAAATTAATTATTGATAGAGAAAATGAAATAAGAAATTTTGTACCAGAAGAATATTGGACTTTAAATGCCATTTTATCTGATGGAGATAAAGAATTTATTTCTAAATTCTATGGTAGAGATAAAAAAATAGAATTAACAAATAAAGAACAAGTAGATAATATTTTAAAAGAAATTAAAAATGAAGATTTTAAAGTAGTTGATTTACAATTAGGAACAAAAAAGAAAAATCCTACTCCTCCATTTACAACTTCAACATTACAACAGGATGCTTCAAGAAAACTTAATTTTACAATTAAGAAAACTATGGCTGTTGCTCAAGGGTTATATGAAGGTATTAAAGTGCCTGAAAGAGGACTTACAGGGTTAATTACATATATGAGAACAGATTCAACAAGAATTTCTGAACAAGCAAGAACTGCTGCAAAAAAAGTAATTGAAGAAAAGTTTGGAAAAGAATTTTATGAAAATAGATATTATAAGCAATCTAAGGATTCTCAAGATGCTCATGAAGCTATAAGACCATCATATCCAGATATTGATCCAGATAGTATAAAAGCATATTTGACACCAGATCAATATAAGCTTTATTCTTTAATATATAAAAGATTTATAGCAAGCCAAATGACACCAGCTATTTATAACACTATCAGAATAAAGCTTAATGTTAATGGATATGAATTTAGATCGTCTGGACAAACATTAAAATTTCAAGGATTTTTAAAAGTATATAATATAGAAGAAGATAAGAGTGAAGAAAGTGATTTTGTTGATTTTCCTAACTTAAAAGTAGGAGATGTTGCAAAGCTTATTAGTTTTGATCCAATACAATCTTTTACAGCACCACCTGCTAGATATACAGAAGCAAGCCTTGTGAAAGTATTGGAAGAAAATGGTATTGGAAGACCAAGTACTTATTCTCCAACAATATCAACAATTATTGAAAGAAGATATATAAAAAAAGAAAAGAAAAATTTAGTTCCAACAGAATTGGGAGAAATAGTAAATGATGTTTTAATAAAGCATTTTGATAATATAATAGATGCAAAATTTACTGCTCAAGTAGAAAAGGACTTAGATGAAGTAGCTGAGGGTAAGGTATATTGGAAAGATTTATTAAAAGAATTTTATATTCCTTTTGAAAAGCAATTAAACGAAGCAAAAGAAAAAATGGAAAAGATTGTAATACAAGATGAGGTATCAGACGAAGTATGTGATATTTGTGGTAAACCAATGGTATATAAACATGGTAGATATGGTAAATTTTTAGCATGTTCAGGATTTCCAGAATGCAAAAACACAAAAACAATAGTAGTTACAATAGAAGAAAAATGTCCAATTTGTGGTGGAACAATTCATGTTAGAAAATCTAAAAGGGGTTTAAAATACTACATTTGCGAAAATAATAAAAAAGATGTAGAAGGAGCTTGCGAATATTACTCATATACTAAACCTGGAGAAGAAAAGAAGGATAAAAAGAAAGAGAAAGATAAAAAAGTTGAAAAGAAAACAACAAATAATAAAACAACAAAAGCATCAACTAAAGCTTCAAGTAAATCATCAAGTAAAACAAAAAAATCAACAAAGAAAAAATAACTAAAATAGCTATAAATAAAATTAATAAAGAATAAAGAGATAATATGGAAGAATATAATTTAGTAATTGGAATAGAAG
>CAZCCM010000018.1:2788-9020 GCA_964497325.1 uncultured Lachnospiraceae bacterium | reverse complement strand
AATAAAGAATAAAGAGATAATATGGAAGAATATAATTTAGTAATTGGAATAGAAGTTCATGCAGAACTTTCAACAAAAACAAAAGCTTTTTGTAATTGTAAAGTAAGCTCAATTGAAAAAGAAAATACAAACATATGTCCTATATGTATGGGATTACCTGGAGCTATACCTAAGCTTAATGAAGAAGTTTTAAATTATGCAATAAAGGCAGGTTTAGCTTTAAATTGTACTATTCAAAATAAAAGTAGACATTATAGAAAAAATTATTTTTATCCAGATTTGGTAAAAGGATATCAAATAACTCAAGATGAAGAAAATTCTATTGCAAAAAATGGATATATACTTTTAGAAAATGATAAAAAAATTAGAATAAATAGAATTCAGATTGAAGAAGATACTGCAAAAATAATATATGATCCTTTTGGAAGAGGTATGTTATTAGACTTTAATCGTTCAAGTGTTCCTCTTATAGAAATAGTATCTGAACCAGATGTAACTTCTGCAGATGATGCCATTGAATATTTAGAAAAACTTAGGGAAAGTTTGATATATATAGGTGTTACAGATGCTAAAATGGAAGAAGGAGAATATAGAGCTGATATAAATATTTCTGTAAACAAAAACAATGAAGCTTTTGGTACTAGAACTGAAATAAAAAATATGAATTCATTTAGATCAATAAAAAGAGCAATTGAATATGAACAAAAAAGACAGATAGAATTGTTAGAAAAAAATGAAAAAATAATACAAGAAACTTTAGGATGGGATGATGTTGAAGGCAAAACTTATTCAATGAGAACTAAAGAAACAAGTATAGATTATAAATATTATCCAGAAACAAATTTACCTATTATAAAAGTTGATGAAAAAAGAATTTTAAAAATTAAAGAAGAAATACCAGAACTTCCAGATATAAAAAGAAAAAGATTTATTAATGAATATAAATTAACAGACAAACAGATAACATTTATCTTTTCAGATAAAGCATATATAGATTTTTTTGAGTTAGTAATTTCAAAGACAAAAAGTATACATGAAGTAGCAAATTGGATGATGTCAGATGTAGCAAGACTAATGAATGAAGGACAATTAGATCCAAAAGAAATACCAATTTCAGCTGATAATTTTATTAAATTTATTCAATTAATAGATTCTCAAGTTTTAAATAGTAAAACAGCAAAAATTGTTATAGAAAAGATGTTTGATGAAAATAAAGACCCAGAACAGATTATAAAAGAAGAAGGTTTAACCCAAATTTCAAATACAGAAGAGTTAGAAAAAATAGTCTTAGAAATATTAGAAAAAAATTCTCAATCAATAGAAGACTATAAACAAGGTAAGGATAAGGCTTTAGCTTTCTTAGTAGGTCAAGTAATGAAAGCAACAAAAGGTAAGGCAAATCCTCAAATTATAAATGAAATAATATTAAAAAATATTTAATATATTTTAAATATTTTAAATGTTTAAAAAGAAATTTAAATAAAAAAAGAAGTTTTTAATATATAAAAGCCAGAATAAATAGTAAAGATATGAATATAAAATTAATAATAGAATATAATGGAATAGGTTTTAATGGATGGCAAAAACAACCAAACAAGTTAAATATACAAGGTAGTATAGAAAAAGCAATTTATGAAATTACAGGTGAGAGAGTTGAATTAATTGGTGCAGGAAGAACAGATACTAATGTTCATGCTTTTAATCAAGTAGCAAATTTTCATATTAATTCAAATTTCTCAGTTGATAAATATCCAGTCGCATTAAATTCGAAGTTAAAGAAACAAATAATAATTAAATCTGCAGAAGTAGTACCAGATAATTTTCATAGTAGATATAATGCAAAGAGTAGAACATATAGATATGTTATTAATAATTCTGATACAGAGTCTTCTATTACAAAAGATTTTGAATATTTTATGTATAGTAATTTAGATATAATTAACATGCAAAAAGCAATTAGATATTTTGAAGGAGAGCATGATTTTGCAGCATTTAAATCTTCAGGGGTTTCAAGTAAAAATAGTGTAAGAACAATATATAAAACAGAAGTTAAAGAAGTAGTAAATCCAGATGATGGAAGAAAAAGAATATATATTGAAATTACAGCTTCAGGTTTTTTATACAACATGGTAAGAATAATAGCAGGTACCTTATTAGATGTAGGTTTAGGAAAAATTCCTTATAATGAAATCCCTAATATTATAGCTTCTAAAGATAGAACAAAAGCAGGTCAAACGTTACCTGCTAAAGCTTTATTTCTACTTAATATAGATTATTAAATATTCTACTAATTATTTAATTGGGTAATATATTTAATGTATTTTTTATTTATTTTATAAATTGTTTAATTCTTCATTTAGAATTTTATCAATTAATTTTTTTGCAAAATTTAAAGATTCTTCGTTCTTATCAAAAGATTTATTATATTCAACTAAATCAATAGCAATAACTTTATCATTTGAAAGTATGTTGTCAAACATATAGATTACTTCTTTTTGATTAAACCCACTTTGAACTGGAACAGATACTGCTGGGAATATTGTTGGATCCATTGAATCAAAGTCAAATTGTATATGTAAAGAATTACATTTATTTAAGTATTCTAAAGCTTCTTTAAAACAAATTTCAATACCTCTTTCTTGAATTTCATTATAGTAATATGATTTTATGTTTAATTTATCTATTATTTCTTTTTCTTGTGGTTCAACATCTCTAAGTCCAAAGTATACTATATTATCTGGTAGTAGTTTTGGTTTAAAACCTCCAATTTTAGATAATTTTTCATTATCATTCCCTAATAAGTATGATATAGGCATACCGTGGATATTTTTACTAATAGATGAAGCTTCAGTATTAATATCTGTATGTGCATCAATCCATAAAAGACCAAGATTTTTATAATTATTTGCAGTTGCACTTATACTTCCTATAGCAACAGAATGGTCTCCACCAAATAATAACGGAATATATCCTTCTTTTATTTTTTTATCAGAAAATTCAAAAACATTATTGCTTGTTGTTACTACTGTATTAAAATTTTTAGCTATATAGTCATCTTCATCTTCTAAAATTTCTTCTATTATCTCCATTTCTGGAATATATTCTTTAATATCATAAAGACTATCCTTTAAACCTTCTACATGTACTCCGTTATAATTATTTACTCCAAAAATATATTTTTTCTTCATTTCTCTCCTTTTTTTTAAGCTATTATTTTTTAAACTACCTTACTATTATAAGTAAAAAGAAGAAAGTAATCAATAGAGAAATATTACAATATGTTTAAAAATTCTAGAAAACACAAACATATGTTACAAAATTAAATAGATTGTATTTAGTTGTAGAAATATTGATATTTAAGATATATAATAATATTAATTAAAATATTATAAAAAATTGAGGATAATATGAATAAAAAAGGTGTAACATTAATTGCTTTAGCTATAACATTATTAGTAATGATAGTAATAACAAGTACTTCAATATATTTTGGATTTAGAGCTTTAAATAAGACTAGTAATTTTAAAGTGTATTCTAATTTGTCTTTACTTTATCCTAAAATAGAAGAATATGCTGAAAAACATCAGTTTAATCCCATAGAAACTGATTTGCCTGGATATGAATTAACTGAAGAAATGAAAGTTAAGATAGAAAGTTTAGGCCTGTCAGTATCAGGTTCCCTTTGGAGATTTTTAACTGAAGAAGATTTAGACAATATGAATCTTCCTAAAAAAATTAAAGAGTCAGGAACAAATATTTTTGTAAATTATGGAACTAAAGAGATAGTTTATACTAAAGGCTATAGGAAGGCTGATGGTTCATTTACATATGTATATTCAGAAATGAGAGAATTAGAAAGAATGTCAAAAGATGATTGATGAAGATACAAGATTAGATTCTTTAAAAGAAATAGAAAATAATATTAGAACAAAATATGATATTGAATTAATAGCAGGGATTGATGAAGCAGGTAGAGGACCTTTAGCAGGCCCTGTAGTTGTAGCTGCTTGTATAATGCCTATGGATTCTAAAATAGAAAAAGTTAATGATTCTAAAAAATTAACTCAAAAGAAAAGAGAAGAACTGTTTATTAAAATTCAAGAAGAAGCAATATCATATGCAGTAGGAATTTTAGATAATATAGAAATAGATAAGTTTAATATTTTAGAAGCAACTAAAAAAGCTTTAACAAAATCTATACAAGATTTAAAAATAAAACCTGAATATATTTTGACAGATGCATTAGATAAAATTGATACATTAAATATACCATATGCAGCAGTTATTAAAGGAGATCAAAAAGTATATTCGATAGCTTGTGCATCTATCCTTGCAAAAGTAACAAGAGATAAAATTATGGAAGAAATGAGTAAAAAATATCCTGAGTATCAATTTGAAAAACATAAGGGATATGGAACAAAGGCTCACTATGATGCTTTAAAAGAATATGGATTAAGCCCAATACATAGAAAAACATTTGTACACTTGGACAAAGATGGAAATAGGATAAAAAAATAACTACTAACTACTAAATACTAACTACTAACTACAAAAGATAAGGATAAATAAAATAATATGAATATTAAAGATTTAATAGAAAAGAAAATTAATAAAGAAGCTTTAAATGAAGAAGAAATTAAATATTTTATAGAAGGATATACAAAAGATTCAATTTTAGATTATCAAGCTTCTTCTTTAATTACAGCTATAATGATTAATGGATTAAATATTGATGAAATTAGATGTTTTACTAATTCTATGAAAAACTCAGGAAAAGTATTAGATTTTTCCGATATAGCGGAAGAGATTATAGATAAACATAGTACAGGTGGAGTTGGAGATAAAGTTACTTTAATATTAATGCCAATATTAGCATCATTAGGATATAAGGTTGCTAAAATGTCAGGAAGAGGTTTGGGATATACTGGTGGTACAGCAGATAAATTAGAAGCAATTAAAGGATATAATATAAATCAAAATTTAGAAAATATAAAAAAGAATGTAGAAAAAATTGGAATATCTTTAACTGCACAAACTGAAGAACTTGCTCCGGCAGATAAAAAAATATATGCGCTAAGGGACAGTATTGGATGTACTAATTCTTTAGGTTTAATAGCCAGTAGTATTATGTCTAAAAAATTAGCATCAGGTGCAAACAATATTGTTTTAGATATTACTTGTGGTAGTGGCGCTTTTATGAAAAATAAAGAAGATGCATTAAAGTTAGCTAATACTATGGAAGACTTAGCTAGTAATAACATTAAAATTACCTCAGTTATAACTTCTATGGAGGAACCTTTAGGATATAGCATAGGAAATTTACTTGAAGTTAGAGAAGCAATAGATGTTTTAAAAGGTAAAGAAATTGAGGATGTATTAGATGTGGTTTATGCATTAGGCTCTAAAATAATGAGTGACAAATATACGAGAGAAGAAGCAAGTAAAATAATTAAAGAAGAAATAAAAAGTGGAAGAGCATATAATAAGTTTTTAGAATTAATAGAAGCTCATGGTGGTGATATAAAATATATAAAAGAGGGAAATTTTGAAGAAGCAAAATATATTGTTGAATATAATATAAATAAAGAGAAAAGAAAAAAATTAACCTCAAAAGATTTATGGATAAAAGAAATAAATGCAATAGATGTAGCAAAAGCAGCATTTAGTTTAGGTTCAGGAAGAATAAAAAAAGAAGATGAAATAGATCACCAAGTTGGAATAATATTAAAAGTTAAAGTAGGAGACAAAGTAGGTGATGGAAAACTTGCTATAATTCATACAAATAGTTTAGAAAAAGCAAGAGAAGCAAAGAAATATTTATCTTCTGCATTTGTATTTAGTGATATAAAACAACAAAGAATTAATCCGATAATAAAGTATTAGAATTAATTCAATAATAAAGTATTAAAGGAAAAGAAATATGCCAACAAAAGAATATCAAGAGGCAGTAAGTGAATTATTAGATATTTTAGAAAATACAGATGAAGAATTAGTTAAAAAAATTCCACCTGAGTTAATTATATTTTGGGAAAAAAATAAATCAGTAGAATATATTCCAAAATTAGATCATAATATATCTCTTGAAGAAATGAATTTAAAAACAAAAACTAGAGAATTAATTGCAATGATATATTTTAATTATTTATGTGATTCAGAAAAAAAGAAAGATATTAGAAAAATTATAAGAGAAGCAGAAAAAGAAGAACAAGAAAGAAATAATAATAACAATGAA
>CAZCCM010000018.1:0-2688 GCA_964497325.1 uncultured Lachnospiraceae bacterium | reverse complement strand
AGGAACTTTAAATAATAAAGAAACAAATATAGAAAGAGAAGAACAAGCTGAAGAGGGTGAAGAAAATTTAGAAAAAATAAGAGAAGATATCTATATGATTGAAAAAGAAAAAGAATCTTTTTTTTCAATCATTATTGAAAAAATAAAAAAGTTTTTTAGGAAAATAATTTATTAGAAAATTTATTAATAGTTTATTAGATAATTTTTTGAAATTTTATAAAAAAATAAATGAATAAATGAATAAAAAAATGATGTAGTACCCCAAAAAATAGATAAAGAATAAAGCAAAAAGGTACAATAAAAATTAAAGGATAAAAAATATGAAAGATATTCAAGAAAAGCAAGATAGCATAAAAAGAAAATTTGACCTTTATACAACGGATATATTAAAGGTATATAATTTAGGTAAAGATGTTAGATATCAAATATCTTTATTAGATTCATTAGATGTTAGACTTGGTAAACATTCTGAAAATGTAGCTAATATAACAAATAAAATATGCAATTATCTTAATTTTAATCAAGAATTTATACAATATGTAACAACATGTGCATATATTCATGATATTGGAAAATTATATATACCTCCACAAATTGCTAAAAAGAAAATTAGTGAATTAACAGATGAAGAATTTAATGAATATAAAAAACATTGTGAAGTTGGATTTAATATATGTAGAAAAGAGAATACTTTAAGAGAATTTATGGCAGGTCCATATTATCATCATGAAAAATTAGATGGATCTGGTTTTCCTCAAGGTTTAAAAGATAAAGATATACCTTTAGAGGCAAAGATTATAGCAGTAGCAAATATGTATGAACATTTACTAAATGATGGTGGTGTTAAAGAAAGTAAAATAAAGATTTTAACTGAAATGAAAGAGGCTAGAAAATCTAAAGCAATAGATAAGACTATATTTAAAGCATTATTAAAATCTGTTATAGATGAAACGGAATATGAAATATATAATTTATCTGTTTATGTAGAATCATTAAGGTCAGAAATAGATAGATTTAAAAAAGCATTAAAACACTATAATATTGCAAGAAAAGTCAATAATTATAATAGACAACAATATCATGAACTTTATTCTAAGGGATATTTAACAAGTAGAGAAAGTATAGAAGAAATACCTGACTATTTAAAAAATGCTATTGAAGCATATAACTCAAAAAAAGAAGAGTTAGCAAAATTAAAGAAAGAGTTTGTTTCAATTAAATATTTTCATGCATAAAAGAGGTCTTATTAAAATCAAAAAGAAGTGCTATTATGAAGTGCACCCCTTCCTCCGAGTCCGGATTTAGGGGTGCACTTCAATTCACTTCTTTTTTTAAAATATTATATTTAAAATATTATTTTTTAATATTATTGTAGCTTTTTGATATTCTTTAACATTTAAATTGTTTTATATTTGTTGTATCAAAAGTTCTGTCATCTTTAATATTTTTTAGTGTAGCTATATATATTTCTTTTGGTAGTATGTATTTTTCGCCTGTTTTAACATATTCTAATTCTATATGGCCTTCTTCAACTTTATCTCCTAGTATAGTTATAAAAGGAGTACCTAGTGTTTTTGCATCATTTATTTTAACCCCCATACCAAGTTTTTTATCTTCTCTATTGTCTAAGATAACTGGAATATGGCTTTTAAGAAGAGTATTATATAATTCTTCTGCTTCTTTCTTTTTATTTTCTGAATAAATAATTTGAGTAAAATATGGAGCAACTGAAAGAGGTAAAGATATTCCTTTAATTTTATCTCCATCTTTTAAAATACTTGTCTCGTATATTACTGAAACAACTCTTGATATTCCTATTCCATAGCAACCCATATATGCTGGCTTTCTTTTTTCATCTTTATCTGTATATTTTAGATTCATTTTATCTGAATAAAAAGTTCCTAAATTAAAAACATGTCCTAACTCAGCAGCTTTAACTTCTTTAAAATTTTCTAAATTATCTATTCCGTATTCTGCTTTTAAGAATTCAAGATAATTCTCTTTTTCTAAAATTTCTGTATTGAGACCAGTGTTATTTTCTTTATTGTATAATATTGTATCTTCGCCTAAAGGAGATAAAATCATAAATTCTTCAGATTTTTTGCCTCCCATTGATCCACTATCAGCTACAACAGAAACTACATCTAATTCTAATCTTTTAAATATTTCTACATATGCTTCATATACCTTGTTATATGAAAGTTCTGAATTTTCATAAGACGTATCAAAAGAGTATGCATCCATCATAGTGAATTCAACACCTCTCATAAGGTAACCTCTGCTTCTAATTTCATTTCTAAACTTTTCATTCATTTGGTAATATATAACAGGAAATTGTTTGTATGAATTTAGTTTTTGCTTAGCAAATTCAACCATTGCTTCTTCAGCAGTTGGAGCAAGAGCAAAAACACCTCTACTTGATTCGGTATGAAGCATTACACCGTCATCAATATATGTTTTCCATCTGCTAGATGTTTCCCAAATTTCTTTTGGATGTAATAATGGAAGAGATACTTCAATAATTCCGTATTCTTCAAATACTTCACGAACAACTTCTTCTATTTTTTGTTTTACACCTAATGGTATTTTATTATATCCAAATAATCCTGCAGCATACTGAACTAGTTGACCTGACTGTATTAATATTTCTTGTGCAGGAAACATCTTATCAAGCCCTTCTAATCTTGT
>CAZCCM010000017.1:0-19338 GCA_964497325.1 uncultured Lachnospiraceae bacterium | reverse complement strand
TGCAGAATATAAAAGAAAATTAACATTGGATGCAATAGCTAATTTTGATAAAAGACAACCAAGTGCAGAAGAATTGAAAATTTATCAAAAATAGCTGAAGAATTAGAATCAAAAGGTAAAAAATTAATAGTAAGAGCACATCCAAGAATGACTGATATGGAATATTTGAAGAGCATATTTAAACCAGAAAACATAGAAAGTTTTGAAATAAAAACATCAGAATCGATAGATAATTCAGAATATATTGTTGGTGTTGCTACAACTGTTGTAACAGAAGCATATTATGGAGGAAAAAAAGTGCTTATTGATGATGTTACAGATAAAGAAGAATTTGAGTCTTTGAAAAGTAGAGGCTATTTAATGTTAAAAAAATTAGGAGAAGATAATGTTGAATTATTTTCAGAATATTTAAATAAAATGAAATAAAATAAAATTAAATTAAATTAAATAATTTCTAGGAAAGAGATAAAATGGGGAATATTAAATATTATATAAAAAGAATAAAAGATATGGATAAAAAGGCTATGTTTAAGGCTATAGATGAGATATCTAAAAAAACAGGCAAAAACAAAACCTTTTTGTTTTTTGATGTTATATGGTGTGGAATGAGACATGGCGCTGGTTATTCAGACTATAATTTGTTTGAAATGTATAATTTAACAGAAAAACAAAGGAAAACATATTTAACAAGAAGAAGAAATAATGATTTAATAAAAAAATATAATAAACCAGAAGCTTTTGATATATTAGAAAATAAAGAAAAGTTTAATACTGAATTTCAAGAATTTTTGCATAGATCATGGATTAAAGTGAATACTAATAATTTTAAAGAAGTAAAAGATTGGATTAAAACACAAAAAAGATTTTTAGCTAAACCAATTTATGGAGGATGTGGACAAGGCATAGAAAAAATAGAAGCAGAAGATATAAAAGATGAAAAAGTATTAGATGAAATGCTTAAAAGATGGTCTAATGATAAAGAAGGATATATTTTAGAAGAGATTGTTATTCAAAATGAAGAAGTATCAAAAATTTATCCTTGTTCTATAAATACAATCAGAGTAGTTACATTACTTAAAGAAGGAAAACCTTATGTTATACAAACATATTTTAGAATAGGTAATGAAGGGAGATTTGTGGATAACTTTAATAGTGGTGGAATGACAGTTCCTATTGATGTAAAAAAAGGAATTGTTTTAGATAAAGCTATTGATAAGAAGAAAAACTTGTATGACATTCATCCATATACAGGATATATAATAAAAGGTTTTAAATTTCCTTATTGGGAGGAAATTATACAAATGGCAAAAGAATTAGCTCTAAAAATTCCAGATATGGGATATATAGGTTGGGATATAGCTCTTGCAAAAAGTGGTCCAGTTATAATTGAAGCAAATGAGTATCCTGGACATGATATATATCAGTTACCAGAGCATACTCCAAATAAAATAGGAGTATATCCAAGTTTTTTAAATCCCGAAAAATATGCTAGATAAAAACATATAAGTTAAAAAGAATACAATAAAAGAAAATAAAGAGGAAGAAAAAATTAAAGATAAGGAACAAAAAATAAAAGAAGAAAAACAAAAAAAAATAAAACAAGAAAGAGAAATACAAGAAGAAATTCCTTCAAATGGTAAAATAAAAGTAAAGAAACATTCTTTTTTTAAAGGAATGATGATTCTAGTGATAGCTCAAATATTAGTTAAAATATTTGGTTTAGTTTATCGTTTAGTAATTGTAAATGTTCCAGGTTTTGGAAATATAGGAACAGGATATTTTTCTGCAGGCTATCAAATTTATACTTTAATGTTGGCTATAGCTTCAATAGGATTGCCAACTGTTGTAGCAAAATTTGTATCGGAAAGAGTTGCTATAGGAGATATGAAGGGAGCACAAAGAGTTTTTAGAATATGCTCTACAACATTTATTTCTATAGGAGCAATATTGTCATTTGCATTATATTTTGGTGCAGACTATATTGCTACAAATTTTTTAAATGTTCCAGACTTAGCTTTAATATTTAAAGTTTTGTCACCTGCAATAGTTTTTGTTTCTGCATCTTCTATGATAAGAGGATATTTTACAGGAATGGAAAATATGACAGCAACATCAGTATCTCAAATATTAGAGCAATTATTAAATTCGATTTTATCGATAGCTTTTGTTTATGCAGTATTAGGAAAAGAGCCTCATATAATGGCAGCAGCAGCTAATATTTCAGCTACAATAGCTATAATAATAACCTTTATATATTTAGTAATTTATTATTTTAGAAAAAGAATAAAAGTAGATAAAGAAGAAAAATCTACAGAGGATTATGTTAAAACAACAATACTTTTAGGAAGAATTTTAAAATATTCTATTCCTATTACAACAAGTTCAATTATATCTGTTTTAAATAATGTAATAGATACTGCTACAGTAAGTAGAGGCATACAAAAAGCATTTGCAAGTATTATACATGTTAAAGCAGAATTAGAAGCCAAGGCAATGGAAATGCAAGGAATCTTAGGCAAGATTGAAACTATAACAATGCTTCCATTAGCAGTTAATTTAGCTTTATCTACAGTTTTAGTACCGTCATTAGCATCAGCAAAAGCATTAAAAGATGATAAAGAAATTAGTAATAGAATAAAATCCTCAATGTTTATTTCAACAGTAATTATATTACCTTGTGCTGCAGGACTTATTGCTCTTGCAAATCCTATATTGAGAATGCTTTACCCAACAGCACCAGAAGGAATGTACATTATGATGCTTCTTTCAATTGCAATGATATTTATTGGATATAATCAAACAATGAGTGGATCTTTACAAGGAATAGGTAAAACGTTTATTCCAATGATTGCATTATTGATAGGAGCTGTAGTGAAAGTTATATTAAATATAATTTTGGTACAAAATCCAACTATAAATATTTATGGTGCAGCTGTGAGTTCGATTGTATGTCAACTGATTACTTTTGTTATACTATTTAATGCTTTAAGAAAAGAAGTAGATTTAAAAGTGAAGTTTTCTAAGAATGTACTAAAGCCAATTTTAATTTCTACTTTTATGGGAATATTAGTTTATATTTCATATGTTGCTATGTCATATTTTATAGGGAATACAATTTCAACTTTACTTTCTATAATAATAGGAGTTTTAGTTTATGTTGTATTAATCTTTAAAACAAAAGTTATTATAAAAGAAGACATTGAATATTTAGTTAAATCAAAAAAATTAATGAGAGTGTTAATTAAGCTAAGATTAATTACTGAATAATATATATAAAGTAAAAGGAAAATATATTTGAAAATAAAAGTAAAACAAAGAAATTAAGTAATCTATATATAGATATAGATTATTTTTTCTTGTTAGACATTAAATTCTGTGTTAAAATAAAATTATAGTAAAATCAAAGTTTGTTCAGATTTGTCAAACTTTATAAAAAATTTAAGGAGGACATAAAATGTCAAACGGTTCATTTCGGGTTGAGTTAGAAACTCAGTCAGATGATGTAACAGGGTCTTGTACCCTAGTTAAGTTACGGCTTCCTGATGGTTCTATTCAACAAATTTTGGTCGATTGCGGTTCTTTTATAGAAAAAGAAAATCGAAGTAAGAATAAAGTATTTCCCTTTAAAGCAGGAGAAATAGATGCTTGTGTTATTACACATGCGCATGTGGATCATATTGGACGTTTACCTTTATTAGTAAAAGAAGGGTATAGAGGAAAAATCTATGTATCTAATGTTACAGCCAACATTATTCCAATTTCATTAGAAGATAATTTTTATATCATGTGTAGAGATTATCAAAAAAACAAAAAGAATGGTAATGATGAAAAATTATATGAAGAAATTCATGTAAGGCAAGTAAACAATAGACTACAAAGAGTTAAATTTAATACTAGAATTCAGTTAACACCTAATATTGAAGCAGTTTTTCTGGAAAATGGACATATCTTTGGAGCGTCTATGATTTATATAAGATGTTTTTATAATTCACATAAAGATATAAACATTTTATTTTCTGGTGATTATAAAAAAAATAATAGGTTTTTTAAAATAGATAAGAACCTACCTTATAAACTTAATCGTAAGCGTATGAACATTGTATGTGAATCCACTTATGGGGCTTCTATGAAGGATAGCGTAGAGAATGTTTTTTTTAATGTAGTGTCAGATGCTATAAATAAAGGACATAAAATATTGTTACCTGCATTTTCATTAGGTAGAACACAAGAAGTATTATTAGAACTTAGAATAATGCAAGAACAGGGGCATATTCCAAAAGATTATTCAATTTATTGTGATAGTTTGTTAGGAAGCAAATATAATAAACTGGCAAGAGAAGGAAAATTAGGTATTAAGAAAAACAAATTATTTTATCCTAGGAATATTAAAGTTGTTGGAAAAAATTGTGAATTGAAGTTGCAAGAAGAAAGAGCTTCTATTATTAAGTCTGATTCTCCTGCTATAATTGTTTCATCATCAGGTAATGGTTCATATGGACCAAGTAATACTTATCTAAGGGGGTTAATTGGACAAGAGAAAGGCACAGTCCTTTTTACAGGCTACTGTACAGAAGGAACTTTAGGAAGAAGTTTGATTGATGCAAAAGAGGGAGAAGAAATTAAATTTTGTAGTGAAACTATTGTTAAAAAAGCTACGGTATTAAATACATCTGAATTTAGTGCACATGCACATGCAGAAGAGCTTTTAGAGTTTATTAATCAATTTGAGGATGTTGCTTCTGTTGTTGTAACTCATGGTAACAATCATGCAAAGAAATCCTTTATAGAATTGCTTGAAGAAGAACTAAAAATTAGTGAAGGAAAGATTAATATCTTTGAACCAAACTCTGTAACTAGAGTTGATGCTTGGGGATTAATCAAAAATTAATGAATCAAGAAATGTACGTTTCTTTAAATTGCATTAGAGGGGAGATTCTCCCCTCTTTTATTATGTGTTTTTATTATTTAAATTATTTTCTTTAACATATAGTCTTTTCTTTTGTCTTTTCATTTGATATATTTAAAGTAGATAAAAAATATATAGACAAATGATTAAATAAAATAATATATATAATATAAATGCATATAACTTATATAAAGATATGTGTATAGATACAAGTACAAGTACAAGTACAAGTATAAGCATATAAATATATTAAAATATAGATATAAATTTGTCATTTTAAGAGGAGGAAAAATGTATAAAATAGAAAAAGTTTATGCAAGAGAAATTTTAGATTCAAGAGGGAATCCAACAGTAGAAACAGAAGTTACAATACAAGGGGTAACAGAGATGGCTGCTGTACCATCAGGAGCTTCTACAGGAGCTTTTGAGGCATTAGAATTAAGAGATAAGGATAATAGTAGATATTTAGGTAAAGGAGTTTTAAAGGCTGTAGGATTTGTAAATAATGAACTTTGGGAAGGACTAAAAGATTTTGAATTTAATACTCAAGAAGAATTAGACAATAAGTTGATTTCTTTAGATGGAACAGAAAATAAAGATAAGTATGGTGCAAATTCTATACTATCTATATCAATGGCAGTAGCTAGAGTTTTAGCTAAATTACAAGGTAAAGAATTATATGAATATTTGGGAGATAAAAAAATTCTACCAGTTCCTATGATGAATATTTTAAATGGTGGAGAACATGCAAGCAATAATGTAGATATTCAAGAATTTATGATTATGCCAGTAGGTGCCCCAAACTTTAAAGAAGGACTAAGATGGTGTTCAGAGGTTTATCATAATTTAGCAAAAATATTGAAAGAAAGAAATCTATCTGGTGGTGTAGGAGATGAAGGAGGTTTTGCTCCAAATTTAGAAAATGATGAAGACGCTTTAAAGTTAATTGTGGAAGCAATACAAAAAGCTGGATATGAACCAGGTAAAGATTTTAAATTAACAATTGATAGTGCAGTATCAGAATGGCAAGTGGAGGGTGGATACAAATTACCTAAAGCTGGAATATTTAAAACTACAGATGAATTAATAGATTATTGGGAGGATTTAGTTAATAGATATCCAATTAGTACTTTAGAAGATGGACTAGGAGAAGAAGATTGGGATGGTTGGAAAAAGTTAACAGAAAGATTAGGAAATAGAATTCAATTAGTAGGAGATGACCTATTTGTTACTAATCCAAAGAGACTTTCAAAAGGAATTGAGATGGGAGCAGGAAATGCAATTTTAATTAAATTAAATCAAATAGGAACAGTAACAGAAACAATTGATGCAATTAATTTAGCATATAGTGCAGGATTTAAAGCTGTAGTTTCTCATAGATCAGGTGAAACTGAAGATACATTTATATCTGACCTTGCTGTAGGATTAGGAACAGGTCAATTAAAAACAGGTGCACCTGCAAGATCAGAAAGAGTTGCAAAATATAATAGGCTTCTTCGTATTGAAGAAAAAATTTAATAAAACTAAATAGTAAAAATTAATGTACTTTAAAGAAAAGAGTTTAAATAAAAATAAACTCTTTTTTTATATTTAATATTATTTATTGCATTTACTTTGAGAAATATTAAGCCTCTAAGCTATATATTCATATTTCTATGAATATGTGGTATAATTAAGAAAGTATGTTAATAACTTTAGTTATAACTAAAAAGAAAGGACTTAAAAAAATGGAAAACGGTAAGAAGACACGGATAGGATACTATAGCAAACAGTTATATCGGAAAATGTCCGATATAAAGAATTTCATTCCCGAAAGGGATATGATTGATGGTCAACTATATGAAATAGTAAATGAGTATGAGACTTCGTTTGGAAAAGAGTTTCTTTTACAAACGAAAAAGAAGAAAAGGATCAGAGTACCTGCAGAGGTAATAGTTGAATTTACAGGAAATGTTTATCTTAGTATAAGCACAAATCCTATATCTTTATTTAAAGATAATGAAGTTCTTCGTGTTAAAATCACAAAGAAACCAAGTGTATTTGTGAAAGAAAAAATTATCCATCCCGTAAGGAAGGATAACATAGGGAGTAACATTTGTTATATTCTTTCAACAGAGGGAGATTTATATTGTGTATATCTTGCATATGCAAATTCAATAAAGGATAATAATTCTTGCTATATTGGCAAGAGTTTTGATTTACCTCCAAAAGTAGGTAAGCCTTTTGAATTTATTTCTGTTAATGCATATAATAGGGGTAATAAAAAACCTTTATTAAATTTAAATAGAATAAGATTAAATCCTATGGCTATTAAAGAAATAGGAGATAACTTTTATGAAATATCTGGAATAGTTAAAAAATCCAGAAAGAGTAATTATATAAAAGCTCGTATTCAATTTTAATTTTTTTACTCTTGAGATAATTTATCTCAAGAGTTTTTTTATTACTTAATTATTATAATTTCAAATTACTAGATTATTATGAAATCTAAAAGCAATAAAAGTATATATATAATAAATTATGTGGTATAATTAAAGAGTATCAATAATAAAATTTTTCTTTAATAAGGAAGGAGTTGGTAAAAATGGTAACAAAAGATTTTAGGAAAGAGGGATATTTTATCCGGAGACGTTGCGAAGGATTAGGATTTAATCCACCCAAAGAATTGGAAAATGGCAAAATATATGAAATTTTATATGAAGAGGATACTTTCTTTGGTCCTCAACTGGTAATACGGTTGGGAAGAAAAACAGTGAGTATACCTAAAAAATGCATTATAAGTAAATCTGGTATTATAAAGATAGCCATGATTGATGAAAATCTTGTTTTAGATCAAGAAAATGAGGTTTTTCTTATGAAAATTACTAGAACTCGAGTGACTTCTAATGAAGTTATAATAGTTCCTGTAATGGAGTTTGTGGTGACCGATAAAGTCAAAGTAGGACTCTGTGAAAATGGAGATTTGTACTTTCTTCTTGACAAGAGAGTACAATCAAGACCTTTTGGCTATGTTGGCAGGACTTTCGCAGGTCCACCTGTAAAAGGTGAAAGATTTATTTTTAAATCAGTAATACCTTTTTCCTGGTCTAATAATAGGACCAGATGGTGGAATAGTATAATAATAATTAATTCTGTAGAATTTGCCAAAGAAATTGGTATGAATTTTTATAAAATTATCGGTAAAACAACAAACAACAAGGGGCATACGTTTCGGATTACAGCCTATGTTTCTTTGTAAAGTTGTAATCATTTAACTCTTGAGATAATTTATCTCAAGAGTTTTTTAATGCCTTATTCCTTATTATTATAATTTTAAATTATGAGATTATTATGTTTTAATAAAAGCAATAAAAAGCGTTATTTTTCAAGGGAAAAGCAATAAAAGTATATATATATATAAGAAATTATGTGGTATAATTAAAGAGAATCAATATTGATTATTTTCTTATATAAGGAAAGGAGAACAAAATGGAAAAGAGCAATGATAATCGGTGTTATTTTGTAAAAAGTCTTTGTGATGGAGGAATTTTTATTCCTCCAGATAAGATTAAAAATGGAGATGAGGTTGATATTATTGACTTAGAGGAGACTTTCTTTGGTCTACAAGCTGTAGTACGCTGTGGAAATGAAAATCTAAGCATTCCTATGGAATGTATAGTAAAGGAATCAGGCAATATTTATATTGCTATGGTTGATAAGAAAGTTATTTTGAATCAAGAAAATGAAATTTTTCTTATGAAAGTTTCAAAGACTCGAACAACATCAAAAAGAGTAGTGGTTTGTCCGGTACTGGAATTTACAGTTACCGATAGAGTCAAAGTAGTAATATGTAAAAATGGAGATTCGTACTTTCTTCTTGACAAGAGAGTACAAACATATCCTTTGGGATATGTTGGCAAAGCATTTGAGGGTAAACCCGTAAATGGGAAAAGATTTATGTTTAAATCTCTAATTCCGTTTCCATTAGCCAATAATAGAACAAGATGGTACTATTCTTGGATTACAATTAATCATGTAGATTTTTATGAGAAAATTGGGAAAAAATTTTACAGAGTCATTGGAAATACTACAAATAAGGTGGGGCGTACATTTCAAATTACTGCCTATGTAACATTGTAAAAAACAACCATTTAACTCTTGAGATAATTTATCTCAAGAGTTTTTTAATGCCTTATTATTATAATTTTAAATTACTAGATTATTATAGTTTCAGATTACTAAATTATTATGTTTTAATCTATTAATCTTGCAACTTTGCTATAAAAAATATATAATGTCATTATCATATAAAATAAAGATAAAGAAAGTAAACAATAGAATATGCAAGGGATAAAAGAATATACATTAGATGGATTAAAAGAGGTTTTTAATAGTATTGGTGAAAAACCATATAGAGCAGAACAAGTATATTTTTGGATATATAAAGAAAGAGTTGACTCTTTTGATGAAATGACTAATTTAAGTTTAGAATTACGAGAAAAATTAAAAAAAGTATTCTATATTGAAAAATTAGAATTATTAGAAAAACAAGAGTCTATAGATGGTACAAAAAAGTATTTATTTAAATTACCAACATCTGATGCTATTGAATCAGTTTTGATGAAATATAATCATGGATACTCTCTTTGTATATCAACACAAAAAGGTTGCAAGATGGGATGTAAATTTTGTGCTTCAACAAAGGCTAAGTTTTCTGGTAATCTTACAGCAGGTGAAATTATAGAACAAATATTAGAGGTTGAAAAACTTGAAAAAATTAAAATATCAAATATTGTTTTCATGGGAATAGGAGAACCTTTAGATAATTTTGACAACTTAGTAATAGCTATTGAAAACATAAATAATCATAAAGGTTTAGAAATAGGTGCAAGACATATATCCATTTCTACTTGTGGAGTTGCAGATAAAATATATAAATTAGCAGATCTTAAACTTCAATCTACATTGTCAATATCATTACATGCAACTACTGATGAAGCAAGATCTCAAATTATGCCAATAAATAATAAATTTAACATAGATGCATTATTAGAAGCTGTAAAATATTATGTTAAAACTACTGGTAGAAGAGTATCTTTTGAATATGCGTTAATTAAGGATAAAAATGATAATTTAGAAGATGCTAAAAGATTAGTTAATTTAATAAAAGGGATTCATTCTCATGTTAATTTGATACCTATAAATGAAATAGAAGAAGCAAACTTTAAAAAAAGTACAGATGATAAAGTAATAAAATATAGAGATTATTTAAATGAACACCGGAATAGTTGCAACAATTAGGAGAGAATTAGGAAAAGATATTGATGCAGCTTGTGGTCAATTAAGAAAAAGGAGTACATAATAACTTATGGAAATTTTTGCAAAATCAGATTTAGGTAAAGCAAGAGATATTAATGAAGATGCAATATATATACCTGAAGAGGATTTAGGAATTAATTTATATATTTTAGCAGATGGTATGGGTGGATATCAAGGTGGTGATATTGCTAGCCAGCTAGCTGTTACTGCTGCAAGATCATATATATTAAATAATTATGAGATTACTTTTGAGGAAAAAGAAGATATTTTAAAATTAGTAAATGGTGCTATTGAATATGCTAATATTGTTGTTTCTGAAAAAGCTAAAACAGACAAGAAACTAAATAAAATGGGTGCAACATTAGAAATCCTTTTAATAATAAAAAATGATGCATATATAGGTCATGTTGGTGATAGCAGTGTGTACATGATTAGAGATAGAAAAATTAATAAATTAACAACAGATCATAGTTATATACAAAAATTAATTACGGATGGTAGGATAACTAAAGAAGAATCTTCTACTCATCCCGATAAGAATATGATTACAAAAGCTATAGGAACAGAGATTGTTGTAGAAGCCGAACTAATACATAAAAAATTGAATACTAATGATATTTTAATTATTTGTTCAGATGGACTAACAAATTTAGTTAGTGATAAAGAAATGCTAGAAATTGTTTTAGATTCTTTTAATGAAGATATTGCTGAAAAATTAATTAATAAAGCTAATGACCTTGGTGGTACAGATAATATTTCAGTTATATTTGTTAAGTATAACTAAAATTTTAAATAAATATAAAAACAAAAATATATAAAATAAGGAGACTAATATGAATTTAGTTGGCAAAATTATTAATAACAAATATGAAATTCTTGAAAAAATTGGTATAGGAGGGATGGCAACTGTTTATCGTGCAAAAGATATAAAGTTAAATAGGGAAGTTGCATTAAAAGTTCTAAAAGATGAATTTACTACTGATAGTGACTTTATAAAGCGTTTTAATCAAGAGGCTCAGTCAGCAGCATCTTTAACACATTCTAATATTGTTTCAGTATATGATGTTGGAAATGAAGATGAAGTTTACTATATTGTTATGGAACTTATTAAAGGTAAAACTTTAAAAGAAATTATTAGAGAAGAAAAGCAATTGTCTTGGAAATGGTCAGTAAATATAGCTAAACAAATTGCTTTAGCTTTAGATGTTGCCCATAAAAATGGTTTAATTCATAGAGATATAAAACCTCATAACATTATAATTACTGAAGATGGTGTTGCTAAAGTTACAGACTTTGGTATCGCAAAAGCAATTACAACAGCAACAATGACGGCTTTTGGAAATACTATGGGTTCTGTACATTATTTATCACCTGAACATGCAAGAGGTGGAATTACAGATGAAAAATCAGACATATATTCTTTAGGAATAGTTATGTATGAGATGGTTACTGGAAAAGTTCCTTTTGATGCAGATACAGCAGTTTCTGTTGCATTAAAACAGGTTCAAGAAAAACCAACACCTCCAATTGAAATAAATAAGAATATACCATTAGGACTTAATCAAATAATTTTAAAGGCTTTAGAAAAAGATATCGCTTTAAGATATTCATCTGCAGCTGAAATGTTAGTTGATTTAGAAATTTTAAATAAAAGTCCTGATGCAGATTTTAGACATATTGATTCTGCTATAAAAGAGTCAGTAACTAGAATAATACCTACAATACAATCAAAGGTTAAGGTAGAAGATAAAGAACCAACATTGTTTGAACAAAAACCTTGGCTAAGATATGTGCTTATTGGAGTTCTTTCTATAGCGTTAATAGCATTAATAATTTTTGTAGTATATGTGTTAACAGGAAGAGGATCAAATAAGGAAGCGAATATACCGAATCTTACAGGGGAGTTTGGAAAAGAAAGACTTAGTAAAGATGATGCAATTAAACTTCTAGAAGAAAATGGTTTTACAGATTATGAAATTATTGAGGAATATAATGGAGAAGTAGAGAAAGATTTTGTGTTTGATCAAGATCCAAGATATCAAGACAATTTTAAAGTAAAGTTAAAAACTAAATTTAAAGTATTTGTAAGTAAGGGAGAAGAAACTGTTGTAATACCAAAAGATATAATTGGGAAAACAAAAGATGAAGCAAAAGCAATATTAGAAAAGCTTAAGTTTCAAATTGAATGGAAGGAAGATTTTACTGAAGATGCAGATATAAAAGAAGGAACAGTTTTTAAAATAGAGCCTGAAGAAGAAACAGAGGCACCTTTATCAAAGCCAGTAAAAGTATTTGTAAGTAAGGGACCAGAACATAGGGATGTAAAAATACCAGATCTTAGAGGAAAAACTGAAGCAGAAGCTGTGAAAGAGTTAAAAGATTTAAAATTAAAATCTGAAATTTCTAATCAAATATGGAATGGAGATAAAGGAAAAGTTATAAATACTGAACCTATCGGAGGAGAGACAGTTAAAGAAGGAACAACAGTTAAAGTACTTATTTCACAACCTGCAGAAATAGTTGAAGGAGAAGTAATTATTAATTTTAAAAAGTTATTAAATGCTACAACTGAAGAAGATGTTACTGTTAAAATGACTGTAGATTATGAAACTTTTGTAAATGATAGGGTTGTTAAAAATACAGAAGAAAACTTTAGTGTTAAATTCTCTGTTACAGATTTTGGTTCACCAGTTGATTTAAATCTTTATGTTAATGGTGAGTTAAAGAAAAAAATGTCTATTAATATATCTGAAAAAACAGAATATAATATACCTTAATTAAAAATTATTTTAAAGAAAATTTAAGATATATGATTAAAGAATAAAATAGAATAAAATAAAATAAAGATAAACTTAAATAATGCAAAAAAAAATATAAATAGAAATAAATAAACATAAAAAAAACATAAAAAAAGAAACAAATAAATAAACAAATAAACAAAAGAAAAGAGTTAAAATGGAAGTATCAGTATCAATATTAAACATATTAAACGATTTAGAATTTACTAAGCAAGTATATAATTTAGAAGCTTCAGGTGTTGATTCTTTTCATGTAGATCCAATGGATGGTAAGTTTGTTACACCAAATAATTTAGAAGAAATGTATTTAGCTTTTTCTAAATTAAAAAACATAACAATGTTACCTATTGAAGTACATTTAATGACTAAAGATTTAGAAGAAAATATTGATAGATTCGTATCATTAGAACCACATTCTTTAGTTTTCCATCCAGAAGATTTAAGTGAAGAAGAAGTATTAAAATATATTAATCAAATTAAAAGTTATGGAGTAAAACCTGGATTAGCTGTAAAACCTAATACTAGCATAGAGAGTATAAAGAAATATATGGATAAAATCTATATACTTCAAATTATGTCTGTTGAACCTGGTTATGGTGGTCAAAAATATTTAGAGAATATTACAGATAAAGTAAGATATGCAATTCAAGAAAAAGAAAAAATAAACCCTAATCTATTAATTTCAGTAGATGGTGGAATTACAAATGTACATGCTAAAATGTTAAACATACTTGGAGTTGATGTAGCAATTATAGGCTCATATATGTTTAAAACAAATAGATATAAAGAAAATATTAATAAAATAAAGGAGAAAACAATGCTTATAAATACAAAAGAAATGCTTGAAAAAGCAAATAAAGAAGGATATGCAGTTGGAGCTTTTAATTTCAATAATATGGAAAATGTTCAAGCTATAACTAGAGCTGCGAATGATTTAAAATCACCGATTATATTACAGACTTCAAAGTCTGCAATAGAATATATGGAATTTCCATATGTTCTAAATTTGATAGATGCTGCAGTTGAAGAAACAGATATTCCAATAGCACTACATTTAGATCATGGACCTGATTTTGATACTTGTAAAAGATGTATTGATGCAGGATATACATCAGTAATGTTTGATGGCTCAGCTCTTCCATATGAGGAAAATGTTAGAGTAACAAAAATGGTAGTAGATTATGCTCATCCTAGAGGTGTTACAGTTGAAGCAGAATTAGGTACATTAGCAGGAATAGAAGATGAAGTTAATGTTGAAGAGGATAAAGCAAAGTTTACTGATCCACAACAAGCAAAAGAATTCGTAGAATTAACAGGTTGTGATTCTTTAGCAATAGCAATAGGAACTAGTCATGGTGCATATAAATTTAAAGGTGAAGCTAATTTAAGATTTGATATATTAAAAGAGGTTAAGTCATTAATACCAGATACACCTATTGTTCTTCATGGTGCTTCAACAGTTATAGAAGAGTTATTTAAACAAGCAAATGAACATGGTGCAAAGATTAATGGAGCAAAGGGAGTTCCGGATGAAATATTAAGAAAAGCATCTCGAAATGGTATTGCTAAAATTAATGTTGATACAGATTTAAGATTAGGTCAGACTGCTGCTATCAGAAAGCAATTTGATGACCTACCTGAAGATTTTGATCCTAGAAAATATTTAGGTAAAGCTAGAGAAATAATATATGAAACTGTTTATCATAAAATAAAAGATGTCTTTGGTAGTGAAAATAAAGCATAGATTAAACTTTATTTTAAAAAATTAAAGAATTAAAGAATTAAAGAATTAATTTAATAAGGAATACTTAATAATATATAAAAATATAGTAAAATACAGAATTAAAAAGTTCTGTATTTTTATTTATTATAGGTAATAAAAAAATAGGTAATAAATAAAATAAAATAAAACAAATAGAAATAAAATAAATAATAAAAAAAATACATATTTATCAGAAAAAAATTTAAATCGTTACTTCTCAGCCTAAATGCAATTTGTACTATTTTAGTATTTCTTATTGCATTTACTTTGGGAAATAATAGAAAAGAATTTAAATAATTGTAAAACAAGCAAAATTTTAATATAATATAAATTGTAGATTAGATTATAAGAAATCTAAAGTCTTAAGGAAGGAGAATAAAATTATGAAAGAAAAAGTGATTCGGTGGATAATATTTATTTTGGAAATATTGTCAGTCATGTTTTTTTTTGTATTTATGTGGCTTATAATAATTCATAAAATAGGAATATTGAAGTATAGAAGTTTCTTAGAAAAAGAGCTTCTTGTTATAAGCATATTTTCCATAATAACAATATTACGGAAAATATTAGAATATGTCGAATTTTTAATTCGACAGAAAAAGCATGATGACTATGATAATTATGATGATCATTATGATGATCATTAAGAATCTTTCATTAAATCAAACGCTCAAGACCTTTTTGGTTTCTTGAGCGTTCTCCTTATATATATGTTTTATTGTATAAATTAAAAAAATTAAAAAAATATTTTTGAAAAATTTAAGAGATATGATTAAAGAATAGAAAAGAATAAAATAAAAATAAACTTAAACAATGCAAAAAAACATAAATGTTAATGTAAATGTTAATGTAAATGGTAGAATTAAATAATTGAAAAAAGAATGATATTTTAATATACTAAAATTATAAATATAAATTAAAAAAGTTTAAAAAAATTTTAAGTTTTTAAAGGAGAAGGCAATATGAAAAAGCTTATAAAGACAGTTATCGAAGTGTTGTTAGTATTAACAAACATATTTGGTTTCTTTTTCATAATAGGATTCATAGACTCCTATTTGAATGGAAGTATTAAATTCCTTGAGTTTATAGGAAAAGAGTCTATTGTAGTAGCAATTATTTTTGTAACTATTTTCATTAGACGGTTTCTAGAAACTTTTGGATATACTGAGTTTAATGAAAAAGATCATTTTCTTAAAGAAAATGAAAAAGATTATTAGATTTATGTCTCTAGATTAAACGCTCAAGACCTTTTTGGTTTCTTGAGCGTTCTCCTTATATATATGTTTAATTTTATAAATTTAAAAAAATTAAAAAATTTTTATAAAAAATATATTTAATAAATTATCTTAAAACAATAGTTATAAGAATATTAATAAAAAATATTATATATAAAGAAAAGACTTCTAATAATTGTAAAAAGGATAATATTTTTATATACTAAAATTGTATTTATTAATTATAAAAGTTTATTTAATTTTTAAAACCTTAAGGAGAACATTATGAAAAAATTAGCAAAAAAAGTTTTAGTAGTTATTCAAGGAATAATATTCTGCGTGAGCTTTATTTTTTTCATAGGATTTGTAGGATCCTTTGAAAATGGAGCAATAGAATTTTTTGAATTTGCAAAAAAAGAACTCATTGTAGGAGTAGTCTTTTTTCTAGGTGTTTTACTAGAAAAAATCATACACTACATAGAATATCTCGAATTTGTAGAAAAACACTATAAGCCACAAAATGGCTATAAAGGTTGGACTAACAAATAGAAAAAAATTTTTTAAACCAAACACTCAAGATGTCATTGATTTCTTGAGTGTTCTCCTTTTTTATAAAAGACATATTTATTGATTCTCTTTTGAAATAATTAAACAATTAGTTAAATTGACAAACTAATTAAACAATTATACATATTTGTATTGATAAAAGAAGTTTACCGTGCTATAATTTTATTATTGTAGGGGCTTAGTATAACGGTAGTATACCGGTCTCCAAAACCGTTGGTGGGAGTTCGATTCTCTCAGCCCCTGCCATATAAAGTTAAAGTTTAGTATTTATACTAAGCTTTTTTTATTTATAATAAATTAGAATAAATTGGGTTAAAACAGCTATTTATATACTAAATAGGCTTTTTATGGTATAATATAGATATTATTAAAAGAATTGTATTGTAATGCAAGTTTAAAAAAGTAAGAAGGAGCAAAATAAAATAATGGAAGAAATTAACTATATAAAAAAATACGAAGAAATAGAAGAAAAATTTAATAAATATATAAAAGAAAATTATGATTTTAAAATAGATAAAATTAAATATAAATTTGAACATACTCATAGGGTTGTTGAATATTCTGAGTATATAGCTAGAGAATTGAATTTAGATGAAGAAAATGTTTTTATAGCAAAAGTAATAGCATTATTTCATGATTTAGGTAGATTTGAACAAATAGTGAAATACAATAGTTTTGAAGATTATAAAACAATGGATCATGGTAAATATGCAGCTGACATATTATTTAAGGATGATTTAATGAGAAAATTTTTAGAAGATTCTCAGTATGATAGTATTTTTAAAGAAGCTATTTTAAACCATAATAAATATGAAATAGAAACAAAAAGATTAACAGAACAGCAATTACTTCATACAAAGATTATTAGGGATGCAGATAAGACAGATGCATTTAATATTAGGGCAAATAAAGATGTATTAAAAACATCAAAGTTTTCAAAAGAAGAATTAGAAAATTCTTTGTTATCAGATAAAGTTTATGAAGAATTTATGGATGAGAAAACTGTATTAAATACTGATGTAAAAACTCCTGTTGATCAATGGATGAGTATTATTGCATTTGTCTTTGGATATAATTTTGTAAGTGGTCTAAAAATTATAGTTAAAGAAGAATTTATGAATAAAATAAAAAATAAAGTAGAATTTAAAAATGAAGATACAATTAATAAAATACAAAATATGTATACATTAGTTGAAAACTATATTAACTATAGAATAATAAATGATATTAATTTTTAGAATTCAATTTAGAAATAGTTTGTTTTAAAAAATAATAGAAATAGGACCAATATTAGAAAAAAGAAAATTTTTAAAAAAGTGAGTTTATTAAATTAAGCTTACTTTTTTATTAAACTAGTATATTTTTATGTAAAATTAGATTAAAAATCATTGCAATATAGACAAATCATATTTTAAATAGTAATCTAAGATTAATAGATATAATGAAAAAAGGATTTTAAATATGAAAAATAAAGGAATAACATTAATTGCATTAGTAGTAACAATAATAATACTATTAATATTAGCAGGAGTGACAATATCTTTAATTATAGGTCCAGACAGCATTGTTGAAAAAGCAAAAGAAACAAAAATAGCTGGAAGATATGGAGACATAATGGATAAAATTTATGCTAGAGATGCTGATTTAGAGATAGCTTTTAGTATAGGAGAAACTGGAGAACATCAGCAAGATTTTATTAATCGTATGATAGCAGAAAAAAAGATACTATTAAACGAAGGTGATGATTATGATAGGACAACATATAGGAAAATATATTTAGGATTACAAAGAGATGGATCATATAAATATACAATAGATGTAGCAGATGGTACAGTTAAAGGTAAGGAAATAGCAGATGCTATTAATAGTCTACCTGATGCAGATGCTCCAGGTAATGAACATTTAAAAAATATGACTTTAATTGTAGAAACAACAGGACCTGAGCAGACAGTAACATTACCAATAAACAATACAGAAGGATTAACAATAAATTGGAATGTAGGAGATGAATCTTCTATCTTTGAAAATCCAAAAAACACATCAGATCCAACATATACATACGAAATAGAAGGAACTTATGAAATACAGATATCAGGCGTAAGTGCTCCTGATACTAAGTTTCAATTTGGACCTATGATATCATCCATAAAAAATAACTTACAATTAGAATTAGAACCTGAATCAAAAGAGCTAATATCTATTTCTGAAACAGCTAGAACTTACACTAGAAAAACGACAGGAAAATATAACCCGTATAGTGCCGGCTATGATTTATCTCCAATAATAACTTTAAAGCATTGGGGTGAAAATGGTTTTAGTTCATTTATAATGCAAGAAATTGTAAGAATTGAAGAAATACCTTTGCCTAGTAAAAACAGTTTTATAAATGTAACAGATTTTTCAGGTACTTTTGCTGGAAATACTAGTTTTAAAAAAATCCCAGAGAGCCTATTTGCAAACTGTCCAAATGTCACAACTTTTAGAAGTACATTTGCTAATTGCAGTAACTTAGAAGGAGCAATCCCAGAAGGTCTATTTGTAAACTGTCCAAAAGTCACAGATTTTAGTTGGACATTTGAATCTTGCAGTAAATTAGAAGGAGCAATCCCAGAGAGCCTATTTAGTAAGTGTCCATTAGTCACAAGTTTTTCTGGTACATTTGCTTCTTGCAGTAACTTAGAAGGAGCAATCCCAGAGAGCCTATTTGCAAACTGTCCATTAGTTACAAGTTTTTTTGATACATTTTATTCTTGCAGTAACTTAGAAGGAGCAATCCCAGAGAACCTATTTGCA
>CAZCCM010000016.1:12689-23015 GCA_964497325.1 uncultured Lachnospiraceae bacterium | reverse complement strand
AGAAACTAAAGTTGAAACTGAAACAAAAGTTGAGACTAAAGAAGAAAAAGGAAAATAAGAGAGGTAATAATGAATAAAGTAATTTTATTAGGTAGATTAACCAAAGATCCAGAAGTTAGATATACACAAAATAATACAATATTTACAACTTTTAGTGTTGCTGTAAGAAAGAGATTTAAATCAGAAGATGGAGTTGATGCAGATTTTATAAATATTATTGCATGGAATAAAACAGCAGAATTTGTTTCAATGTATTTTAAAAAGGGTATGCAAATAGTTCTTTCAGGTAGATTACAAACAAGAAGTTATGATGCTAATGATGGAACCAAAAGATATGTAACTGAAGTTGTAGCAGAAGAAGTAGAGTTTGCAGAAAGCAAAAAATCATTTAATGAAGGTGAAAATTCTATTCCAAAATCAAGTCCTAAAAAACAAGAAGAAGATATTGATTTTGCAGAATTAAGTTCAGACGAATTTAAGATAGATGTTGATGAAACAGAAGATGATCTTACTTTCATTGAATAAGAGTAATGGGGGATATTATGACAGAGAAAGAAAAAAAAGAAGAAGTTAAAGAAAAACAAACAGAATCAACTGGGAACAAAACATATAATCAAGATTCAAGAAAACCATATAGAGAAAACAGAGATAATAAAAGAGAATTTAAAAGAGATTATAAAGACAATAGAAATTCTGGAGACAGAGATGATTATAGATATAGAAAAATGAGAAGAAAAGTTTGTTTACTTTGTAAAGAAGAAAATTATGTTTTAGATTATAAAGATGCAGAAACAATAAAAAGATTTGTAAATGAAAAAGGTAAAATTTTACCAAGAAGAGCAACAGGAACATGTGCAAAACATCAAAGAGATATAGCTAAAGTTGTAAAAAGAGCTAGACATATTGCTGTTTTACCATATACAACAGACTAATTTTTAAAGGAAAACATAGAAAACACAAAAAACACAAAAAAACATAAAAAATATAGACAATATAAAAATAGAAAACACATATTAATATATGTGTTTTTTATATTTTGTTTAATGTGAAATGTTTAGAACATAAGAAAATTAATAGTTTTTTATTTTAATATTATAAACATAAAAAGCATGTTACTTTTATATTACATTGAAGATATAATATTGAATATAAGCGAGTTGTTGTGTAAAATAATAGTAATTTATAATATAAAGAAATACATTAAGAATGTATTGTTGGAGGGAGAAATGACAGTTAATCCTATGCAAAGAAGAACTAGAAATTCTTTTCTATTGGGCTTTGGAGTTGCAGTATTAGTTGCAGCAGTTGTTGTTGCAGGGCTTTTTGTTTTGCTTAGAAATGCAAATGCTAAACTAAAAGAAGAAAAAATTAAACAAAGAGAACTTTTAGTTGCAAGTGTTGATATTAATGAATATTCAGAAGTTAATTTAACAAATACAATTTTAGAAAATACAATAGTATCAGTTGGAAGTGAAGAAATAGCAACAGCGACTGATTTAACACCAGAAGGTAAAAAAATACTTTCTAAAACTAGAATACCAAAAGGAACAGTAATCACTACATCTATGCTTATATCTGAAGAAGAAAAAGATTCTCATGATTTAAGACTATATGAACTTAATATGGTTATGATACCTTCAGAATTAAAAGACCAAGATGTTATAGATATCAGATTACTATTGCCAACAGGTGAAGATTTTATTGTAATTTCAAAGAAATCTGTTGAGAAAGCTGATGCTCAATCTATTTGGATTAGAATGACAGAAGATGAAATTTTAGTTTTTAATAATGCCATGGTTGAGTCATATTTAATTGAAGGTTCTAAACTTTATGCAGCAACATATGTTAATCCAGGAATTCAAAAAGCCGCAGCTCAAACATATCCTTTAAGTGGAGAAGCTTGGGATTTAATAAAAGCAGATTCAAATGTTACAGTAAAAGCAAGAGAAGCTTTGATTGATAAACACAATAAGACTGCTGGAGTTAGAAAAACAATTACTGAAGCAAAGACAAAAGCGATGCAAGAAAATGGATTAGACAGAGTATATGATGCTATTAATAAAGAAATAACTGAAATGAATAAAAAGAGAGAAGAGTATATAGATCAATTAGTACAAATTGATTATTAACTTTATTTTTTAAATGAAACAAAAGAGGTGGAAGCAAATTGAAAAAAATAGCTTTTATAGGTGGCTTTGATAAATTAGATTTAATACAATATGTAGCTATAATTTTACATAATCTTGGAAAAAAAGTTTTGCTAGTTGATACTACTAGAATGCAAAAATCTAGATTTATAACTCCTGCTATTGATAACACAAAAGAAAAATACATAACAACAACTCAAGGTGTTGATTTAGCTGTAGGTTTTAGAGATTTAGAAGCTTTACAAGAAGCTGCACAATTAGATTCATATGATTATATGTTTTTAGATATAGATACATATAGAGCATTAAGTACTTTTCGTTTATCAGCTGATGATATGATTTTTTTAACAACAACATTTGATATATATAGTTTAAAAGTTGGACTTAGTATATTATCTCAATTTAAAGAAAAAGTAATAGTTAATAAAATATTATTAGCAAAAACAGTAACTCCCTATCATGTACAATATATTTCACATGTTTGTAAGGACTGTAATATAACTTGGGGAAATATAAGTATATTTTTCCCTTATGATAATGGTGATTTAACTATAATTTTTGAAAATCAAAGAGAATATAGAATGAAGTTAAATAAGTTTTCTAAAGATTTTTTAGGTTCGTTGTTAGATTTATGTGTAACTATTGAACCAAGTTTATCTAAAGAAATTGCAAGGTTTATAAAAACAAATTCAAAAAATTAGAGGAGAGAAATGGCAGTAATTGCATTTTGGAGCCAAGATAATAAAACAAGTAATCAGACAACATCAATGATTGTTTCTGCTGTTCAAATGGCTATTGAAAAAAATTATAAAATATTAATAATTGATGCTAATTTTAATTCATCTGCAATTAGAGAAGCATTGTTGATAGAAAACAAAAAAAGAACTTCTATGAATAAGCAATTAAATTTAGGTAAAGTTGATATTTCATCAGGAGTAGAAGGATTAGTTCAAGCTGTTTCAACAAATAGAATTTCGCCAGAAATTATTAAAAATTTTACAAAACCAATATTTGCACAAAGATTAGATTTTTTAGATTCTTTTAAGACAAAGAATAGAAGTGATTATGATAAATCGTCACGTTACTATGTAGAAATATTATCTGTAGCAAATAAGTTTTATGATTTAGTATATATAGATATAGAAAAAGGACTTGAAAGTGAAGTGTCTAGAGCGATATTAACAAAATCTGATATTAATGTTGTTTGTTTTGAACAGAGAATGAAAGATATTGAAAATTTTAGAAATCTATGGGGAGTACATGAGTTATTTCCAAAAGATAAAACAATACCTCTTTTAACAAGAGAGGATAAATTTTCTAAGTATAATGCGGATAATGTTGCAAGATATCTTGGTCAACAATGGGGAAAAGGAATTTGCTCAATAGCTTATGACACAACTTTAATGGAAAAAATGCAAGAAGGTGAAACTGCAGACTTTTTAATTAAAACAAAATTATCTAACAATTCAGGAAGAAATCAACATTTAATTGATACAATAAATGATCTTAACTTTTTAATAGTAGACATATTACAAGGTGGGATTAAAGTATAATAGATTAAAACATAATATATAAACTAGCAAAAGTAAAAGAAATAAGACAAGAGGGAAGAAATGAATAATATTTTTATTAATTTAGCACTAATATTTGTAGTTTTAGTAGGTTTTGGTATGATAGTTTACCGAGCTCTAAAAAAGAATAAAGAAAATGCTGAGGAAGAGGATATTTCTGTTAACGATAAACTTTTTACAGTTGAAGTATTAGTTCAATATATTAAACAAAGACTGGATGAAATAACTAAAGTTAATTTGTATGATATTGGATTATCAGAAGAAGAATTAGAAAGAAGAAAAAATAAGAAATATGAATTAAAGAAAGCTTTAAAGGGTTGTACTTATGGAGATGTTAACGACAAGAAGTATGTTAAAGAATTAATAGCAGACTTATTATACACTGAATATGGATTAACAGAGGTAAATATTTCTAAAGTGTTACCTTTTGATATGCCTTCACGTTTAACAGCTCAGGATAAGTTTGACATACTTTTGCATGAATATAAAAAGAGCTTTGGTTATGAAGCTTTAACCGAATTTATAAAAAAATATAATTTAGCAGATTTAAAATACATTGAAGGTGATACAAGACCAACTCATGTTATTACAGATGATGAAATAGAACAAATATATGAAAAAGAAAATTTAAATTTATCTTTTGAAGATAAACTTGAGATAATTACACAAAGAATTTATCAAAAATATAAAGGTTATTCCTCAATTGACGAAATTAGAGATATGAACATTGATGGTGTATCTGGTGGAGTTTCTGGTTTGCCAGAGAGCTTTTTATCACAAGTTGCACAAACAGATAGTGATTATTTAAAGCAAGCAATGGAGCAAAAGGTTCCTAGAGCTTGTGATTCTATATGGATATTCTTCCAAGGTAATTCTATTAGACTTGCATTTTTAACTTTCGGTACAGAAGCAGAATTAAAGAGAGTATGTCAAAATATATATAAATATAATAATCCAGGTCAATTATCTGATACAAATGGATATAAGATAAATGAAATGAAAGACGGTTCCAGAGTAGTAGTTGTTAGACCAACATTCTCTGAAACTTGGGCATTCTTTGTTAGAAAGTTTGACGTTAAAAGAGCTACATTAGAACAAATAGTTTTATTTGATGGAAAAGAAGATGTTATAGAGATTTTAAGATATTTAGTTAAAGGAGCAAGAATATTAGCTTTAACAGGTGAGCAAGGTTCTGGTAAAACTACAATGCTTATGGCTATGATTGATGCTATTTATGAAACAATGAATTTAAGAATCCAAGAAACTGCTTTTGAGTTACATTTAAGAAAAATATATCCTACAAGGAATATCTTATCATTTAGAGAGACAGAAACTATATCAGGTCAAGAAGGTTTGGATGTTCAGAAGAAAACTGATGGATCTGTAAACATTGTTGGAGAGGTTGCAACAGACCCTGTAGCTGCATGGATGATTCAATCGGCACAAGTTGCATCAAAGTTCACACTATTTACTCACCATGCTAAGACTTTCCCAAATTTAGTTATGGCTCTTAGAAACTCTTTACTTAAAATTGGAATGTTTAATGATGAGAAAACAGCGGAAGAACAAGTTGTTGGAGTATTAAATTTTGACATACATTTAGTTAAAGATTTTAGAGGTAGAAGATACATTGAAAGAGTCACAGAGTGTATTCCTATAGAAGAAAAGAATGAATATACTTATGATCATAGAAAAGAAAAAACTTTAGATGGTAAGTGGAATAAATTTATGGATAATGCAACAGTATTCTTTACAAAAACCACAAATAGAGAATTATACCAGTATAGAAATATTATTGAGATGAAAGATGATAAATTTGTATTTTCTAATCCTATATCAGAAGAAAATATAAAGGCAATGAGAAATAATATGAATGCAGCTGATGTAGAAGGATTTGATGAAATATTAGAGAGAATATGGAATATTAAAAAACCAGCACCATTAGATTTTGAAGAAAAAACAGAAGAAGTAATACTATAAGGAGGAAGACTTGAGTAACCAAGTACTTTTAATTGGAATTGGAATTATATCTGCTTTATTTGTAATTGTTGTTCTAATCTATTTTTTACTAAAAAAGAAAAGACAAACAACTACAATAAAACACATTGAAAGTTTACAAAAAGGAACAAAGAGTAGTTTTTCTTTAGAAAAATTCTTTCAACAGGTATATATTATTTGTACAACTATTCCAGTTGTAAAAAGATATACATTAAAATTAAGAAGAAGAATAGAAATTATTAATCTTGGCGATGAATATATGACTAGACATCAAACTGGTGAGATTATGGCTAAGATTATCCCTATTGTAGTATTGCTTTTTGTTATGATAATATTGATTACAAAAAATAATCTACTTCTTATGTCTTCATTATTACTTTTATTAATATTTTTTGTTGAAACAATTATTACAGGGCAAGTAGATAAAATAGATAATAAACTTCTTAGACAACAAATAGATTTCTTTTCAGAAATACGACATGCATATCATGAATATAATATGGTTGAGGAAGCTATTTATGAGGCTGCTCAGAATGAAGAGTATCCTGAGGTTGCAAGACAAGCTGAAAAAATATATGAAATATTAATTTCAGATGATCCAGAAATGGAATTAGAAAAATACTATGATATTGCTCCAAATGATTATTTAAGAGAGTTTGCAGGAATATCATATTTAACTAAAGAATTTGGAGATAGAGTAGATGAAGACGGAGCTTCTCTATATTTAAAAAATTTAAATAATATAACTCAAGAGATGCAAATAGAGATATTAAAAAGAGATAAACTAGACTATGTTTTTCAATCTTTATCTTTTATATCTGTAATACCAGTTTTAGCTATAGAGCCTCTTAAAAGTTGGGCTATAAATCAATTTGCATTCACTAAACAATTTTATGATGGTAAAGGTGGATTATACGTACAATTGGCATTAATAGTTTTAACTGCAATCTGTTATATTTTAGTTAGAAAGTTAAAAGATAGTGGTGCTGTTGGAAGTTTACAGTATACTGATAATCCATGGCAGAATAAAGTATATAAAAAACCAATTGTAAAAAAGATAGTTGATAAATTTATTCCATCAAAATCAACAAAAGAGTATAGAAAAATTATTCAACTGCTTAAAGATTCAGGTTCTAAACTTAAAATAGAATGGTTATATGTTAATAAATTATTTCTATTTGTTGTTATAACAATTGTTTCTTTATTTGTGTTTTTTGCATCTCATATAATATCAAAGAACTATGTTTATACAGAGCCCACTGCAGACTATAATATTATGGGATCAATGGGAAGTGTAAACGAAAAAAAAGGTATTGAGAGAACTCAAAATCATAATAAAGTTTTAGATTATATGAAAAAAAATAATATATCACCTACTGATTCACAAATAGAAAATATTATGTCTAGAATGAGTGAATTTGATGATTTAAAATCTGAGGATGCTAAAAAGGAAATTGAATTAATTCAAAAAAAATATAATATTATTAAAAATGAAAGATTACAATGGTTTGAGGTGCTTTTAGCATTAGGTTTTGGCTTGTTAGGTTTTGCTGCACCAAATTTAATGATTAAATTTCAATTAAAAATGAGACAATTAGAGATGGAAAATGAAGTTATGCAATATCATACTATTATATTAATGCTAATGAAAATTGAAAGAGTTAGTGTTGAAATGATATTAGAATGGATTGAAAGATATTCTAATATTTTTAGACCTCAAATATCAAAGTGTGTAAATAATTTTGAAAGTGGTGCGTGGGAGGCATTAGAAGAGTTAAAAAAAGATGTATCCTTTAAAGAATTAACTAGAATCATAGAAGCTTTACAAGCTGCTGTTGAGAGTATACCTATTAGACAAGCCTTTGATGAGTTAGATACTGAAAGAGCATATTATCAAGATAAAAGAAAAGATAGCAATGAGAGGCTAATATCAAGAAAATCATTGCTTGGAAAAGCTTTTGGTTTTGCGCCAATGATAGTTCTTTTTGTAGGATATTTAATTGTACCGTTAATGTTAATTGGTATGTCAAGTATGTCTTCGGCCTTTACATCTATGCAAGGAATGTAGTTAATTATGGAAAATGTTTCAAGAGCTTTAATAATTATTGGTGGAATGCTTTTAGCAATTTTAATTATGTCATTGCTTGTTTTTGTATTTAATAAAATAAGTGTTTTACCTACTGAGCAAATTCAGCAACACAGTGAGCTTGGAATTGTTGAATTTAATAGGTCATTTGAGGTTTATCAAAAGCCTCTAATGTATGGTACTGATATTATTTCTGTTATTAATAAGGCTGTAGATCATAATATGAATAATGGTTTGTTAAGTGCAAACTCTAATTTTTTTTCAAAGTCCTTTACAAATTCTATAACTGGAGAATTAATGACTATTGATGCTACAATTAATACCAAAGAAGATAAATTAGACTTATTCACTCGTGTTAGAATTTTTTATGTTACAAAAGATGAAAAGGGACAATTAGTAGAAAATGAATATATGAATGACACGGCTATTGAAGGACATGAAAAAGAAACGATGGAGGATGTACTGACTAGAGGGAAAGATAAGGAATCTAAAAAAAATTATCAAAAATTGTTAAATGCTTCAGGTATAGATTTAACAGGACTTCCTTTTAGAACAAATGAATATCCTTATGATTTTAAATACGGTAAAAGTTTTATGAAGAAAAATAATGATAAAATTAAATTATTTGCGGGAGAAAAAGATCAAGATGTTGAAGCAAATAAGTCTTTAATGAAGTTTTTAGAGGCTGAACCTATTACTATTATTAATCCGGATCCTAAAGATAGTTCATGGTCTAGAATTGTTATAACACCAGCTAGTTCAAAAATTAAAAGATTAATATTTAAGTCACTTGACGATAAAACAGAATATTATCAAAATGGAAGAATAAAAAAAATGTGTTTTGAGGAAATATAATAAATGGAAAATACTTCGACAGCTCTAATTATAGCAGCCTCTATTTTAATAGCAATGCTTATATCAGGAATATTAGTTTATGCCTTTAAAACTGTATCTAATTTTGCTCAAAAACAAGTAACTGAAGAAGAAATTTCAAAAATTTTTGAATTTAATCAACCTTTTTTAGAATTAGAATCTAAAGCTACTCATGATTATTCTGGTAAAGCAAAGCCTGTAACTGTAGGAGCAACTGCGGAAGATGTTATAAGCATTATAAATTATACTAATCATATAAATAAAACATCAGCATATAAAGTAGATTTTACTTTAATATTAAATGGAAAAAAAATAAAAGGTGAAGAATTTAATTCTGCTAAGCAACAAGAGTTTATAGAACAAGACTTGCAAGAAAGAGAAAAAGAAATAGATAATCCTAGGCTTAGATATCATTGCAAGTTAACTTTTAATGAAAAAGATATGGCACCGAGGGTAAATTCTGTAGTAGTTAAAATATATGATAGAGATTAATTAAAATTAAAATTAAAATGATGTAGTACCCCAAAAAGTAGACAAAGAATAGAGTAAAAAATATAGAAAAATTACAAAGAAAAGTAAAATAAAAGATTCCAAAAAAGTATTAAATCAAATAAAAAATTAGCTTAAATTAGAAATAGTTATAGTAAATAATTAAAGAAAAGAAGAAAGGAATATAATGACTAAAAATAAAAAGAATATATTTGTATATATTTTTTTAATAATTTTTATTATATTATTACTTTTAATTGTTTATTTATTTATAGCAAATATTAAAAATAATATTTTAAATAGAGAAATTTCAGATCATAATATTAGTTTTAACGAATTTGATAGAAATTTAAAAGGCAGTGAGTTAGTAAGTTTAATAAACTTTACCGTTAATTATAATAATACTCAAGAAGAATTAGGCTCTAATGATTTAGTAAATATTGAGGTTCAAATAACTGAAGAAAAAACTGTTGGAATGGACTCAATAATTAAATCAGGTATAGAAAATTTTGTAATGTATTTAGGAGATCAAAATTTAAAAATAATTGATAAAAAATATCATAGTAATGGAAAAATATCTTTAATGAAGTATAAGCTATTGCCTATAAATAGTATTAATAATAAAGAAGAAAAAATAAATATTTAAAAAAAGGAAGAAAAAATATGGAAAATGCATCAAAAGCTTTAATTATAATAGGTTCAATTTTGGTAGCATTGATGATTGTTGCTGCGAGTATATTGATTTTTAATATTGCAAAAAACCCTATTTCTAAAACTGTTGATGCTATGACTACTGAAGAAAGATCTTTCTTCAATTCTAAATTTAAAAGGTATGAATCAGGTAGAGTTACTGGATTAGAAACAAAAGCTTTTGTAAATATTGTTATGCAGAATGCTAACTATCAACTTAACTTAGAAGAAAAATATAGGATTCCAGAAATATTTATAAGCTATAAAGATAAAACAAAAATATCATTAGAAAGAGCAGAGATTAATTCAATTTCTGATCCAGATGATTTTAAGTCAATATTTCAAAAGATATTAAATAAAGTTTCTAATACAGCATTTTATTCTATAAGAACAGAATTAAATGCAAAAAATGGAATTGTTAGTAAGATATTTGTTGAAGAAATAAATATTTAATTATAAAAACTTATAGACA
>CAZCCM010000016.1:0-12589 GCA_964497325.1 uncultured Lachnospiraceae bacterium | reverse complement strand
AAAAAAGTGCTTTTATTTCAAAATTTAAATAAAAGTTATAGGAGGAAAAAGATGGAAAATGCATCAAAAGCTTTAATTATTGCAGGAGCAATATTACTTTCAATTTTAATAATTGGATTAGGAATGTTTATTTATAATGGAGCAAGTGAGACTCTAGATAAAACAGCATCAAGAATGAATGAACAAGAAAAACAAACTCATAATCAAAGATTTCAAAAGTTTGCAGGTGAAAGAAAATCTGGATCAGATGTTAAATCTTTAATTAATGAAATGAGTCAAAATTATTCTACTCAAGTTCAAAATGGTGAGTTAATGAGAGTACCAGAGACTATTTATACTCCAGCACAAGGTAACAAAATTACAATTGAGGGTGGTAAAGAAATATCAGACAATCAATTTAATCTGATGATGAATGATATAAAAACAACAAGATCTTACACAGTAAAAGTTGATTTGGATCCTAAATCTGGTATTGTAAACAAAATAGAAATTACTGAAATTAAATAATAAATAATAAATAATAAATAATAAATAATAAATAATAAAAAAATAATTTTTGATTATTAAAATATTAATTAACTTATTGAGGAGAGATAATGGAGAATGTAACAGAAGGATTATATATAGCTATAAGTGTTTTAATATTTGTTTTAGCACTATCTTTAACTATGTATCTGTTTTCTCAACTGACAAAGACTGCTGAGGTAGTTTATGAAGCTGCACTAGAACCTAATTATTATTCTGAAATTGAAATTGATAGAGGAGATGTTAATAAACAAGGGAGTAAAAGAATTGTAAATAAAAATGATATTATTACAAACTTGTATAGATATCCTACTCAGACCATAGCAATAACAATTTTAAATAAAAATGGTGAAGAATATCAAGTTTTTGATAAATACATTGAATCACAAGTCAGATCTTTAAGTTCAGAAAAGCTCTCTGATTTAAAATCAATTGATAAAGAATTTTTAAAAAAATATAAAACAGAAGGAAAGAGCCTTTATTTGTTTGGAGTACCTTGGATAGGTTCTACACAGGCACATAGAGAAAGAGTTGATTTGTTTGTACATTCAGAAAAAGGTTATATAAATGGTAAGCTTGTTGATTACACAAACAACAATGGTTTAAATAAATTTGACAATGAAAAATTTATAGAAACAGTATTAAACTATAAGATATCAGGAGAAGGTCTTTATGATGAAGCTACAGGAATTGAAGTTGTAACAAGTGAACTTGGAACGTATAAGACAGAAGTAATTTATCAAGCAATATAGAGAATCATATAAAAATAAAAACATAAATATAAAAAAATTCAAAAGATAAAAAGTCTAAGAAAATAAACATAATATTTATTTTAAATAAGGTATATTAAGTTATAAAATAAATATAATATAGTAGAAATATTTAAATTTAAATATTATTTAAGGAGGAAGAAATGCAAGATACAGCAATCACTATAATTGTAATAGTTGTAGCAGCTATATTATTATTTGTATTTCCAATGCTAGCAACAGCAGAAAATAAAAATGAAGTTGATTTAGCTTATGTGCAGTCATCTGTTACAGAATTTGTTAATACTAATGCAACAAAAGGAGTTATTACTCTAGAATCTCTAGACAGTTTAAAGCAAAAACTTGCTACAACAGGTAATACTTATGATGTTAACTTAGAGGTTAGCAGAAAAACAGATGATGTTGGTAAAAAAAGTGGATGGTCTACAGGAACCAATATTGGAGAAGGAGCTTTTTATACTCTTCAAGGAACACAGATTAATGAACAATTAGAATCAACAGGGCAATTTAAACTTAATGTTGGTGATACTTTATCAGCTAAAGTTGAGAATAGTAGTAAAACTATGGCTTCTACTTTAAAGTCAGCTATTTTAGGGGTAAGTGAATCTTCAAAATCTGAAATTGCAGCAACTGCTTCATCATTAGTTACTGGTACTCGATAATATGCTAAAGGAGAAAAATGAAATTACAAGGAATGACAATTTTATATATTTTAATTATTATACCAATGTTAATAGTAATTTCGTTAACTTTATCAGGATATAAAAGTCAATTAAATAATAATTTAAAATATGATTCAGAATTAACAGGTGCTGTTAATGATGCTATAACTGCGTTTGAATTAAATAGTGCTTCACAGGACTATTCAAATGTTTCAGATAATTTTACATCATTAGTAGAAGCATCTGTTAATGTTTTTTCGAGATCTATTGCAACAAGATTAAATATGACAAATGCTGACGAATCTTTAATGAATAGATATTTTCCATTAGCATTATTTACAGGATATAGTGGATATTATATACATTCACCAACATATTCACCTATTGTTGTTAAAAATCCAAATACAGGTCAAGCAGCTTTTTCATCAGATGCTGATTCAAAAAAAATTTTAGAAAAAGATGAAGGTAGTTATTTTCCTGATGAGACTTCTAGAAGTTTACAATATACTCCAGTATTATTGAAACATAAAAATAATGATAATACTTCTGATAATAGTGTAAAAGTTACTACAAGCAAAGATTTTAATAATAATATAAAAGCAAAACAAGAAATAGATTATAGTTTAAAGCAGATGATACCGTATACTTTAGAATTAGAAAAGGATAATGATAATAAAATATTATTAAATTTTACATTAGATAATTATATTTCTTTTACTGGTAAAATTAATGGAATTACATATAATAAGTCGGGGTTTTTATTAAACAATGATACTTCAATTGAATTAAAACAAGGAAATACTGTAATATATAATATTAAAAAATTAAATAATGATTTACCAATTCATCATTTAACATATTTTGATGAGTATGTAGATGATTATTTAGAAAATGAATTAGCAAAATATGATAAATCAGTTGATTTAAAGAATCAATTACTTACCTTAACAGTACAAGATGGAAGTAATGAATCTGTTTCAATTGTACTAAATCCTAAAGTATATAGTGAAGGATATGAGACATATATTACTGACAAAAAAACAAAAATGACAGGTCAATTTGCATATCAAAAGCAACAATTAGATGCAATTAAATATTATATAAAGGCAGCAAATTTTTCTAATTTTGTATATAAAAATTTAAGTGATTATACAGAGAATGATATTAAAGAAATAGATTTATCAGGTGAGGATGCTAAATATGAGAAATATTTCTTAAAATATGATAAAAAAAATCAAGAAAAATTTTTTTCAACAGATAAAAATGTATTGGATTCTAATTCAACATTTAATGAAGTGAAAAGGAAAGCTATTAGAAATTCTGTTCAATATGATTTAATAATTGCAACACTGAATTATAATTATTTAGTTTCTTCTTCAGATTTTTTATTAACTCTTCCTGTAATTACAGACAATGATTGGGATAGGTTGGTTGAAAATATTTCTTTTACAGCTTTTCTACAAGGCCTTTCAATTGGTAATAATAAAAAATATAATAATTATGCTATAGCAACAAGTACTATGAATGAGTTTGTTATAAATCCTGATACAATATATTTTTCTGATATAAATGGATTTAATCAAGGAGATCTTGCAAGTTTAGAAGATAACGAATTGTATTTTCATAAAATAGATTGTCCTGACTTTTTGGATTATTTATCTAAAAATGAGAAAGATGCTAATGCTAACGATAATGATATATCTACAGGGGCTATAGGTTTTAAAATGAGTGATTGGATATATGATGCTAAGTGGTCAAAAGAAGAGTCTAAATATGTTTTCGATCATAAAAATTATTCTCATTTTAAATGTATTTCTAATTACACAGTTAAAAACAATTTAAATGCTCAAGAAAAGAGAATATTAAATAAAAATTTAATGTCTGCTGTTGCAGCAGAAAAGGAAAGATCTTTTAAACCAAATTATGTTTTGGAAGGTGGAGGACATAAAAGTTTTAAATCTTCGATAGGGTCTAAAGATTTAAAAATTAGTAGTGTAAAGAGCATTGAAGTTGCAGCTAAAAGTAAAGACGTAGATAGAGATGAAAAAGAATTTACAATAAGCATTAGTACTGGAGCAAAAAAATCAACATTTGTTATAAAAGGAATAGTAGGAGATGTATTTGCATATCCTTATCAAACAACAGATAGAGATTCTGGTAATTATGCTCAATATAAAAAATATATTGATGAACTAATTAAAAAATTAGGAGCAAAAGCAAAATGGAATGATATAAGTTCTATAACTGTTAGTATCAAAAACACAGTAACTAATGAAGATGTGGAATTAGCAAATATTAAAGTAATATATATATGATAATATAAATCTATTAGATATAATAAATATTAGATATAATAAATATTAGATATAATAAGTATTAGTTTAAGTAAATATGAATTATTTATATTAGTAAATATTTTAGAATAAGGAATAAATATGAGAAATAGAGGATTTGAGAAAGTTAAAAAATTTAAAGATGTAGAATTTAATTTACCTAAAAGATCTACTAAAAATTCTGCTGGTTACGATTTTGAATCACCGGTAGACGTTGAAATATTACCAAATGAAACTAAACTAATAACAACAGGAATTAAAGCATATATGAAGGAAGATGAAGTTTTAGAGTTATATAATAGAAGTAGTAATGGAAAAAAAGGATTAATAATACCTAACTCAGTTGGAATAATAGATGGTGATTATTATAATAATCAAGATAATGAAGGTGAAATAGCTTTTCTTTTTAAAAATACTAATAATGAAAATTTTAAAATAAATAAAGGTGATAGAATAGGACAAGGAATATTTAAAAAATTTTTAACAATTGATAATGAAGAAGAAATTACTAATGTAAGAAAAGGTGGTTTTGGTTCAACAGGTAAAAAAGGAATTACTTTAGTAGCCTTAGCAATAACTATCATAGTTCTTATTATAATACTTAGTACAACAATATATTTGACTGTATATAATATAGAACAATCCAGAATAAACATGTATTTAACAGAAGTAAATATGGTTCAAAATGTAGTATTAGAAGTTATTAATACATCTAAAACAGAAGAAAAAGAAATTAATCCTTTATATAAAACAAAACCTCTTACAACAGGAGAACTACAAGAGTACAGAAGTTATTTGTTATCATATAAAGGCCAATTTTATTTTTTAACTAAAGATGAATTAGATTTAATGAATCTAAAGAATGTAGATGAAAACCAAAAATTTATAGTTAATTGGGAGACAGGTGAAGTTTTAAATTTAAATAAAGCCAAATATAAAGATATTGTTATTAGAGCAGAACCTGTGTTAGAATAATAAGAATAATAGAGGAGTATATAAAACAAATGAACAAAGTAAAGAATGAACAAAAAAATGATGTAAAAAAAATTAAACCAAGAATAAATGGAGAAATTAGAAGAAAAAAAATAGTTACAACTATTATAGTAGTGATTCTTTTATTAGCTATGTTAATACCATCTATAATTGGTATTGTTGATGTTTTAAGAGGATAGGATGAGAAATCTGTTTTCTACTAGTTATGATGTAGATTTAATAGAATTTTATAAAAGTATAAGTAAATCTCCAGTACAAATCATTCTTGCTGTATTGGATATTTTAATTGTATTCTTTTTTCTTTATCAAATTTTAAAATTTTCAAAAGGGAAAAGAGTTTTTAGAGTTTTAAAAGGGGTTATAGCACTGTTTATACTAACTATTTTAAGCTCAATATTAAACCTTCATATTATGAATGCTATTTTGTCATCTATAATGACCTATGGAGTATTAGGATTATTAATAATTTTTCAACCAGAAATTAGAAGAGGTTTAGAAAAACTTGGAACTCAAAACAAAATAACTAATTATTTTGGATTATCTACTAAGAATATTAGTGGAATAAAAGATAATATATATAAAGTGGCAAATGCAGCCGAGGCATTATCTGAAAAAAGAGTTGGAGCATTAATAGTTTTTGAAGGAGATATTAAATTAACAGATATAATAGAAAATGGAATAGTGTTAGATTCAGAGGTAACAGTACCTTTGATACAAAGTATTTTTGAACCTAATACTTCACTTCATGATGGAGCTATAATAATATCAGAAAATAGAATAAAATCAGCATCATCAATTTTACCATTATCAGATAATCCTAATATATCTAAATCTTTTGGAACTAGACATAGAGCAGCACTAGGTCTATCAGAAGTTACGGATGCTATAATAGTTATTGTTTCAGAAGAGACAGGAAAAATATCTATAGCAAAAGAAGGGGAATTAATTGTAGATTTAAATTCTGAAGAATTAAAGAAAATATTAATTAAAACATTAATAAAAGATGATAAAAAGAATTCTAAAGATAAAAATAATAAAGATGATAAAAAAGATGAAGCAAATAATAAATAATAAAGAAGAAATAATAAAAATAATTTAAATAATGGAAATAACAATAAAATCTAAATAATAAAAAACATAGAGGTATCATTTCTTATTAAGGTAAATGCAATTTCTATATATTTTATTGTTATTTATTGCATTTACTTTGAGAAATAACCAAAATATAGAGATATAATTGCAAAAAAATAAAATCTAAAGTATAATATCAATATATTAAGTCTATTACGTGGCTATATAAGATCCCGATATAAAGCTAGGTTTTAGATATTTAAAGATAGGAGGGAAAAATGACTAAAGAAAGAAAAGCAGAAATTATCAAAGAATTTGGTAAATCAGAAGGTGATACAGGATCAACAGAAGTACAAATAGCTTTACTTACAGAAAGAATAGCAGAACTTACAGAACATTTAAAAGTTCACAAAAAGGATAATCATTCTAAAGTTGGACTATTAAGACTTGTAGGACAAAGAAGAAGTCTATTAAAGTATTTACTTAAAAAAGATCCAAAGTCATATGTAGAAATTACAGAAAAATTATCAATTAGAAGATAAAAGAAGATAGAAAAGAAGGGAAGATTCATCTTCCCTTTTATATACTATATTATTTATAGTTATGTTTAAAATCTTAACTATATTTTTAGATTAAGCAAAGAATAAAAGACTAAAAAAATATATAATTTTAGAAAACTAAGTTATAGTTGATTTTTTAAATATAATTATAAAAATAAAATAATATAGATATGAGCTTCTTAAGAAAGGAAGAAAAATGTATAAAAAATATGAAACAGAATTTGCAGGAGAAAAGATTAGTTTTGAATTTGGAAAGTTAGCACATCAAGCTAATCAATCAGTATTAGTAAGACAGGGTGAAACTGCTGTATTAGTTACAGTAACAGCTTCTAGTAATCCAAAAGAAGGGATAGACTTTTTCCCATTATCAGTAGATTATGAAGAAAAACTTTATTCAGTAGGAAAAATTCCAGGAGGATTTAAAAAAAGAGAAGGAAGACCAACAGATGGAGCAGTATTAATTGGAAGAGCAATTGATAGACCTCTTCGACCATTATTCCCAGAAGATTTAAGAAATGAGGTAGTTATATCTTGTTTAGTATTATCTGTAGAACAGGATTTTCCACCAGATATATTATCAATGATTGGAGCATCAGTAGCAGTTACTACATCAGATATACCATTTAATGGACCAATAGGAGCTATTGAAGTAGGTATTATAAATAAGGAGATAGTACTTAATCCAAGTGAGGAACAGAGAGAAGAATCAGATTTAAAATTAACTTTAGCAGCATCTAAAGATAAAATTATAATGATTGAAGCAGGTGGTAATGAAGTTAGTAATGAAAAAATGATGGAAGCAATTAAAGCTGGACATAAAGAAATTCAAAAACTAATTAAATTTATAGAAAGTATTCAAAAAGAAGAGGGTAAACCAAAGTTTTCATATGAGAAACAAGAAGTGAATAAAGAACTATTAGATATAGTGCGTAAGAACCACTATGATGAAATTAAAGGATTTTTAAACAAAACAGATAAACAGACATTGGAAGGAAACTTAAATGAATTAAAAGCTAAAATAGAAGCAAGTATAGATGAAGCAAAAGATGGATTTGAGATTTTAGATAAACTTGCAGATGTCGAAAAGTTAGAAAAACAAAATGAGTTTAAAAAAGATCTTGGAGATATAATAGATTATTTTGAAAAAGAAATTTTAAGGAAAATGATTTTAGAAGAAGACATTAGAGTTGATGGAAGAGGAAGAAATGATGTAAGACCTTTATCAGCAGAAGTAGGACTTTTTGATAGAACTCATGGTTCAGGACTATTTGCTAGAGGTGAAACACAAGGCTTATCTATAGTAACATTAGGAAGATTATCTGAAGGACAAAAATTAGATGGTTTGGATAATGAAGATGAAAAAAGATATATGCATCAATATAACTTCCCTGGATATTCAGTTGGTGAAGCAAGATCTAATAGAGGAACTAATAGAAGAGAGATAGGTCATGGTGCATTAGCAGAGAAGGCCTTAGAACCAGTTATTCCTTCAGAAGAAGAATTTCCATACACAATTAGAGTTGTATCAGAAATAATGGGTTCAAATGGATCAACATCACAAGCAGCAGTTTGTGGTAGTACATTAGCATTAATGGATGCTGGAGTACCAATAAAAAAACCAGTTGCTGGAATTTCAGCAGGATTATTTACTGCAGAAGATGGAACATATAAAGAAGTAACAGACATTCAGGGATTAGAAGACTTCTTTGGAGATATGGACTTTAAAGTTGCAGGAACAAAAGATGGAATTACTGCAATACAGGTTGATATTAAAAATGATGGATTAACATATGCTCAAATTGAAGAGGCATTTGAAAGAACATTAAAAGCTAGAATAAATATAATTGACAATGTAATGGCAAAAGCTATAGACAAACCAAGAAAAGATGTTTCTAAATATGCTTTAAAGATAGCTCAAACTCAAGTAGATCAAACTAGAATTGGAGAACTTATAGGACCAGGAGGAAAGAATATTAATAGAATAATAGAAGAGACTGGTGCCGAGATAGATATTCAAGAAGATGGTAGAGTTCTAATATATGGTTATGATAGAGAAAATCTAGAAAAAGCAAAAGAATTAGTAGAAGAATCTGTTAGAACTTTTGAAGTTGGAGACATTGTAACAGGTAAAGTAGTTAATATTGTTAAATTTGGAGCATTTATAGATTTAGGTGGAGGAACAGAAGGATTACTTCATATATCTAAAATCTCTAAAGAAAGAGTAAATAATGTTGAAGATGTATTAAAGTTGGGTGAAGAAATTACTGTTAAGATAGCGGAAGTAGATAGTAATGGTAAAATAAGTCTAGATAGAAGATCATTATTTGAAGAGTAAACTAAGACCAATAAGTTAAAAGGATATAGAAAAGTAGAAGAAACAATAAAAAAATAATAAAAAACTCGTTTTTATAATTACAGAAAGATTAAAAAAGGTTAGGTCATAATATGAATATTGTTGATGTAGTACCCCGAAAAGTAGACAAAGAATAAAGTATAAGATAATTATAAAATTTAAAGGAAGAAAAACATAAGTTATGGACGAAGCTGATAAAAAACTATTTAAGACATTAAACAAAAAGAAAAAACTAAGAAAAAGAAAATTTTTAATTTCAAACATAGTAGTAACTACAATTGTAGTTACTGCTATTATTATTTTTGCTATAAATATTTTTTTAAGATATAAAAATAATAGATTAGATCATGAAATGTCAGATGATGAAAAAGAGAGAAAAGGCATATCAGTTTTATCTGAAGATATTGTGGGTATATCTTCAGATACATATGAATTTAAAGATATAAAGAAATTAACAAACAATATTAGAAAAACATATAAAGATGAATCGGGTTTAATTAAAGGTAATAAAATATACATTAAAGAAGGTGTATATGAACTTGAGTTATCAGGAGAACAATATGGAGTAATTTGGCTTAAAGATAAACTTGGAGAACAAAAACTATCTGCTAATTTTAATATGGATGATGGACATGGTGGTAGCTTTATGAAAATAACAGAAGCATATTTAACTCCAGGAATGACATTGGAAGTAAAAAAAGACCATAGACAAACTACAGAAGCAAAGAATTTAAAAATACATATAAGAAGATTGAATAAAGATTTAGATCAAGATTCAATTAAAGAAGGTAAGACATATGAATTAAAAGAAAAAGAAGTTCAAGAATTTTATCGTGTAGGAAAAGACATCCCTTCAGGAATATATGATGTAGAATTAATTGAAGGTAAAGGTGGAATAGTTAGAATTCATGATGAAGAAAAGGACTCACAACAAACCTTTCTACCGGCTAGTTTCCAAAAAGTATTAGTAGTTTTGTCTGAGAAACAAAAATTATTTAAAGATATTTATTTAAATGATGGGGATAGAATTTTCTTAGTTAGTGCAGATGAATCAAAAAGTAATAAAGATGTTTCTAAATATAAGTTTATTGCAAAATAATAAAGTTAAAAACATAATAAAGAGGGGTTGTTTATCAAGATGAATTATTAGGTAATAGAAAGTCTGAATTTTCAAAAATTTCGTCAACTCAAAACTGTATAAGAACTGATACAATGAAAAGTATTGGGAAATCTGGAAGACATCATATTGTATTTGAAATGTTAGGGCACTTCAGTTTCTATGATGCAGGAGAAGAAATTACTAGAAGAGAGTTTATCTCTTTTGCATATGATTTTCTAATACAAGAAGTAGGTCTATCTAAAAATAGACTTTGTGTTACAGTTCACCCAGAAGATTATTTAACCAAAAAAGTTTGGGAAGAAATGGATGTAATGTCTTTTTTAGAGCAAGAAGAGAATATATTTGTATCTCCATATGCAAATAAAAGTGCTTTTAGAACAGAAATCTTATGGGAGAAACCAAATGGTGAATTAATGGAATTGATTAATTTAGTATTTAACTAATTTGATAGTAAACAAGTATTAGAAAATCCTACACCTTTAATTAGTGCAGACTCAGGTACAAGTTTGGAGAGAATAGTTACAGCATATGAAGATAAAAACAGTAATTATGAAAATTCTATGTGGAAGGACTTTATAGAATATATCAACTCTTTATTAAGACAAGAAGAAAGTACAGCTACTTCTAATAGAATAGCAGAATTATTTAATGCTTCTGTAAAATTAACTGAAAGAGGCCTGAGACCAGGAAATAAAGTTCAAAATTATGTTTTAAGAAAAATTATGAGAATGTCATTTGAACTTTGTGAAGAAAATAATATTGAATCTGATAGAGTTTTAGATTATTTAGATCATAACAATGATGAAGTAGCTAAAGTGCATGAAGAAGAGAAAATAAGATATCAAAAAACAATAGATAGAGGAATGAAATCGGTAAAAAAATTAATTAAAAAGTCTAAAGGTAATGTCGATTATGAAAGATTAAAAGCTACATATGGTTTAAATAGCAGACACATTAGTAGTTTACTAAGTGAGATTAGCGAAGAAAAAGAATTAGAAAAAGAGTAAAACTTTATAATAAGTTTTCTTTTATTATGAAACAATGTTAATATAATAAGAAAGGGAAAAAATGATAGCTAAAAAAATAATTGAAGGGAATACTATAGGGGTTTGCGCACCTTCTTCAGATGTTAAAGACAAAGATATGGATAAAATAAAAAAAATTGAAGATTTATTAAATGAGTGTAATATAAAAGTTAAGTATTCACCTAATTTTAGAAGTGAAGAAAGTAAATACTCAAATAAACTTTTAAATAAAATAACAGATTTAAATAACTTAATAAGAGATAAAGAAATATCAGCTGTTATATTTGCTAAAGGTGGGAGTACTTGTAATGCATTATTAGATAAGATTGATTATAATGCTATTAAAAATAATCCTAAAATATTTATTGGATTAAGTGATAATACAATATTATTAAATGCAATATATAAAAAATGCAATCTTATTACATATCATTTTGAAAACTTTAAAGAGTTATTTAATTATGATAATACATTTAATAAAAAGCAATTTATAAATGTTTTTCTTAAAGGACAATTCGGGGAAGTAAAAAAACACAGCAAATGGGAAAACATCAGGAGTGGGAAAGCAGAAGGCATATTAATAGGTGGAAATTTGCTAAGTTTAGTGAAAATATTAAATACAGAATATTGTCCAAACTTTGAAGACAAGATATTATTTATTGAGGAATTTTCTATGGAAAACAATATAGAACAAGTTATTAGTTATATATATTTGTTAAAACAAAATAGAGTTTTTGAAAAAATAAAGGGATTGTTAATTGGATATTATAAAAGTGATACAGTAAAGATAGAAGATGTTATTTTAGACATAGTAAAAGAATATAATTTTCCAATACTAAAGAGTAATGATTTTGGACATATTGATAGAAATATTGTTTTAGCTATAGGAGCAAATTGTATTTTAGATACTAAAAATAAAAAGTTAATATATACTAATAAAATTTTGACGGAATAAATGTACTAATTTTAGAATAGAATTATATAATTATAAAAAAACAATACAAAAAACAAGAAAAAGTATACACAATATTTTAATCTAAAGATACTAACCTAAAACTATAATAACGCAATAAAGATATAATTTTATATATCATTTTGTAACATATGTTTGTATTTTCTAGAATATTTTAAATAACCTCTTAAAAGTCTGCTTGTAAAGTTAAAAAAAATGATATAA
>CAZCCM010000015.1:1394-23064 GCA_964497325.1 uncultured Lachnospiraceae bacterium | reverse complement strand
TTGATCCAGGAGATATAGAAGTAGAAGATTTAATAGAAGATGAAGAGGTTGTAATAACATTAACTCACTTTGGATATATTAAAAGACTTCCTATTGATACATATAAGAGTCAAAAAAGAGGCGGAAAAGGAATAACTGGACTTTCAACAAGAGAAGAAGACTTTGTCAAAGAAATATTTACAGCTTCAACTCATGATACAATTTTATTCTTTACTAATTTAGGAAAATTATATCAATTAAAAGCATATGAAATTCCTGATGCTGGAAGAACAGCAAGAGGTTCTGCTATTGTTAATTTAATAACATTGGAGCCAGGAGAAACTATTACAGCGGTTATGCCAATTAAGAATTTTGCAGAAGATGCCTATTTATTAATGGGAACAGAACAAGGAATGGTAAAGAAAACTAAATTAACAGAATATGATTCAAATAGATCTAGAGGATTAATAGCTATAAATTTAAAAGATGACGATAAATTAATGTCTGTTAGATTAACAGATGGTCAGTCCTTTATTATGTTGATAACTAAAAAAGGTTTATCAATCGCGTTTGATGAAAAAGAAGTAAGGATGACAGGAAGAGCATCTCAAGGTGTTATTGGAATGAGATTAGATAAAGGTGATAAACTTGTAGGAATGGAAGCAATAGCTTCTCCAGAAGGACTTTCTTTACTTACAATTACAGAAAATGGCTTTGGTAAAAGAACAGAACTTTCAGAATATAGAGCACAAAAAAGAAGTGGAAGAGGAGTTTTAACATATAGGGTTACAAGTAAGACAGGAGAGATTGTTGGTGCTAGAATAACAGATGGATCTGAAGATGTAATGCTAATTACTGAAAAAGGAGTAATAATTCGTTTACATGTAAAAGATATAAATGTATTAGGAAGAGCAACACAAGGAGTAACATTGATTAGAACAAAAGATAAAGCAAAAGTAGTTGCAATTGAAACAATTGTAGATGAGGAAAAAGAGTAATCCAAATAATATAAAAAATTAAAAAGCAAGTCATAAAAAAACAAAAAATATATAATATAGAACATTCTTTTATGATATGTTTAAAGCAATATTAAAAGCAGTCTAAGACTGCTTTTAGTTTATAAATTATTTTAATAAATTAATAAGATTTAATTATTATTTTTTTGTTTTTTTTCATTATTTTCTTCAATTGCATCTTCAAACATTTTTATTAACTCTTTAGCAGAGCTATCTATAGTATAATTTTTAGCAAATAAAGCATATTCTTTTTGCATTTGTTCTCTATATTCATTGTTTTCATACCAATACTCTATTCTTTCTTTTAGTTCTTCAACATTACCATTTTCAAAAATAGATTCTTTAACAATTGCAAATTGCGAAGTAGCAGTTTTTGGACCTTCAGCTATAACTGGAACATTTCCCATTGCTATTGCTTCTGTACAAGAAAGACCTTCTATTTCCATGTCTGCAGTATGAATATATAAATCTGTATAACTTAACAGTTCCATAAGATCTTTTTTATTATAAAAAGAGATGATAGGTGGGTTAGGTAAAGTTCTACTAATTCTTTCATATAGTTTTCTTTTTGGACCTTTTCCTGCTAACATAATTTGAATATTATTTTTATATTTAGATCTTTTAACGGCTCTAATAATTAAATCTTGTCGTTTTTCTCTAGATAATCTACCAACCATTGTTACAATAAATTTATCTTTTAATTCTTCTGGTTTTTCTGTTCTATGATAGGTATATTCTGGTGCTATACCATTTGATATAACATAAAGATTTTGAGTATAGCCATTTCTAAGTAATTCATTAGCTATAAATTGTGAAGGACAGTGAATATGATTAAAGTATTTGAAAAAAATTTCATTAAAATCTTTATATAATCTTTCGTTAAGCATTTTTACTTTACCCATTTTCAAAGCCGAAGTTATTACTTCTGGCATTACATGGAAAGCAGTTGTTGCAGGAACTCCTAATTCTTTTGCAATTTTTACAGCATGTAATGACAATAAAAAGGGAGTGTAGCAATGAACTATATCTACTTCTTTAATTGCAGCTCTTAACTTTTCATCATCTGGTTTGGCAAATTTCATACCATGAGAATGAACTAATTCTTTTATTATAGGAATAAGATTATATTCCTCCATTGTATGCTTATTTTCTAATTCTTCTCCAATAGCTGCAATTTGAACTTCATGACCTTCCTTTTCTAGAGTTTTTGCAAATCTTCTTGCAGAAATTGTAGTACCATTATTTGGTTCGTCAAATTGATCTACAACTAATAAAATTTTCATGTTTTCTGTTTTTCTCCTAATATATTAATTTTAAATTCTTTATATATCTTATATTAAAAGAAAATAAAAGTAAAATATAAGATTGAAACAATTCTAAAACAATGCTGAGATAATGCTGAAATATAGAAATAGCATATAGAGATAGCAATAATTGACATTGTATTGCTTAAAGATTATACTTAAAATATATGAAAAAAAAGATGAAAAGTAATACTATTAAAAGAATAATATTTATATCAATACTACTTATTATTCTATTTACATCTGGTGTTTTTGCATCAAAGGCTGAATTTAATAATGTTATTATAAAGTTTTCAAATGGATTGGAAATGGATGTCAGAACAACAAAAACTGATATTAAAGAAATTCTAAAAGAAAACAATATTTTGGTATTGGAAGATGAAATAGTAATACCAGCAGATACTCTTGATTTTACTAAAACAATAAGAATAAAAAAAGCAGATGAAGTAGTTGATGAAAAAGAGCAACTGTTATCATTACAATATGATGAAATAGCAAGTTCTTATGGGAATGTTACTGAAAAGATAATTACTAAAAAAATAGAAATACCTTTTAAAACAATTAATAGAACAGCAGATGCATATTCATCAAATAATATGAGTGTAATTATACAAACTGGTGAAAAAGGATTAAAAGAAACTAAATATAGAGTTAAATATAACAATAAAGTAGAAGTAAGTAAAACAGAAATTTCAAGTAAAATAATTAAAGAACCTGTTGATAAAATTGTTCAATTAGTTCCAAATGTAATTTCAAGAGGAGCTTCTAGGGATGGCAGTTTAGCAGGAACAGCAGCAAATAGAAAAGGAACTCCAATGGAAGTTAACGCAACAGCGTATTGTCCTTGTGAAATATGTTGTGGTAAGACAAATGCTATTACTGCTAATGGAAGTAGAGCACAATCATATTATACAATTGCAGCACCAAGTTCATTTCCTTTCGGAACAATAATGTATATAGATTATTTTAAAGATTCTCCAAGTAATGGGTGGTATATAGTTCAGGATAGAGGTGGAGCAATTACAGATAATAGAATAGATTTATTTTATGATACTCATGGAGAAGCTCTACAATTTGGAAGAAAATATTTAGATGCAGTTGTATATTTTCCATAAATTTAAAAATAAATAATTTAAAAAGAAAAATGAGATTTAATATCTTATTTTTTTTATGAAAATTTGTGGTATAATAAGTATAGTTAAGGTCCTATAGTTAAATTGGATATAACAGATCCCTCCTAAGGATCAGTTGCTGGTTCGATTCCGGCTAGGATCACCAAAAAAATCTAATCTAATAAATCAAAAAGAATCAAAAAAGAGATAATAATTTAACATAAATTATATTAAACTATGAGATACAAAGTGATAACATAAGAATAAGATAAAAAAATATTATTAAAAAGATTTAAATAAGGAGCTTCTTATGGCAAATGAAGTAATAATTGAAGATGACAAACTTGTAGAAATTTTAAAAAAAGCACTTCTTGAAAATGGTGCTAGAGACTTTAATAGTGATGAATTAGAAAAAAATACTTTTACAGAGGAAGAATTAGAAAAAATTACAAGCTTAGATATAAATATTAATGAAATAAAAAGTCTTGAAGTTTTAAAAAAATGTACAAATTTAAAAGAATTGCAGATTGATTCAATGAGTTTTAATGAAATTTTGAAAGATTCTATTGAAAAAAATGAAAATGATTTTTCTGAAAAAAACGAGATTTTGGATTTATCTGTCATTGAAAACTTAAGTAATTTAGAAAGCTTAACTATTAAAAATAGCAAGTTTTTAATAAATATTGATTTACAAAATTTAAAAAAACTAAAAGCTTTAAATTTAGAAAATAATGAAGAATTAAAAGAAATTAAAGGCCTAGAAGATTTAAAAGAATTAGAAAAATTATCTTTAATACAAAACTCTATTAATAATTTTCCAGAGTTACAATCTCTTATAGAAAAGTCTGATATAAAAAAATTAGAAATAGATATGGATGTTTATCCGCAAATTGTAGAAAAGAATCCTGAGATTGCATCATTTTTAGAAGAAAAAAAATTAGAAGGAAATCTTTCTGTTCAATTTAAAGAAAAAATTGGTTCAGATAACAGTAAAGAAGTTCCATTAAATGAGCTTAAGACATTGGAGGAAAGAACTCAGATAATTTTAGCAAATATAATAGAGGATAACTATACTGAGATAGAAAAGATATCAGCAGTTTATTCATATTTAACTCAAAATGTTATGTATTCTATGGAGATGGAAAAAACACAAGATCAAACATCAACAGGTGATTTAGAAACAAATAAGGTAGAAAGACCTAAATTAGATATTGATAAATTACAGACATATAGTGCTCTTACAAAAGAAGATGCTAATATTAAAGGATATGCAAATTTAATGCACTATATGTTAAGAACTTTAAAAATACAATCAAAGGTAGTAAATAGTAAGACTAAGACAGGGATAGGTAATGAAGAAGCTTTTGTTTCAACTCCTGTTATTAGAGTTAAAACAGCTAATGATTGGTATTATTTTGATCCAGAGTTGGATAAAGAAAAAAAAGATATTAATAATTTTTTTAAAACTAAAGATGAAATTGAAATAAATCATAAACTAAGTGAAGAAGAATATGATATTAAGTCTCCTAGAAATAAGGCTTATACAAATTTTGAACTTACACAAAATTTAAACAAGGTGTCTAAAGATATTGAAAGAAAAGAAGAAAACACTATAGATTCTAAACAAGAAAGCAGTACTAAAAATGACAAAAATTCTTCAGATATTAGTAGTTTAGAAAATGAAGAAGAAAAAAATGAAGAAAAAGATAAAGAAAAAAAAGATAAAAAATATGGAGACATTGAAGTTAATGAACCTAATAAGACATCTAAGGAACAAAAGGATATAGATGAAGAGAAAAAAGCTAAAGACAAATTAAAAGAAGCTTTTGAAAAAGGAAATATAACAGAAAAAGACTTAAAAGAAGTTTTGAAATATTTAGAAGAAACATTAAAACAAAGGGGATTAGAAGGAGTAGAACAGGACATAAAAGAAATAGAAGAAAAACAAGAAGAGAATGAAAAAAATGATAAAGAGATGGAAAGATAAAATACGGTACAAAAGAAACTAGTAAGGAAGTAATTTAATGGAGGTAGAGTTAAAAAGAACTTATTCAGAAGTTTATAGTTTGTTGCAAATATTAGGAAAGAATTTTATAAATAAATTACCTAAACATTTATATGCTTTAATAGATGAAGAAAGATTAAAAGAGTACAATCCACAATATTCTTTAGATATTCCATTAGAGAATCAAGCTATAAAAAAAGAAGCTCTTTCAATGATTGCATTATTTCATTTAACTTTTTGGTGTGACTCATTTGAAGAACAAGAAGAATTAAAGAGTTTATTTAATAGAGTAAAAGAAGAAAAGCAAAATAAATTATATAAAAATGCAGATCAAATGTTTGAAAAAAAGAAGAACAGTGAAAAAACAAAAGAAGAATATAATAAAAATACTGCTCTTCAAATAAAAAAGGAATCAATTTTTGTTAAACTTTTTAACATAATAAAAAGCTTTTTTCAAAGAAATAATTAGTAAAAAATAATATAAAAATTAAAAAGAATAGTTAAAAATAACAAGTAAAAAACAAGTAAATGAAAATTTGACATAAAAAGATATAAATGGTATATTGCCTCCAATTAAAGGAGGTTCAAAATAAACCATTTATTTTTTATTATTCTTATTCTAAATATAATTATAATAGCATATTTTATATATTCTATTTTTGAAACAATCTTTTTTCAAAACAAACAAGGTAGTAAATTAAAAAAAGAAGAAACAACAAAATTCTAATTTAAAGAATAAGATAGGAGAAGTATTGAAAAAAAATATTTTTTTCTTAATTTTTAGTATTTTAATATATGCAGGAATATATATTTATATCTATCCTATTTTTAGTATGACTGAAGTAATTTTTCCTTATGCATTACATCCTTTTAATATTGTTAAAGAATATCCTGAATTGTGGAATAAAATAATTAAAGCATTTAACATTTCAAATATTTTAGTTTTTTTTATTCTAAACTATATGTCTTTTATAAATCATAAAAGGAAAGAACAAAAAAGTAATAAAAAAGTATCTAAAAAAAATGATTCAGATTCTAATTTAATAAAAAAAATAAAAAGAATGTTAAAAACAAAAAGAGATTTAAAAAAAGAAGATAATAAAAGTAATCTTAAAATATTATTAGGTTTTAATGAAAGTGAAGAACCTATATGGTTAAAAGAAAAGGCTTTATACCAAAATATATTAATAACAGGAAGTATAGGAACAGGAAAGACTTCTTCTGCAATGTATCCTATTACAAGGCAATTATTAAAATATAAAGAGTTAATAATTTTGAAAGATAACAGTATAAAAACTGAAAAAATAGGTGGATTAATTTTAGATGTTAAAGGAAATTATTATAAAGAAATTAAAGAAATATTAAAAGAAGAAAATAGAGAAAATGATTTAAGAGTTATAGATCTTTCAGGTAATATTAAATATAATCCTTTAGATAAAAAAGATTTAAATCCAGAAGTTATTGCTAATAGGCTAAAAAATATTTTATTATTATTTAGTCCAGAAACAACTGAGAGTTTTTGGCTAGATAAAACAGAAAATTTAGTTACTGAAGTTATAAAATTTATAAGAATATATAATGATAATTATGTAGATTTTGTTGAATTATCAAAAATAATAAATTCAAAAGAATATTATGAAACAAAATTATATGATGTAAAAAAAAGATTACTTAAAGGAAAATTAAATGAAAAAGAAATCTATGACCTATCTACCTTTATAGATTTTTATAATAATGAGTTTTTAAGTTTAGATGACAGAACTATGAGTATTATTAAATCAGAGCTTTCTAGAATAACTTCAATTTTTATATCAAACTATAATGTAAATAAATGTTTTTGTCCTAAAAAAGAGGAGATAAACTTTTTTGGATTTGAAGAATGTATAAAAAAAGGGCAAGTAGTAGTTTTAAATATGAATATTTCTGAATATAAAAACTTGTCTAAAATAATAGCGGCATATTTAAAGTTTGATTTTCAAACGGCAGTTTTAAAGAGACTTAGTGAAGAAAAAAATCTTAAAAAGGTGTTTTTTATCTCTGATGAATACCAAGAATATGTTACAGAATCAGATTCAAGTTTCTATTCTACTGCAAGAGAAGCAAAATGTATTAATATAATTGCAACACAGAGTTATACTTCTTTACAAAATGCTCTTCAATCTAAAGAAGCTACAGATGTAATTATACAGAATCTTGTTAATAAAATTTGGTTTAGAATAGATGATAACTATACAATTGAATCTGCAATTAAACAAATAGGAAAAGAGGAAAAGGAAAGAATAGGGAAAAGTCTTGCTGAAAATGCAAAAACGAGTATGTATAATTATTTTACTAAAAGCTTTACTTCAATAGACTCTGGTCTTTCAGAAAGTCTTAATAAAACATATCAATTAGAAGATAGATTTGATCCTAAATTTTTTTCTCAAGATTTAGAAATATTTGAAGCGTTAGTATTTTTGTCAGATGGGAATAAAATAATGCATCCAGAAAAGGTGAGATTAATTCCAGAATTTTTAAGAAAAAAATAAAAAAAGTCATAATCTTTGTTTGACACATAAAAAATCATGTGGTATATTGCCATAAACTTAAATAAAAAAGTTTTTGAAATATAAATAAAAGGGGAAAGGGGAGAAGGAGAATGTTTTGAAAAGATATATTCAATTTAAACTTAAAAAAATTATAAACAAAATTATAAAAACATTAATAATTTTAACTTTTATGACATTAATTTATACTTTGTTCTTAAATTCAGTTTCATACGCAGGAGCAAATCCTGCATTCGTTCAAACAACAGCACAAGCTTTTGAAAAAATACAGAAATACATAGTAAGAATATCAACACCCATTTCAGCCGTATCTTTAGGAGTAGGGTTCTTAATGAGAAAGTTTAGTTTTGGAGAAGAAGAGAGAATCAGAACAGCAAAAAAAATAATAAGAGGAACTCTTGTATCATATGCTTTAATACTATCTGTAGATTTAATATTAGAATTAGTAAAAACTTTACTTAGATAATGCAAGATAATGCTGCTGTTCTTAATACAATTCAATCAATGACAAATCAAGTTTTTATATCAATTGATAGTTCTTTAATTGATATGTTAGACAGATTTCTTTATGTTGATGAAAGTTTATTAAAAGAGAGCACAGTTTTTTTATTTACAAATAAACTTGAGACAACAATGAAAGTTATAGCACAATCATTACTTATAGGTTTTATTATATATTATTTAACCAGATATTTAATTAGTAGAATAACAGTCTCTAATAGAGATGAATTAGAAAGTCCAGCAGTGTTTTTCCTTAAAGTAGTTTTAGCAAGTATTGCAATAATATATTCATCTGAATTATGTAAAATAATTTTAGAAATAAACAACAGTATTACTAAAGATTTTGGAAATAATTTAACTACGACTGGTTTACTTCCTACCTTTAGTAGATTTTTAAAAACAGTTAACGAAACTCTCTTAGGTGGAGAAGAAAATATTAATGTTTTTTCTTTAGATGGAATATTTAAAGGTTTTGCATCATTTGGAACTTTAAATATGACAGTTAGTCTTGCTTTAAGATATATTTTATTAAAAGTATTGGTTACTATTTCTCCAATTGTTTTTACCATAAAAGTTTTTAGTAAAACAGAAAAAATATTTAATATGTGGCTTAAAACTTTTATATCTTTACTTTTAGTTCAGCATTTTATAGCTATATTATTAGTTTTAGCTGGATATTTGAAGCCACATTTTTTAAGTACATTTAATAAAATAGCATATATTGGAATAATATATGCTATATCTAAATCTTTTAATATATTTGAAAGAATTTTTGGAGCAATAGCTCCTGATGTTCAAGTAAGTTTTCCTTTTAAATAAAGGATTCCAAAAATGCTTGAATAATAGGATGTGGTTTATCAGGTCTAGCTTGAAATTCTGCATGGAAAGCAATAGCCATAAAAAATTTATTGTTTGAATTTTCAATTATAGCTATATTATTATTTTTTGTAGTAGCAGAAATTTTAAAACCATTATTTTCTTCAAAGTGATTAGAATAACGTGTTAAAGAAGGAATTCTAAATCTTTCTATAATTTTTTCTGAATTATATATTTTATAAGCAAAGTTGTCTTTTCTTATATTTACATCTACTGCTCCAATTAATTTTTCTTGAATCGTATTGTCTGGGAAAATTCCAGATAACTTAGTATATAAATAGTCAAAACCAGCTCCAATTGCTAAGAAAGGAATATCTTTTTCTTGTACATAATTAATAAGTTCACTAATTTTATCAAAATCTTCAAATTTTGCTGAAGGGATATCTCCTGGTAAAACAATTCCTTTTGAATTTTTAAAGATTTCATCAAAAGGTTTTTTGTAGAGTTCTTCATTATTTACCCAATTAATTTTGACATTATAACCTAAATTTAAACCAGTATCATATAATGCTCTATATAATGAAATATAAGCATCTGCAAGTTCTATGTCATGTCCTACTAAAGAAATTTCAATTTCTTTAGTAGCAGATTTAAATCTTTCAATCATTTGAGTCCATTTAGCATGACCATTTTCTGATTTAAATTTAATATCTAGTTTTTTCTTTATAAGATTATCTAATCCTTGATTTTGTAAATTTGTAACTACTTCATATATAATATCAACATTTTTGGCTTCAATAACATATTCTTTTGGTAAAGAACAAAATCTAGCTATTTTAGCCTTTAATTCGTCTGGAATTGGTAATGATGCTCTTAAAATTAAAATGTCCGGTTTAATACCATAGCTCATTAATTCTCTATAACTATGTTGAGTTGGTTTTGATTTTAATTCTTCACTAATTGGAATTGTAGGAAGAAGAGTTAAATGTACAAAAAGAGTATCATTGGGATCTCTCAAGTAAGAAAATTGACGAATAGCTTCTAAGAACGGTTGAGATTCAATATCTCCAACAGTTCCTCCTATCTCTGTAATTATTATATCAGCATTATTTGAATTACCTGCTTTTTCTAAATGATTAATAATTTCATTAGTAACATGAGGAATTATTTGAATAGTAGAACCACCAAATTCACCTAGAGCTTCTTTTCTAAAGATATTTGAATAAACTTTTCCAGAACTTAAGCTGCCTTCTTTAGATAAATTTTCGTCAATAAATCTTTCATAATGCCCTAAATCTAAATCTGTTTCACCACCATCTGCAGTAACAAAAATTTCTCCATGTTGTTTTGGATCCATGCTTGAAGGGCTTGAATTTAAATAAGGATCAAATTTTTGAATATATACTTTAAATCCTTTGTTTTTTAATAAGCGTCCTATGCTGGCTGCTATTAATCCCTTGCCTAAACCTGAGACTACACCTCCAGTGACAAATATGTATTTTTTCATTTTTTCCTCCTAATGATATATTAAGAATATCAAGGAAATTAAAAAAATACAATAAATAAATTTGTTTGTTTATAAAGATTAACTGGAATATTACATAAAAGACATATAAGAATACTAGACAAAAATAAGCCAATGTTATCAATAAAAATAAAAAATAATTATAGAAAAAATATAGAAAAAAGAAGAAATTGTATGAAAAAAAAACATAAAAAATAAAAAAAATAAAAAAATCATTTTTTAAATATGATATAAAAATTTAAAAGATGGAAATTTAAATAAAAGAAATAAAAATAAAAATTTAAAGAAAGGAGATAAAAAATAATGAATGAAAAAGTTAAATATATAATTCCGAGAAATTATGATTTTAAACCTAAATTATTTGGAATTATTGAATACAAATTAGGAATATTTGTATCAGCTTTAACTTTATTATTAATAATAATATTACAAAATTTTAAAATGGTAGCACTTATGAAAATACAAATAATTATTGTGATTATTGTACCTATTGTAATGATTGGAACAGTAGGAGTTAGGGGAGAAAAACTATTTGATATTATTAAATTATTATTTTCATATTATTTAAAACCTAAAGTATACTTTTATTTTAAAGAAGGAAGTTCTTTAGCAAATAATGATTAAACATATAAAATGAATCTTTAGAGAAAAAACTTAAAAAAACAGATTAAATCTTTATCTTTTAAAATGAATATTTACATGATATAATAAAAATACTAAAAAAATAAAGGATTGTAATAGTATGAAGTTTGAAAAAGATGAGAGATCAGAACTATTTGAAATAACAGAAATATCAAATGTGTTTTTTACAGAATATATTGCTGAAGCACCTGCTGTAGCAGTTAAAGTATATATATATTTATTATATTATACTAAATATAATAAAGAAATTTCTTTAAATGATTTACCAAAAATATTAGGAATAACATACAATGAAATGAATAATGCTTTAGAATATTGGATAAATAGAGGAGTAATGATTAGAAAAGAATATGGATACACATTAACTTCTTTGGAAACAATAGAACTTCATAAATTATATAAACCAAAAATAGGACTAACTGTTGATGAAATAAAGAAAAATGGTAAAGATCAATATAAAGAAAAGACAATTCAAGCAATTAATGATAAATATTTTCAAGGAATGATGTCAACTTCTTGGTATAATGATATATTGTTATGGTTTAAAAAATATGGATTTAGTGAAGAAGTAATGTTAGCACTTTTTGAACAAGGATATAAAAATGGTGCAGTACAGCATAGGAATTATTTATTAGCAGTAGCAGATGTTTGGGCTGCAAATAAAGTAAAAACACATAATGATTTAGATTCATATTATATAAAACTAGATAAATTAAATGCTTTAGAAAAAAACATAAAAAAATCTTTAAAGATGCATAGAAGTTTATCATCTTTTGAAACAGATATTATAAAGAGATGGGCAGTAGAATTTTGTTATGGCTTTGATGTTATTAATTTAGCTTTAGCTGAAACAGTAAAAATATCAAATCCATCTTTTAAATATGTAGATAAAATTTTAGAAGATTGGTATAAAAAAGGTTTAGAAACCAAAGAAGATGTTTTAAAAGAACAAGAGATGTATAAATCAACAACTAAAATAAAACAAAATAAAAACATAAACACAAAAGGACAAATAACAAATAAATCTGGCAGAGTAAAGAAAAAAAGGTTTGAAAATATTGAAGAAATGTATGACTAAGAAAAGAAAGAAAAAATATGGATAAAAAATTAGTAAATGAAATATTAAGAGAATATGAAAAGAAAAGATTTCAAAGTGAGCAACTAGTTGAAAACAGAATGAAAGAGTTAACTTTAAAGTATAAAGAATTAGGTGAAATTGAAGAAAAGATTCAAAGTGTAGCTACTAAAAACATTAAAGAAATTTTTGAAAATTCAGAAAATAAAAAGAATATAATTAAAGAAACAGAAAAAGAACTGTTAAAATTACAAAAACAAAAAGATGATTTTATTAAAAAATTAAAACTTCCAAAAGAATATTTAGAAGTACAATATGATTGTCCAAAATGTAAAGATACAGGATTTATTAGAGAAGGAAATGCATTGAAGAGATGTTCTTGTCTCGAACAAAAGATTATTAATATAAATTATAATAAATCAAATCTTATAATGTTGGAAGAAGAAAATTTCAATAATTTTAATCTGAAATTTTATGAAAATATAGCTAATAAAGAAAAGTATGGAACAAACAAAAGTCCTAGAAAAAATATGGAAGAAATATTGCAAGTATCAAAAGATTTTATTGAAAATTTTGATCAAGTTTATTCTAATATATTATTTTCAGGAGATACTGGTCTTGGAAAAACATATTTAATTAATGCTATTTCTAAAGAAATATTAGAAAAAGGATTTACTATATTTTATCAAAAAGCACCAAATATGTTAGATAAATTAATGCAGACAAAATATGAAAATTCAACAGAATATAATGCTCTTATAGACAGTATTTTAAATGTTGACTTATTAGTAATAGATGATTTAACTGAGAAAACAACAGATTCTAAAAATATAGAATTGTTTACAATTATAGATCATCGATTAAATAATTCTAAATCAACAATTATTTCAACAAATTTAAGTTTAGAAGAAATGCAAGATATTTATGAAGATAGAGTTATTTCAAGAATTATAGGAAATTATATTATAAAAAGATTTTACGGTGATGATATAAGAAAATTGAAAAAAGAAGCTAAAAAAGAAAAGATAAAAAAATAATATAAAATAGTCCAGAAAAAATAGGCAAGATCAAAATATGGATATAAAACAAAAAAAAGAAATATTAAGTGAAGAACAAAAAGAATTAGATTTTAAATTTATGCAAGAAGCTATAAATGAGGCAAATAAAGCATATCTTTTATCTGAAATACCAATAGGAGCTGTTGTAGTTTGTGACAAAAAAATTATTGGTAGAGGTCACAATCTAAAAGAAAATAATAAAAATTCTATACTACATGCAGAGATTATAGCCATAAATCAAGCAACTGAATACTTAGATAAATGGAGATTAGATGAATGCACTATATATGTAAACTTAGAACCATGTGTTATGTGTGCAGGAGCAATTATTAATTCTAGGATTAAAAGGGTTGTGTTTGCATGTTTTGATAAAAAAAGTGGGGCTTTTGGTTCCGTAATAAATGTTAATGATATAGAATTAAATCATAAAGTAGAATTAACTACAGGGGTTATGGAAAAAGAAGCAAAAGAAATTATACAAAATTTTTTTAAGGAATTAAGAGATGGAAAACAAAGGAAATTTTGAATTAAGTGAAGAAATAAATGAAAGATTAAGAAAAAAGACTATTACAGCAGTCTTTATACTTGTTATATTAATAATTCTTGTATTTCTTCTATTTATTTGGGTTAAATATGAAGTTGAAGGTATAAAAGGTTATTCTTTTGAAATTGAAGAAATATTAACTATATCTACAGCAGATGGAAAAAGAATAGAAAATAAAGATAAAAAATCAACTACTGATAAATTTGAAGTATCACAAGTTAATGATGTATATATTAGAATAAAAGAAAAAGATGCAAATAATAGTGATTATAATTTAAAAAAAATAAGTATTACAAATTTTAACTTAGAAAAAGCTCCTAAAAAAGGTGAAATAATAATTTTAGAACCTACAGGAAATATGCCAGAATTATTTTTAAATTCAACAAAAAATTATATTGATAGCACAATAGAATATAAAGCTTCTAATATTGATAATCTTGAAAAGCTAGAAACTTCAGAAAATGGTGGAACTGTTGCTTTTAGAATTGAAAACAAATTAGGTTATTATGATGTAAAAAAAGATGAAGAGTTAAAATATGATTCAACATTATTAAAAAAATATACTACGGATATAGAAGATATAAATTTTGATATAAATTTTGACTTAGTAATAGAATTAGAAAATGGACTAAAGTTTGCAAAAACAATTAAATTAAGCAAACCTAGTGAAGAAGTTTTTAAAGAAAATAAAACTGTAATAATAGAAGAAATAAGTGAAACAGGATTTAAAAAAATATAATTGCTTTCTTGATTAATATAGAAGAGTGTGGTATAAAAAATATAGCTTCTCTTTTATTGAGAGCTGTTCAATAGAAGCCTATGAACCTCGTCAGATTCGGAAGAAAGCAGCGATAAATAGTTACTTTTATGTGGACAACTCTCAACAAAGGAGAAGTTTTTAATAGACTAGAAAGAGGTTAAAATGTATCAAGCATTGTATAGAGAATTTAGACCAATGAAATTTGAAGATTCAGTGGGACAAGAAAGTATTGCTAAAATTTTAAAAAATCAAATAGAACAAAATAAAACTTCTCATGCTTATCTTTTTACTGGTGTAAGAGGAACTGGTAAAACTTCTTTTGCTAAAATTTTTGCAAGGGCTGTAAATTGCTTAGATTTAAAAGATGGAGAACCTTGTAATAAATGTGAAAATTGTTTAGCAATACTTAAAAATGATACTACAGATGTAATAGAAATGGATGCGGCTTCAAATACAAGTGTTGATGATATTAGAAAAATTATAGAAGAAATGTATTTTGTTCCAGCTAAATTAAAATATAGAGTATATATTATTGACGAAGCACATATGCTTTCAAATAGTGCTTGGAATGCTTTTTTAAAGTCATTAGAAGAACCTCCAGAGCATGTTAAATTTGTTTTGGCTACAACAGAGCCCCAAAAACTTTTACCTACTATTTTATCACGTTGTCAAAGATTTGATTTTAAAAAAATAGATGAAAAAACAATATATAAATATTTAGCTAAGATTAGCAAAGAATCAAAGATTGAAATAAAAGAAGACTCATTAAGATTAATTGCAAATTTGGCTGATGGTTCAATGAGAGATGGTATTTCAATATTAGAAAGTTTAAGAGCTTTTAATAAAAATATTAGTGTAGAAGATATTAGATCTGTTGTAGGGATTCCTTCATTAGATGACATTATTGTTTTACTAAAAAATATTATAGAACAAAAAGAACAAGATGTTTTAAGTTTTTCATATAAACTAATAAATGAAGGAAAAGAAGCAAATAATATTTTAGTTGAACTTTTAAAAGTTTTAGAAAGCATAGTTATAAATTCTAAAGAAGATTTAATTAAATATACAGATAGTGAACAAAAATTAATTAATGAAATTAAATTAATTCCTGGTTTAAATTTATATAATCTTATTAAAGATTTATCACAAATATATGCAGATTTAAAGTATGCAAATAATAAAAATACAATATTTATTGCTTCAATGCTTGCTTTAACAAACAGGGAATATAAGAAGCTAAATATAAATACAAGTGTAGGTGTAAATGTAAATAATAATATTGAATCTTTAAAAAATGAGCCTAAACATATTAATAAAATAGAACAAAAAGAAATAATAAGGGAATTACAAGAAGAAAAGCAAAAAGAGATAGAAAAAGAAATTAAAAAAACACCTTCTGTAACTAATTTAAATAGAAACAATCAAGAAAAAAATAATTTAGATTGGGCAGAAGTAATGAAAAATATTTCAGATAAAAAAGAAATGAGACTTTTTGTTAATTTAGTTCAAGCGAGAACTCAGATTTTAGGAGAAGCGGTAGAAATTAAGATAGATAAAAAACTTACAGATACAGATAAGGAATATTTAAATTCAAAAGAAACAATAGATAAAATAAAGGATGCTATTGAAGAAGAAACAGGTAATCAATATAATATAGAATTAATATATAAAAAGGAGGACTAATGTCAAGAAGAGGTGGATTCCCAGGAATGGGTGGTGGAATGAATATTAATAAATTAATGAAAGAAGCTAAAAAAATGCAGGAGGACTTAGAAAAATCTCAAAGTGATTTAGCTAATAAAGAGTTTGAAGCAACATCAGGTGGTGGAGCTATTAAAATTAAGATGAATGGAAATAAAGAATTATTAGAAGTTAAAATAAAAGAAGAAGTTGTTGATCCAGAAGATGTAGAGATGTTACAAGATTTAATTATTTCAGCATTTAATGAAGTAACAAAAAAAATAGATCAAGAAACACAAGCAACTATGGGACAATTTAATATACCAGGAATGTAATGTATCCAGATTCAATTGAAAGATTAATTGAAAATTTTGAAAAACTACCTTCTATTGGTCGAAAGACTGCAGAAAGGTTAGCTTTTTATGTGTTGGAATCTAGAAATATAGAAGTAAAAGAATTTTTAGATTCTATTGTTGATGCAAAAAAGAAGTTAAAATATTGTTCAAAATGTTTTAATATTTCTGAAAAAGATCCTTGTGATATTTGTACAAATGCAAATAGAGATAAAAGCATAATTTGTGTTGTAGAAGGAGTTAGAGATATTGTAGCAATTGAAAGAATGGATGAATATAAAGGTCTTTACCATGTATTACAAGGGACTTTATCTCCAATGCATAATATAGGACCAGAAGATATTAGAATTAAAGAATTAATGGAAAGAGTAAAAAAAGAAAAAATAAAAGAAGTAATACTTGCAACAAATCCAAGAGTAGAAGGAGAAGCAACAGCAATGTATATTGCTAAGCAAGTTAAAGATTTAGGAATAAAAACTACTAGAATAGCACATGGAATTCCAGTTGGTGGAGATTTAGAATATACAGATGAAGTTACAATATATAAAGCTTTGGAGGGCAGAAGAGAGATATAATGAAAGAAATAGACATACAAATTAAAGAATTAGATATAAAAGAAATAGTTAAAATATTAACAAGTAAGCTTAAGAGTTTGTCAGAAAAAATTAAAGAAAATAATAAAAATGCAGAAATTAATTTAGAATTAATTATAATTAATAAAGTAAATATATATGCTAGACTTTTAAATGCTGAAGAACAGGATATTCTAACTGCAAAGATACAAAAAATCTTGGAAGATTGTATAACAGATGATATGGAAATTGAATTTAAGATTTCAGAAGAAAGTGAAAATTTAGGAATTGATAAAATAAATGAAGTTTTTGAGTCAGATGTAGAAATTTGTGATACTAAATTTATAGATAGATCAATTAGAAGTGGAATAAAAGAAGAATATATTGGTTCTGTTGTAATAATGGGAGATGTAAATCCTGGAGCAGAGGTTGTTGCTGGTGGAAATATAATGATTTTAGGAAAACTAAGGGGACTTGTACATGCTGGAGCTAATGGAAATACAAAAGCAGTTGTTGCAGCAAATTCTACTACTAAAACTCAAATAAGAATTGCAGATAAACTAAAAGTAGTAGAGGAATATTCTAGATGTCCTATTTTTTATATAAAAGATGATGATATTTTTGCAGAAGCTAAAGAAACTCAAGAATTAAAAAAGGAAGATGATTAAAAAATCTTTGAAAGTTTAATATAATAAAAAGAGTTATATTATTTGTTAATAAAAGTTATTATGAAGTTGGAGTAATGTTATAAATAAATAAAAGAAAAAACTAGTTTACTAGTTTTTATTTATTTTGATATTTAATTATAATAAAGAAATTTAAGTTAAATCTTTTAAAACAATTTTACATATATCTTCTGCAGCATTTGGCTTTTTAATTTTCTTTATATTGGCAATCATTTTATCAAAAGAATCAGGATTATCTTTTAGATTGTTTAAAATATCTTCAATTCTATTTTCTGTAGAAATAAAAGTACCAACCTCATTTTCTAAAACAAAAGATGTATTTGCATATTCTTGTCCTGGTAAAGGATCAAAAATAATAAAAGGTAATTCCGAAACAAGAGCTTCTGAAGTTGTTATGCCTCCTGGTTTTGAAAAAACAGCTGTTGCAACATGCATATATTCTGGAACTTTGTCAGTAAATTTAAAAAGTTTAGCTCTATTTTCAGCATTATTTGTTTCAATTACATTTTTAAAATTATTATAAAGTTTATTGTTTTTTCCAGATATTACTATAAATTGAGAGTCTGTGAATGTTTGTAAAGCTTGATTCAATGTAAGTATTGGTAAGTTTTTACCTATACCCATTTCACCACCACCAAAGAATAAAAAAGTTTTTTTGTTTTCGTCAAAATCTAAAGATTTAAAAATTTCTTTTTTATCGTAGTTTTTACTAAATTCTTCTTTAACAGGAATTCCTGTTACATGAATTTTATTTGGTTTGACATTCTTTAAAATCAAATCATCCTTCATTTTGTTTGATCCTACAAAAATATGATTTAAAAATTGATGTCTTGAATACCATTGAGAATGTATTTCATAGTCAGTCATAATTACAGATATTTTCACATCAAGTTTTCCATGTTCTTTTAAATATACGCAAGTTTGTGCTGGAAAAGGATGAGTACAAATTATTTCATCAGGTTTAAATGAGTGTATTAGTTTATTTAATTTACTAGACATTAGTGAATTTGAAGAATATAAAACTTTACTTAATGGACCTTTTTGAGAATCAAAATATAATTTACCCCAAAACCATGGTGATTTTTTTATAATTCCAAAATATAAGCTTGTAGAAATCTTATTAAATCCCTTGTTTATATATTTTAGAGAATCAACAGATTTAGTTTCGATATTACCTTGCTTATGAAGTTCAGCCTCAATTGCTTTTGCTGCTGATAAATGGCCTCCTCCAAACGAACCATAGAAAATTAGAACTTTTTTTGAGTTTTTCATATTAAATATCCTTTTTTAAATAATACAATACTATTGTAAAAAAGTAAAATTTTTATATCATTTAATATATTTTTTATATAAAAAAGAAAAGTTTTAAAAAGAAAATTTTAAACCGTTATATTATTATAAAGTTATTGCAGAAAAACAATAAAAATACTATAATATAATTAATTTAAATAGGGGATTATTATGAAAATTAAAGATATTATTAACTTAATAGAAGGTGAACTACTTTCAGGAAATTATGAAGATGAAATAACTAATATTGAGCAGGATAGCAGAAATATAAAAAGAGGAGATACTTTTATTGCTTTTAAAGGAGATGACTTTGATGGAAATTCTTTTTTTTATGATGCAATAGAAAATGGTGCAAAAACTTGTATTGTTACTTCTAAAAATTTAAAACCAGTTAAAGCAAATGTAATTTACGTAGAAGATGCACAATTAGCTTTAGATAGATTAGTTAAATATAAGTTAAATTTAATTAAGCCAATTATAATTGCTATAACTGGTAGTGTTGGAAAAACATCTACCAGAGATATAATGGGAAGTATTTTAGAGCAAAAATATAAAGTGTTTAGAAGTGAAAAAAACTATAATGAAAGAAGAGGACTTCCTTTAAATGCTATCAATATGCCATTTGATACTGAAATCGCAGTTTTAGAAATGGGTATGGATGCTATAGGAGAAATATCAGAACTTTCAAGTTTATTTAAACCAGATTATGCGGTTATTACCAACATAGGAATGTCACATATAGAAAAACTTGGAAGCAGAGAAAATATTTTTAAAGCAAAAATAGAAATAATAGATGGAATAAAAGAAAAAGGTTTTTTAGTATTAAATTTAGATGATGACTATCTGAAGTCTTTTGTTCAGGAACAAAGAGATAATGTGTTTAGAACATTTAAACTTTTAACATATGCTGTAAGTAATGATGAGTCAGACATTTTGGGTAAATTAATTCAAATGGAAGAAGATAGTATGAGCGTTACTATTAAACATAAAGATAATATTTTTAAAATTGAAACAAATTTACGAGGAAAACATAATATATATAATATGTTACCTGGAATTTTAATAGCTTTAAAACTTGGGTTAACAGAAGAAGAAATTCAAAATGGTATGGAAAGAATACTTTTGACTGAAAGAAGATTAGATAAATTTACAACTACGGATAAATTAGTTGTTTATGATGATACATACAATGCGAGTTTTGAATCTGTAAGTGCAGGAATTGAAATCTTAAAAAATGAAGAAGGAAGAAAAGTTGTAATTTTAGGAGATATTTTAGAATTAGGAGAGTTTGCGGAAGAAACACATAGAAAAATAGGTAAGCTTTTAAATGAAACAAAGATGGATGTAGTTATTACAGCAGGAAAAAATTCACAATATATAAATGATGAAATAGATAATATTGAAAAATACCATTTTGAAAATGCAAATGAAATAGTATCACAGTTAGAAAACATATTAAAAGAAGGTGATGTTATTTTAATTAAAGCTTCAAACGGAATGCAGTTTAATATTATTGCTAATAAATTAAGAGAAAATGTAGAATAAAATTTATGCGAAATTTAATAAAAAGAACACCCTACAATAATGTAGGGTGTTCTTTTTAGAGAAGTTCTTTAACTGGTATAACAACTACATATTTGTGCCGCTTTAATAAAAGAGCACCGTTAAATATGTTTTTTAAATTATAAGGTAAAAAGAATCTTCCCTTATTATCTGTTTTAAAAGGTTTTAAAGAAAACTTTAAAAACCCTTCTCCTTCATACAATGCTGAACATAGTATGAAAGAATTTTTACGAGTTAAATCGTAAAAAACAAATACTTCTTGATTTGCAAACTCAATGCCTAAGGATAATCTCCCTTGGCTGTCGATTTTGATTATCTTACCAATATTTTTTAAAAAATCTTCAGTCGTCATAATTTTTCTCCTTTAATAATATTATAACTATATTATAAGCTATTTTAATACATTTTTCAACATTTCCAACATTAATACAGTTATAGAGTAATATGGTGTGTTAAAAAATGAAGCTTATAGTTTAAAATAAATTTGACACACATCAGTTTAAGCTGTATAATACATATATAATATCGCAGGGTGGAGAAGATGGAATCTCGTCGGGCTCATAACCCGAAGATCGCTAGTTCGAGTCTAGCCCCTGCTACCAATAGAAGACTGTAGTCTATATGATTGCAGTCTTTTTATATT
>CAZCCM010000015.1:0-1294 GCA_964497325.1 uncultured Lachnospiraceae bacterium | reverse complement strand
ATGTGATTTTTCAATTTCTTGTAAAATACAAAAAATATGGTATAATATTTTTACTTTAGGGGGACATTTATGGTATTTAAAGATTATTATAAAATACTAAATTTAGAAACAACAGAAGTTGATTTTGATGATATTAAAAATGCATATAGATACCAAGTTAAACAATTTCACCCTGATAGAAATAAAAAAAATACAGAAGAGATAATACAAGATATTAATGAAGCATATAAAGTTCTTTCAGATACAAATTTAAAAAGAAAATATGATAGAAAGTGGAAGACACATGTAGAAAGAAACAGAATTGGAAACAAAACTTATGAAGCTAGAGAACAAAATAGAACATTAAAAGAAGAGGTTTATTCAATGTTTTTTGGAGACTTTGCAAAAAAAATAAAAAAGAAAAATGAACCAACTTTAACTAAATTAAAGGGTGAAAACATTAAAACAGAGATTAATATAAATTTAGAAGATGGTTTTTTTGGAGTAAAAAAATATATAGCTTTAAGAGATGTTAATGGAACATTACAAAGAATTCCAATTGACATTCCTGTAGGAATAAAAAATAATGATAGAATTAGAGTTGTTGGTTTAGGAAAACCAGGGCAAAATGAAGGAAAAAATGGAGATCTTTTTGTAAACATTAAAATTGAAAATGATAAAAATATGTTTTTAGAAGGTTCTGATATAAGGACAATAGCTAATATTTATCCTTGGGAAGCAGCTTTAGGTACAAGTATAACTGTGTCAGTTTTTAATGAAGAATTAAAATTAAAAATTCCAGCAGGAACTCAAAGTGGTAAAAGATTTGAGGTACCTCAAAAAGGATATTATGATGGATTTGGCGGAAGAGGAAATTTATTAATTGATATTAATATTAACATGCCTCAAAAAATATCTGATGAAGAATTAGAACTATATAGGAAAATAGAAAAGTTAAGAAAAGAATAAAATATAATAAATAGAGATGTAGTACCCCAAAAAGTAGACAAAAGAATAAAGTAAAAAAATATAAAACAAAACATAAGTTTTGTTTTTTTTATGTCTAAAGTATAAAGAATGCATTTCAATTTTATAAAAACTTTATAAAAACATTGTAATTTAAGCATATTTTTTATTTAATTATAGTGATAAATTATATTTAAAATTTATTTATTAAATTATTTATAAAAAAGCATAATAATTTATAAAAGTACTAAAGATATATTAAAAGAGAGTAAAGCTTTATTGAGGAAAAATGGAAAATAAAGAAAATAGTGGATTATATAATTTAACAAATCCACAAATGAATATATTT
>CAZCCM010000014.1:20641-23315 GCA_964497325.1 uncultured Lachnospiraceae bacterium | reverse complement strand
TATTGCTTTTTATTTCTTTTATTTAATGGCTATGACCTCCAATAAAATGTGCTGCAATAATAAGTACTGCTCCAATTAATATTGTAACAATGGTTTTAACTTTTTCTTTATTATTTCCTTCTTTTTTCATAATATGAATTGTTTGTGGTAAAAGCTCAAAAAAAGCAATATATATAAGCATTCCATTTGTTATAAGAAGCATCATAGCTATAACTACATCTTTGGTTAAAAATTCTAAATTAGCAAACATTATTAATCCACCAATAAAACTTGTTAGAGATATCGCTACAATATTAAGTAATGTTTTAAACTTACTATTATTTGATTTATAGAAAGCACTAGCTAGCATCATTCCTAAAGGTATATTATGAAATCCTACTCCTGCGATTAATTTAATACCAAGAGATGTATTGCTTGTAAGAGTTCCATAAACTGCCATACCCTCAATAATATTATGTAGAGATATTGCAAGACCAGTTACCACACCTATATGCTTATAATTATGTATGCAATCATGATTATGATGTTCATCATGATTATGAACATATTTATCCAAAAATTTTAATACAATAATTCCAATAATAGTAAATCCTATAATAAATAAAATGGAATTTAATATATTAAAATTTTCACTTAATATTTCCCAAATTTCAGGTAATAAATCTAAAGCAATTAGGGTTACTATTGAGCCTATTGCTAAATTCATGCTTACCTTTACAACTTTATCTTGATTTTTATCTTTTACCAAAAATACTAGAATTGCACCAAGTACTGTAAACAATCCTGCTCCTAATGTTAATACTAAATTCATTTTCACCTCTTTGTTTAATTTTCTTATTTTTTTATTTTTCTTTTATTTTTCTTCTTTGTTTTTCTTTTATTTTTCTTCTTTGTTTTTCTTTTGTTAATTCTTCTTTTTCTTCAAATTCTTCATTTGTTTATTTTTCTTATTTTTTTGTTTTTCTTTTATTTTTCTTTTATTTTTCTTCTTTGTTTTTCTTTTTCTTCAAATTCTTCATTCTTTTATTTTTGCAATTAATACAGCTCTCTTATATTTATCTTCTTCATCAGCTCCTCTATATGAATGTATCTTATTATTATAACAAACAGAGCATAAATTTGAGTCATAAATATTTTTTTCTAATATTCCTAAGTTTTTCATCATAAATTTATTTAAAAAAACAGTGTCTATATAGTATTTATTTTTTATCTTTTTTTGTTCTGCTTCTTTTATATATAAATTAGAATCAACTTCGCTAAACTCTTTTTCAAAGATGCTTTTAACATCTTCTCCTACTTCAAAATGGCAACTTCTTATGCTAGGAGATATAAAGACATAGACATCTTCTAAATTGGATTTAAAATCGTTTTCAAAGACTTTAATAGCTTCTTCTATAATTCTTAAAGTTGTACCTTTCCAACCTGAATGAATATTTCCTAAAATCTTTTTTTCTTTATCATAAATAATAAAGAGTATACAATCTGCATTTTTAGTTAAAATTGCAATATCAGTTCTATTAGTTATAATTCCATCGTAATTTTCTCTTGGTTTCTTTAAATCTTCATCACTCTTGATTGTTAAAATATTTTTTGAATGTGTTTGAGTTACACCAATTAACTTATCTCTATCAATATTAAAAAGATGAGCTAATTTAAAATAGTTATCTTTTTGAAAAACATTTTCTTCATCAGCACTAAAGTCTATATCTTTTAAAGAATAAATGTTTGTTACACCTAATTCTACTAATTTTATAAACTCTAAATATTTTAAATTTTGCTCATTCTTCTCAATTATTATTTCATTATCAATTTTTAAATTGTCCATAGTTAAATTTAAATTTAATCTTTAATCTTTAATCTTTAAATATAATAACAAAAATTATTTCTTGTTTTCTAAATCTTTAAAAGAAAACCACCAGTCATAACCTTCAATTTTACCATCAGCTATTTCTTTTCTTCTTTCTTCTGCATCTGTTTCTGTTTTAGCAGGTGGAATAATTACCTTGTCTCCTATAATAGGGTTATTTGGCCATTTTTCAGGTATTGCTACACTATTCTTATCTGCTGTTTGTAATGCTTTTACTGCTCTTAATACTTCATTAATATCTCTTCCTATTTCTTGAGGATAATACATTATTAATCTTATAATACCTTCTTCATCCATAATAAACACAGCCCTAACTGTTGATGATCCTTTTGATGGATGAATCATTCCTAATTGAACTGCAACTCTACCTAAAGCATCTTCAATAATTGGGAATGGTACTTCTACATCTAAATTCTCTTTAATCCATTCTGTCCATTTAATATGTGAAAATACTGAATCAACTGATAAACCCAATAGTTCAGTATTCATCTTTTTAAAATCTTCAGCTCTTTTAGCAAATTCTACAAATTCTGTTGTGCATACAGGTGTAAAATCACTTGGGTGACTAAAAACAATAAACCATTTTCCAGCATAATCTTCTGGTAGTTTTTTCACTCCATGTGTTGTCATTACTTCCATTTCAGGAAATTTATCTCCTAAAACTCTCATTCTTTCTTCTTCCATAATTTCCTCCTTATATTTAAATGAAGCTAATATGCTTACATTTAATTTTATTACTTTATAAGTATATCATATAAATAATACTTTTCATATCATTTAATTTAATCTAATCTAATCTAATTTAAT
>CAZCCM010000014.1:17964-20541 GCA_964497325.1 uncultured Lachnospiraceae bacterium | reverse complement strand
TTTAATATAATTTAAATTATTTTTATTTTTAGATTTCTTTATCTTTCCTTATATACAATATTTCTTTTCTTAAAGTTTCTGGATTTATATATTCTTTGTATTCTTTAAATTTAAGACTTTCTAATATTTTTTTCATATTTCTTTCTTTGTGCCCAACACTAATAGTGTATTCAAATATACTTATTTTATTTTTTCTTCTTTCTTGTAATTTTGATATAACTAATTCAATTAAAAGCTTTTCAAATCCTATATTTTTTTTATTTCTTACAGTTGATAAATGATTAAAATATACTCTTTTATTTTTTATTGTCGAACCTTCAATAGCTGAATTAATAAACATTACTGTTAATTGTGCAATATATGTACCATCTTCTCTTATAGCATAATAATACAAATCTTCGTTTTTAAAATACTTTTTATTCTTATCTAAATATGCTCTAAAATCTTTTTCAGCTTCATTAAAAGAATCATATAATTGTAGTAAATCTTTTTCCCCTAATTTAATTAATGCATATTCTCTTATTTTAAATTTTTTGTCATCTTCAGAATTATTAATCATTTACCTTCCTTTATTATATAATATGTGATCCCAGGATTTTGTTGCCAATCTTTATATAGTATTATTTTATTTTTATATTCTTCTCTAATATATTTTTTTAAAACTTCTCCTTTGGAATATCCGTGAAGAATGACTATTACCCTTTTACTATCCAGTCCATTATTAGTTATCATCTCACATTCTTGATCTATAAAAGCTTTAGATTCATTAACAGTTAATCCATGTAAGTCCAGTACTAGTTTTTTATCCATAGGAACTAAATCTATATTGATTTTTTTAATATTATTTGTGTCCATTATATTCATTTAATTCTTCTTTCATATTAATTTTTAAAATATTTTTTCATATTAATTTTAAAAGAAATAAGAATATAATAATATTCCTAAATATCCTATAATTGCTAGCATTGCTACTACTATTACTGCTATTATTATTCTAGATAAAAAGCTCATAGCTTCCGCACTCGCTCTTGTCATTTTCATACTAGATTTTCTTTTTTTGTCTAATTTAACTTCATTTTTTACAATATTATCAATATCATCCATACTGTTTATTTGTTTGTGATCTACTTCATCATATCTTTCCTTTTTCATTTTAATACCTTTCTTAACATAAAAGAGAATATATTTCTTTTAATATTTCGTCATTTTTATAAATATATTCGAAATTTGTTTCATCTTGTCTTGGGTTTGATAATATATATCTTAATCCAGTATACAACCCTGATTCTGAATTATCAAATACTCTAACATTAGGATAATCTTGAACTATATCTCTAGCCTTAGTGTCTGTAATTAATATATTTTTATTTAATATCTTAGCTTCATTTAACACTATAGAATATTCTTCTTTTTCTGAAAATAAACAAAAATATGATGCTTTCTTTATATATGGATATGGATTAATTTTAGATCCAAGTAAAAATACTGAAGTTTGCAATTTTTCTTCTCTTATAAGTTTCTTTAAATTTTCCATTTCAGGACCATCGCCAATAATATATACTTTATGATCTATTCCATCATTTAATACTCTTTTATGAACTCTTATAAATCTATCCAAAGCTTTCTTCTTATACAATCTAGCAACTGTTAATAATGTAACTGTATCTTCAGTCCATTCATATACAGATTCAGCTTCAGCTTTTATAAATATCCTAAGAGGATCTACATAATTAGCTATAATGTCTTTTGGTATTTTTCTTATTTTTTTATTTGTAAACGCTTTGTTAAATCTTCTCAGTCCTACTTCTCTTGCAAATATTATTTCATCATATCTAGAATAAATTTTACATATTTTTTTCTTAAATTTCCTATCTGTTTTAGAATAGATATTATAGTTTTTATTATGAACCCAAGCAATTTTTTTCGCTTCATCAGAATATGAGAATAAACTAGTTATATTGCCTTCATCAAAAGCAATTATAGTATCATAGTTGCCTCTAACATATCTATTAAAAATATTTGGTTCAAATAAATTTAAATAAATTGATATCCAAAACTTATTAAATTTATTATATGAATAATATGGCTTTTTAAATACAGATACAATTCTTACATTTGCTCCTTCTTCAAATTCACCACCTGCAAATAATGTAAAGATTTCTACATCTAAATTTGGATATTTTTTTAATAATCCATTGGTAATATCAACTAATATTCTACTAACACCACCAATAGATAATGATGTAATTCCAAAAACTAATTTCCTTTTTGATTTTAAGTCCTTTTTATACTCTATTTGTTCTTTTAAAGTTTCAATATCTCTATATGTCTCACCTATATGTACTTTATTTATTAAAATTATTGATATAGCCGATAATGTCAAAGCTGTAGCAAAGTTTAGAACAATTTCTTTGGTTATAATTGATAAAAAAACAATATATAGGACTAATAAAGTAAGCATTATAAATTCTGAATCTATATTTTTAAATTTAAAAATTATAAAATATAAAGCTTTTAATAATACATATATCAATGGAATAAAATAAATAATATATTTAATATTATATTTAATATTAT
>CAZCCM010000014.1:0-17864 GCA_964497325.1 uncultured Lachnospiraceae bacterium | reverse complement strand
TATATTTAATATTATATTTAATATTATTTTTAATATTTATATCAAAGACAATGTTATTTTTAGCAAAATTATATGCAATAAACATAATTAAAATAGAGATTAAGATTAATAGTATAGTAAAAGAAATTTTAACATATTTACTGTTTAAAAATTTTTCTCTTTTTACTTGTTTCTTTTCTTTCTTTTTTTGCTTAATTCTCTCCTTAACTTCTTTAATTCCTGAACCATCTTCTCTATTTAAAACTTTTTGTAACTCAATTTTATAACAATAATCTTTCACACTAGAATTAGTTTTATATCTTTTCTTTCGATTTAAATCATCATATCTATATAATCTTTTATTTGAATACCCTTTAATCTCTTGTTTTAAAAAAGGCATCTTACCACTTTTTAATCTTTTAGCCTTGTTTTTATCTAAACTCATTATTTTATTAATTATGATAATAAGTTTTTCTTTTACTATTTTATGCATATCAGAAATTGTAAGTTTGTTTTTAACATATTTTTCTACAATTAAAGATATAAGATATATCCCGGCAACCATAAGTATTCCATAATACGAAATAGTAAACTTAATAGTACTTACATAATACCCTACTAAAAGTATAAACAATATTAAAGAATATGTTTTATCTTCCCTGTACCTTAAAGATATTAAAGATATAAAAATCAACATAATTATTGTCAAACTAATAGTATTTAACCATAACGGTTCATCTTGAGATGTTAAAGAAGTTAAAAGTATTGAAATTAAATATATAGCTGCTGAATAATTAAATGACATCCTTACCTTTGTCATGTTTTTTCTATAAAATAATTTATAAAAAATTAGAAAATTAACAGCATAAATAGAAAGATTATAAATATTTAATAATTTAACAATTAAAACATCTTCACTAATTGTAGTAGCTAAATATTGCCTATAATATATATAACCAAATATTCCTGAATATAAAACATATCCTAATGTTAATACTACAAATTGAATTCTTTCTTTTCCCTTTGTTTTAATCAAAAGATAAAAGAATAATAATAAAGGTATTATTATTTTTATAAAACTTAATTTTATAGCAAAATCAAAAGAAGAGTTCTCAACATATTGATTAGATATAAAATCAAATATTGGCATTAATAATATATAAAAATATACTAAGTATTCAATTTTAAAATATTGCTTTTTCTTCATAATTACCTATTTAAAACATTAACTCTAAATTATTTTTTTCTTTAGTATACTTAAATTATTATATAATATTATATTCTATTATATTATATTATATTATATTAATCATATCATATATGTTCTTAATCATATACGTTCTTAAAATTATCTTTTAAATCTATATGGTAAAAGTTCTTCTAAAGTAAAAATTTTAACTTCATCATTTCCAAAAATATATATTGGAAATTCCTTTTCCACAAATTCAGACATGAATTGTAAACAATGACCACAAGGAAGAACTTCATCATCTAATATATCTTTATTATCATCTTTAGCTGTAATAAATATTTTTTTAAACACTTTTTCTCCAGAAGAAATTGCTGATGTAAAAGCAGCTCTTTCAGCACAAATACTTTGTATTCCATCTTCAATATTTACACCCTTAAATATTCCATTCTCTGTAAGTAATAGTGCAGAAACTCTATATTTCGAATATGGAGAATATGAATTATTTAAATTATTAATTAATTCAGTTTTTAAAAGTTCTAGATTTTCAGATTTTAACATAATTACCTCTATCCGTTTATTTTTTATTATAATAATTTTTTTAGTATTTATCTAAAAAATTAAAATACTCACCTTTGCTTTTATATTGTATAATAGCTCCTAAATGAACATTTTCTGCAGATCTATATATGCTTTTCTTTACATTAGGATTTAAATTTTCCAAATCAGCAATTAAATCTTTTACTATAGCTCTTTTAGAATCATCATCTTTCTTTTCATTTATTGGACATTTAGGATTAATAAATTCTATATTGTTATAATCCCTCCACTGTATAATGCTTTTTTCTTTAATTAAACAAAGAGGTCTAATTAATTGCATTTTTTCAAAATTATCACTTTTTAATTTAGGCATCATAGTTTTATACTGTCCACCCCATAAAACATTTAATAGAACTGTTTCTATAACATCATCCATATGATGTCCTAAAGCGATTTTATTACATCCTAGCTTTTCTGCATTTTCATAAAGAGATCCTCTTCTCATTCTCGAACATAAATAACATTTTCCTCTTATTTGTTGTGCAGATATTTTAAAAAAATTTGTCTTATAATAATGTAAAGGTATATTAAGATCATTAGCCAAATCTAATATTTTTTCAGATATTTCTTCAGGATATCCAGGATCCATACAAATAAATTCTAAATCAAATTTAAATTTCCCATGTTTTTGTATTTCTTGCATGCATTTTGCTAAAAGAAAAGAATCCTTCCCTCCTGAAATACATACTGCAATTTTATCATTTTCCTCTATTAAATTATATTTATTAACTGCTCTTGCAAACATCCTATATATGTTTGGTCTAAATTTAGTTATTATACTTCTTTCTATCTCGTTTATGCTATTCATTTTCTGAATCCTTAACTTTATCTCATTTTATTTCTTATTTTATTTCTTATTCTTTATTACTTTTGTCTTTTCAGTATTTATTACTGTCTCTTTTTTAGTTTCACCAGAACTTAATAATAGTACTTTTGTTTCTGATATTAATAATGTATTTTTATCTTTTCTTTTAAAAATTCTATCAAAAACATTCTTTATTTTTGTTTTTATTTGCAAAAATATTCTTTTTATACTATCTTTTAAAGGTTTAAAAAATTGAATGATATTTTTATTTATTCTTGTTCTTTTTATTTTATTGATTTCAATTTTTATTCTTCTATATAAAACACTAAAAAAATTAATATTATTTTTTGTTTTGTTTTTTGTTGTTTTTTCTTTCTCTTTTTCTTTTGCTTTATCTTTTGCTTTATCTTTGTCTTGGTTAATTGATTCTTTTTCTTGTTTCTTTCTTTTTTTTGTTATTGTTTCTTTATTTTCTTTTTGTTTATATTTTTCATGCTCTTCTCGTAGATGTTCTTTCTGTTCTTTCTGTTCTTTTTTACTTTTTTTACTATTAAGTTTTGATATTCTTTTTTTCTTTTTTAATTTAATTTTCTTTTGAGTTTCAATCTTATCTTTCTTTTCATTACTAATACTTAAATCTTGATTTAAATATTTATGTAATTTTTGAATCTTAATTTTAGTTTTTATTTTTTTATGAATAGAACTATTTAAATAACTATTTTTCTTATAATTAGGTAATATTACTTCTAAATAATTTAAAATTTCTTTTAAATATTTTTGTTTATCAACAGAATTTAAATGGTAATCTTTTGTTTCAAAATCAAGTATCTCATCAAATACTAGGTATTCAATTAGCTCAAAACTATTAGCATAAAGTTTAGAATTGTTCTTGTATAAATCAAATATCTGTTTATATCTTCTTTTATTATTTTGTATTATATTATCTAAATTTATATTATATCTTTGGTTTAATTCTATATTATCATTTATTTTATTATTTCTATTACTTAGTTCCAGCTCATTATCATAATAGCCTACTGCTGTGTTTTTTAAACATGATATGCTTTTAATTAATAATAGCCTTAAATATATATCTAGTTTTAAATCTACCTTATCGGAAAAAATATAAGTATTTTCAAATAATAGTTCTCTTTTAAAAATAAGATTATATTGCTGTACATCTATCTCATATAATATTTTTATTTTATATTCTGGATCTAAGTTTTGAATAGAATCAAAAAAATTAGATGAATAATATTCTAAACCTTTTATTTTTTTAAAAAATTTATTATTATTCTCTTTTGAATATTTTGTAAAATTAAAAACTAATCCACTTTCAATCAAGTCTTTATAATGTTGGCTCTTTTTTAAAGATTTGTTTTTTTCTTTTGCTATAGTTTTATTATACCTTTTATATACTTCAGAAAAAGGAATATCCTCTGAAATTTTAATATAATCTAATATAATTACATCATAATTAAATTCTTCTTCAAGTTTAAAAAACTCCTTATATGTATTTTCTAAAAGCATAGTATTTTGATTAATTATATGAATGTATCTACCTTTTGCAATTTTTATTGCAGAGTTTAATATTCTGTTAAAATCTTCTTCGTCTTCTTGTACAATAGTTAAATTTATTTTTTGAGAATATTTATTTATAATATTTAAAAGAAAAACATCTATCTGTGTATTATGTTTTTTTGAAACAAAAATTATTTCAGTGCTTAATAAATTCTGTGACAAAATGCTATTAATACAATCATCTAAATGTTTATCAAAATATTTAATTTTAATTATAATGCTTAAGTTCATTACTCTCCTAAAACATGCTTACCACCTATATTATCTTTTGTAACTAAAATGACAAATCTTGATTTTTAAAAATTTTATCATAAACTTCTTTTAATTCTGGATCTTCTAATATCTTTTCTTGTCTTTTTCTTTCTTCTTCTTCTCTTCTACTTGTAGAATTACCCGAAGGATCAAAGAGATGCTTATTACCTAAAGCAGCTTTATTGGCATATATTAAAAATCCTATTATTACTATAATTAAAATAAATGCAATTATACTTGTATAAATCATTAATTTCTTTTGATCAAACTTTTCAATTCTTTTTCTAGTTTCATCATAAATATCCATATTCACCAACCTTTTAACAATTAATATTTTTTATATTAATCTACCTTTTCTGGTAATTTAACATCTTTAAAAAAACTTGCAAACTCTTCTTCATTTAGTTTTTCTTTTTTTAATAATTCTTTAACAATCTCATGCATCTTAGCTTCATTTTTTATTAAGATATTTTTTGCAATTTTGTATTGTTCTTCTATTATTTGTTTTACTTCTACACCAACTTCTTTAGTTATTTCTTCACCAAAAAAAGCCATTTCTTTATCTTTATCAAAATCCAACGATATTGGTCCTACTGAGGAACTCATTCCATATACTGCTATCATGTTCTTAGCTATTTCTGTAGCTCTTTCAATATCATTGCTTGCACCTGTTGAAATATCTCCAACAAAAAGCTCTTCAGCAACCCTACCTCCCATTAGGGAAATAATTTGTTCTAATAGTTCTGTTTTAGACAAATATGATTTATCTTCTTCAGATTTATAGCTAGTATATCCTCCTGCCATACCTCTTGGAATTATTGATAATTCCTTTACAATAGATTGAGTTGGTAAAAATGTAGATACAACAGCATGTCCTGCTTCATGGTAAGCAGTAATGTTTTTATCTTTTTTAGATATAACTCTCTTATCTTTTTCTAAACCAATTAAAACTTTTTTAACAGCTTCTTCAACATCGTCCTTATTTATTAATTTATGTTCTCTTCTTGCAGCAATAATTGCAGACTCATTTAAAATGTTGTATAGCTCTGCTCCAGTAAATCCTGATGTATCTGCAGCTAATTCTTTAAAATCTACATCATCTGCAAATTTTTTATTTTTACCATGTAATCTCAATATTTCTTCTCTACCAACTAAATCAGGAGTTGGTATTACGATAATTCTATCAAATCTTCCTGGCCTTAATAAAGCTTTATCTAACATTTCTGGCCTATTTGTAGCTGCTAAAACTATAACATTCTCATCAGTATCAAATCCATCCATCTCAACTAACAATTGATTTAACGTTTGATTGTTTTCTGTTTCTGCACCACCAGAAGATGCTGTTCTACTTGAACCTATAGCATCAATTTCATCTATAAATATTATAGCTGGAGATATTTTTCTCGCTCTATCAAATAGTTTTCTAACTCTTGAAGCTCCCAGTCCAGCAAACATTTCAATAAATTCTGAACCTGACATAGAAATAAATGGTACAGAAGCTTCTCCTGCAATTGCTTTTGCAATTAAAGTCTTTCCTGTTCCAGGTTTACCAAAAAGTAATATTCCTCTTGGTATTTTAGCTCCCATTTTTTCAAACTTTTTAGGATTTTTTAAAAAATCAACAACTTCAATTAATTCACTTTTTTCTTCATCTAAACCTGCTACATCTGCAAATTTTACTCCTGTGTTTTTATTTTCTTGATCATCATATATTTTTGATTTATCTCCTAATCCCTGCATTTTCAACATTACATAAAATAATATTCCTATTAAAATTGTAGGTAGAAGAGAAAAGAACGTAGATACAATTCTACCAAATAATGGTTGATCTTTTATTTCAAATACAAGTTCACTTCCTTTATCTATTTTCTCTTGTACTACTTTAACAAATTCATCTACGCTAGGTAATAATACTGAAACAGTTCTTTTTCTTGTAGTATCATTTATTCCAAACAATGTTAATAATTTTTCTAAATCTTCTTCATCTTCTAATTCTTTTTGTAATTCCTTATTTCCTTCGTTAACTTTAGCTTCTTCGCGCTTTTTCTTTAAATCTTCTTCATAAGCTTTTTCAGTTTTAACAACAGAAACCTGATAAGAACCTTTTGTCATTTCTACTTTTTCTATTTTCTTATCTTTAAGATCATTTAACAAGTTATTATAATTATATTTCTCATCATCAGGTTTTTTAGTTGTCATAGTTTGAAATAGAAAAAATAATGTCAGAATAAGTGCTATTAATATTGCAGTAATTATCATAGTTCTGTACATTTGAATTTTATCTTTATGTTTTTTATTTCCATTTTTATGTTCTTTTTTTTCTTTTTGTTTTTCTAATTTTTCATCAGATTTTCTCTTTTTGGTATTTTTTATTTCTTCGTTTTCTAAATTATTTTTGTTTTCTTCCACTTATTATGCTCCTTCTACAATTTCCTTTTTTTCTTTATCTTTATTATCTTTATTTTTCTTTTGTTTTTCTTTTAACTTCCTTTTTTCTTCTTGTTTATGTTTTTTTTCTTCTTCTAAATTATCAATAGTATTTTTTGAAATATCATTTAAAACTTCCTTTAAATCCTCCATATTATCTATAGTTTTAATACCTGGAGTTTTTTTCTTAATTATTTTAATTGTTATAATAATATAAAATAAATAAACTATTAAAAATACTAAAAGACTGTCTATCCTAAAATCTAATATATATAATTGATTAATAAAAGTTAAAAATATATATATTAGAAATGGCATAGTTGTTAAAAATATAGCCATTTTATTAATTTTTTTAAAGTCATAAGTTTTAATGTCATATATTGTAAGTATAGTTATTATAAATCTACCAGAAACAAAAGCTAAAATAGTAATAAAACTAAGAATTATCATTGAAGCTAGAAATCCAGAAATAAATATAATGACTTTAGTTTCAAATAAAAAGCTTATAATCTCTATTAAATGTACTTTAGTTATAGTTTTATTAGAAAACATATTAAGTTCAGAATATTTTAAAGATTCTCCTGGTTCTACATATATTGTATCTTTAGTCAATAATATATAACTATCTACATCATCTATTCTCTCTTTATATTTGTCTTTAATATCAATAAGGCTGTCAACTGTATTAATTATAAGCATTCTATTATTATTTATACCTGTAAAAATAGTGTCAATGTCGCCTTCTAATTTACCATTTTTTAAAACTATATCTGGCATTTCTTGTATAAACTTTTCAAGATTCCTTGTTTTAATATTCATTCCTATGCCTAGAAACATACCCATAATTACACTTAAAAGTAATAATAAAACAAATATATATTTTACCCAACTTGTTGATGATTCTATAGAATTTTGTATTTTGTCTAATCTTATAGTTGAATAATAAAAAGTTTTTAAAAAACCTATTTTATCTTTATTCTCTTTGTTATTGTTATTTTCATTTTCTTTTAAATTTTTAATATTATTAATATTTCTTTTATTCTTTTCATTAACATTAACATTTTCATCAGTATCTTCTTTTAAAGAAGACACTACTACTTTTTCTTTTTTGCTATCATTATTATTACCTTTACTTACCATTTTTTTACCTTTAATTTTATTTATTTTTTTAATTTTTAAACACTTTAATTTACATAACACTTTAATTTACTTAACACTTTTATTTATTAAAATCTTTATTTTTATTTGAGTTTTAAAACATTACTCTCACCATTAGTATCTACAACTTCATACCCATTCTGTATAATCTCATCTCTTAATTTATCTGCTAAAGAATAATCCTTGTTTTTTCTCGCTTCATCTCTTTCATTTTTTAATCTTATTATTTCTTCAGGTATATCTTCATATTCTTTTGATAACTCTACTTGCTCTTTTTTATCCAATTCTAAAGATAAAAAAGTATCAAATTTTTTCAAAAGATTAGCAATTTCTTTTGATTTTATATCATATTTTGCTGCATCCCAAACTATTGATAAAGCTACTGGTGTATTTAAATCATCATTTATAGCTTCTAAAAAAAGTCTCTCCCATTCTTCAATTTTAGCAAAAACACTAGTATTTTTAACTTCCTTTGAAGAATTATGTTCTTGAAATAAATTTCTAAGTCTTTCTAAAGATATCTTTGCAGAATTTAATGCTTCAAAAGTAAAGTTTGTTTTACGCCTATAACTTGAAGAGAAAATAAAGTATCTAAAATCTAATGGTGAATATCCCTTCTCTATTAAATCAGATATATAATATACATTTTCTAAAGACTTGCTCATTTTTTCATTATTAACAACTAAAAATTCTGAATGTAACCAAAAATTAGCAGGATTTCTACCATTATGTCCTTTTGATTGTGCTATTTCATTTTCGTGATGATATCTAATATGATCTATTCCACCTGTATGTATATCAAAAGGTTTACCTAAATATTTTTCAGAAATAACTGAACATTCTAAATGCCATCCCGGATAAGCTTTACCAAAAAAACTATCCCATTTCATAATATGATTTTCAGGTGCCTTTATCCATAAAGCAAAATCTGTAACATTTTTCTTTTCTGAATCTTCAGATATCCTTTGTTTTTTATTTATATCTTCTATTATAATTTTAGATAAAACTCCATATTTTTCTAGTTTAGATGTATCAAAATATATTGTATTTGATGTTTCATACGCAAAACCTCTGTCTAAAAGTACTTTTACATATTCTTCCATTGCTTTTATTTCATCTGTTGCTCTTACTATAATTTCTGGTTTTTCTATATTTAATAACTTTAGATCTTGGAAAAATAAAGCTTCATAATGTCTTGCTATTTCTTCTGGAGACTTAGCTTCTCGTTTAGCAGCTAAAATCATTTTATCCTCACCAGTATCACCATCTGATACTAAGTGTCCAACATCAGTAATATTCATTACTTGCTTAACTTCAAACCCATTATATTTCAGCATCTTTCTTAATGTATCATTAAATAAATATGTTTTTAAATTACCTATATGAGCCTTGCTATAAACAGTAGGCCCACAAGAATAAATTCTAACCATATTATCTTTTATAGGTATTAATTCTTCTTTATTTTTAGTTAAAGTATTATATAAATATATCTTCATAATTTCCTTTAAGGCGTTGTAGGAGGTGTAGTTGGTTCAGGTTCACCACCGTTTTCATCTTCTCCATCATCATCTCCATCACCAGGCTCAGGTTCTTCAACAGGAGGCTTTGGTGGAGTTACTGGTTTTGCAGCTTCTTCTTTTAACTCTTTTATTTTTTTAACAGCACTACTTAATTTGTTTTTATTTGCTTCTGAAATTAATTGTTTAACAGCTGCACTAAGTTCATTATACTTAGCATTAGCAGAATTTACACTTGATTCATCACTTAAAGTTAAAGATCCATCCGATGGTAATCCTTCTATTATAGATGATATTTCTTTAGCTTTATTTTTATTCTCTGATTCAACCTTTGCACATACATCACATTTAGTAGTTGGTGCTGTATATCCCAAATCTGCTGCTGATAATCTATTATCTTTTTTCAAAAATGATTTTTTTACTTTGTCTTTACATTCTGCTGTAGGTAATAATCCTGATATTTTACATACTTCTACTTCTTCATGATGGTTACATACTTCAGTTGGTTCTGTTCCTTCAACAAAATATTCAGTATATACTCTTGAACCTCTTGGTTCATTCTTACAATTTTTACTTGGTAACATACCTGAGTCTCTACAAACAGCAACTTCAACTATTCCATCAGGTCTTGAAAATTCTTCTCCTGTTTCATAATATTTATCATGAATTGCCCTCATATTATTTCTCCAAATTAAACCTGCAGGGTTAATATCATTCCAAAAAATTTCTTCTGCAACATCAAATCCATACCAAACAGCCGCTGTTAATTTTGGAGTAAATCCACATAACCATCTATCTTTATCATCATTTGTAGTTCCTGTTTTAACACCTGTATCAAATCCAGAAACTTTTGCATAACTACCTGTTCCTTCGGCTCCTTCAACTGTTGATGTCATCATCTGCTGTAATATATATGCATTTTGTTCACTAAGAACTCTTTCTTTTCTCTGTTGAGGTTTCATAACTTCTTTTCCACTAGAATCTTCAACTTTTAATACAAATGTAGGTTCTATAAATTCTCCACCATTTGCAATTGCTGCATATGCTCCTGCTACTTGTGTAGTAGAAACACCATATGTTAATCCTCCAAGTGCTAATGAAGCAATATTCTTATCATCATCAGTTATTCTAAAACCAACAGATTCTAAAAACTTAGCAGATGTTTCTTCTCCCATCTCTGATACAGCTTTTAAAAATATTATATTATTAGAAACTTCAATTCCTTTTCTAATATTTGTATAACCTCTATATCCAAATCCAAAGTTATTATATCCACCAAAAGGAGTATCATCATATACTGTAGCAGCAGTCAAAGTTCCACTTTCTAATCCTGGTGCAGCAACTCCAATAGGTTTCATTGAAGAACCAAGCTGTCTTAAAGTTCTTGTTGTTCTATTCCAATCTCCTTTTGTCATTTGAACATCATCACCTAAACCACCAACAGCAACTACAACTTGTCCAGTCTTATGATCAATAATTGTCATTGAAGCTTGTGAATGAACATATTCTCCCTTACTGTCTTTTGTTATATTACTTGTTAGCATATAATAATCATCCTTCATGTCTTCTTCAGCAATTTTTTGCATTCCAGAGTTTTGAGTAGTATATATTTTATATCCACCATTGTATAGTCTCATTTCTGCTAGTTCTCTAGATATATCTTTTTCTTTCATAATCATCTCTATAACTTCATCAATAGCAGCATCAGTTATATATGAATACTTAAGAGTAGACTTAGCTTTTTGCCCTATTTTAAACTTAAATCCTTTTTCTACTTCTTCTACTGCTTTATTATAATCTTCTTCAGATATCCATTTTAAATCTTTATATATTTTGTTTAGAACAACCATTGTTCTATCTTTTATCATTTCTCTATTTTCTTCTTTAACTTTAGCTAATTTAGCTTTTTCTTTATCTTTTTTAGCAATTTTTTTATCATCATCTATTGCTTTAGCTTCTTCTTCACTTAAATCACTTGCAGACAATAGGAAAGGATTATATGCATTAGGCATATGATTAATTCCAGCCATAAATGCTGCTTCTGCCATTGTTAGTTCTTTTTGAGATTTGTTAAAATAGTAATCTGCACCAAGAGCAACACCATGAATATTATCTCCACCAACAAATATTACATTTAAATATAATTCTAAAACTTGTTCTTTTGTTATTTCTCTTTCAACTTGTAAAGCTCTAGTTATTTCTCTTAATTTTCTTTCCCAGCTTCTTTCATCATCTTCTGTAACATTTTTAATTAATTGTTGCGTTATAGTACTTGCTCCATAATCTGACTTACCACCTTTTAATATGTATGACAATGTAGCAGTAGTAGTTCTTTGAAAATCTACTCCATGATGTTTATAAAATCTCTCATCTTCAATTGCTAAATACATTTTTGGTATATAATCTGGCATATCCGATAATTTAACTATTTCCCTTTTTTCATCTTCTGCTAAAGTAGCTACTAATTTACCGTCTCTATCATAAACTGTTGAATTTTCATTTGCAATTAATAAATCTTCTTTTGTTAAAGGATTGTCGTTCCCAAAAACACCAAATATATATCCAAACCCTAAGCCAATAACAATTAAAATAAGTAAAAGAACTATAGCAATAATCCAACGAAATATTAATTTACCCTTTGTTGTTTTTTTCTTATTTTTTCCTTTTTTAGTATTTGCTTTGCCTTTTGTTTTTTTGTTTTTACTAGAAGCGCTTTTTCTTTTTTTACTTCTTCTTGGCATATCATCTACCTCTTCTATTATATTATCTTCATCTTCATCATCTTTATATGGATCTCTAATTTTAACTTCCTCTTTTGGTTTACCAATTTCAAAATTTAATTCATTGGTATCAGATTTAAAAATATCAGTTTCTTCTTTTACTAATTTTTCTTCTACCTCTTCAACATTAATAATTTTTGTAGCATCATCTGTTGGTATATATCTATCACCAAATTGAGACTCTAATTCTTTTATTTTTTGTAGTTGCTTTTCAGTAATATCTACAATAGATTCATTTTCCTCAGTTTTTTCATCTTCAATGTCATTTTTTATATCATTGTTTTTACTCATATTAACCCCTAATTCACAATTAAATTATATTTTTAATTATATTATATTTCTTTTAAAAAATAAAGATTATTCATAATTTTTAAATTAAAAAAAGTCACATTTATTAAAATCTATTATATAACAAAAAAGATATTAACACAAAAAAAGAACAAGCTTTTTTTGTTCTTTTTTTAATATTTTTGATATCTATTAGTTAATTATTTATAATTAATTATTACATCTTTTTTTATTTATTTTCCCAAACATCTATTTCAACATTTTCAATCTCAAGCTCTTTATTTTTAATAGTAAAACCAAATAATGTTTTTGTTATATCTTCTTCTAATAATGCAATATCATATGTAAAATATAAATTTGGTATTTCTAATTTGTTTAATAATATTATTTTGTATACTTCCGCCATATGTTTTTTATCTTCACACACTATAATTAAGTCAATATTACCTACTTTAGTTCCTGCATTAAAAAATTCTGAATACATCTTTAATCTTACTTCTAAATCTTTTATGTCATTATCTCTTCTTACTGTTTCAATAAATGTTGTCATAGATTTTTTTAAAGCTTTATTTTCAAATTTAATTAAACCTTTTACAACTAATTTTCTATTATATTGTTTAGACACTATTTCATATTTTGTTTCATCAGAAACATATGATTTATTTTTTAAAATATGTGCAATTACTAATTGATTTGTTGCCAATCTCCTTTTAATACTATCAACTGTTTTTAAATTATCTGTAGACTTCCAATCAGAAACAATGTCTCTAGATTCTAACAAGTACTTTCCATTTTTTTCTAATGAATACACTTTGTATGCTGACTTTTCTTCAAAAGTAGAAAAATAAGATCTTGAAAGCAATTTCCCCTTTAACATTTGATCTAATTTTCTTGATAATTTTTTAGTATTATTAAAAGTATAACCTTTTAAAGTAAGTAACTGATTTATTTGTCTTGATGTCATAAACTCATACTTATTCACTATTTCTAAAATATCATATTCTAATTGACCTAAGTGATCTCTTTGAATTTTAGAAACAACTTGATTGATAGACACATACCCGTCATATCCATCAAAAACTTTCTTTTCGCCTTCTATTATTTTAAATGGCGATTCATCTGCTTGAATTTCATTATCTTGAACCATAATTCCTCCTATATCAAAAATTTTCTAATATATTTTTAGTAAAAAATATTATTTTTTACTAATTATTATTTTTAATTAGAATAATATTTAAATTAATTAATTCTCTTAATTCTCTTAATTTTATTAATTCTAATTAAATTTATTTTATCTCATCTATATTAAGATGTCTATACTCTCCACTTTTTAAATCTTTTATATCTATCTTTCCAATATGACTTCTATGTAATGATATTATGTCCAAATTCAAAGCTTTAAACATTCTTCTTACTTGTCTATTTTTTCCTTCAGATATAGTCAATTCAATAGTACTAGTATTTTTCTTTTGATTATATTCTAATAATTTGACTTTTGCTTTTTTTGTTTTATATCCATCATCTAAATATACTCCAGATTTAAGCTTTTCAATATTTGAATAGCTAATCTTATTTTTTATTACTACAACATATGTTTTAGTAATATTATTAGATGGATGAGTCATTTTATTTATAAATTCACCATCATTTGAAAAAATCAAAGCACCAGATGTGTACATATCTAATCTCCCAGCAGATACTATTCTTTTATTTGTTTTAATTAAATCAACAACCTTTGGTCTATTAAATTGCTCATCATTTGTAGTAATATATCCTATAGGTTTGTTTATTATATAATATTCATAGTCTTCTTTAATTAATCTTTTCCCATTGTATTCAACAATATCTCCTGGTTTAACTTTCGTTCCAAATTCAAGAACTCTCTTACCATTTACTTTAATATGACCTTTTTCTATTAATTCATCTGCTTTTCTTCTAGAACATAATCCTGTTGAAGCTATGTATTTTTGTAATCGCTCTTCTTTTATAAAATTATTTTTTTTATTTTGTTCATTATCTTCATTTTGTTTATTTTGTTTATTATCTTCATTATCTTCATTTTGTTTATTTTCTTTCATATTTCTCTCATTTACTAATTTCTTAATATCTTTAATACAGTTTTAAACTCCTGTGGTAGTTCTGTCTTTATTTCTATTTCCTTTTTTTCCGTATTTATAAATTTCAAAGATTGTGCATGCAATAATTGTGAATTAATATTAAATTCGTTCTTTCCATTAGAATATTTTTTGTCTCCAACAATAGGATGGCCTATTTGTGAAAAATGAACTCTAATTTGATGAGTTCTTCCAGTTTCTAACTTAATTTCAACGAAAGTATATTTTTTAAATCTTTCTATTACTGTAAAATATGTAACAGCATTCTTACCTTCTAATTTTGCTTCCATTTTTTTAAAATCTTTAGAAGATCTTGCAATAGGCATATCTATCTTACCTTTAGTTTCTTGTATAACACCTTTAACTAAAGCAATATACTTTTTTTCTATCTTTCTTTCTTTAAATAATTTTTCATAAGACTTATGTGCTTCATTATTTTTAGCAATTAATAAAAGTCCTGATGTATCCTTATCTAATCTATGTACTATTCCTAATCGTTCTTTACCATATAAATCAGATAAATGATATTTTTCTTTTAAAATTGATACAACAGAAATTTCTTCTTTGCCAACTCCAGGATATACCACTAAATCTTTAGGTTTATTAATAACTAAAATATCATTATCTTCATAAATAACTTCTAATTTTTTATGAATATCTTCATTATTTTTTCCTTTGTTTTCATCTTTATCTTTTAAATTTCTTTTATTGTTTGTAATTTTATTTTTATGCTCTCCATCTTTTTTTAATTTTTCATATTCTTTATATTCTAATATATATTTTTCTATATCTTCATCTTTTAAGTTAATTTTATCAAGTTCAGATAAAGTAATTTTAGAATGAGATTTAAAAAATCTTCTTTTACCAATATTAATTTTACCATTTTCAATTAAAAAAGTGGCTTCTTGTCTTGATATATTAAATTTATTTGCTATTAATTTATCTATTCTCTCTCTTTTTTCTTTTTCTTCCATATTAATTTTAAATCCTAACTTTCTTAACTTCTATATATAACTTTATATTTCTTTCTATATCTTAATTCTAATATTAATTTTCTATTAATTCTTTTCTTATGAGGGTACTCCCATATAATGTTAGATTTCATTAATAAATAATACATCTTTTCTTATTTTTTATTATATATTATTTTTATTTAAAAAAGTAGTACATAAATACTACCTTTTATTATTTGTTCTTTATTTAGTTCATTTTTGTTTACTTTTTAGTTCATTTTTGTTTATTTTTTAGTTAACATATTAAATATTAATCCGTATTTTTTGAAGATATTTCTTCTATAATTTCATTAACATCTTCCTGTGGTAATTCTAATGTTCCTATTGAAACTTCATATGCTACTCTTTCTTCTACTACTCCATTTTGATGTTCTTTATTATATCGTCTACTTTGCATTCTTCCAACTATTCTAACAATTTGTCCTTGTTCTAAATTTTCTGAAAACCTAGCATTTCTTCCCCAAGCAATACAAGGAAGATAATCACTTTTACCGTAGGGTCTATTTACTGCTATTAATATATCTGATATTTCTCTACCAAAAGGAGTTTTTCTATATATAGGTTTTTTACAAATATGACCTATTAATTCTACTTCATTCGTAGTATCTATTTTTTCATCTTCGCTTAATTCAGCATCTGATACAGTTCTAATGTCTTTAACAAAAACATTTAAAAGTAATCTTCTTTTATTTTCTTCTTCAGTATAGTGATTATATGATCTTAATTGTCCATTAATTTCTACAATTGTACCTATCTCAATATTTTTACCCAATATTAATCTTTCTGATACAATTACTCCTATTTCGTCAACATCACCACTTAGTCTTTTAACTTGTATTTTGGTATCAAAAAACTTTTCACCATATATTTCATGGTTTAATTTAATGTCTGCCGTAATTTTACCAACAAGTTTTATATTGTTGTTTTCCATAGTATGCTCCTTTACTTTTCTTATGTTTTCAAAATGTATAACTATTATATCATAAAAATGAGCCTATGTAAAACAAATAGATGCTTACAGACTCATTTATGATATATTAATTTTTATTTTAAAAATTTTATACAAATTTTTTAACTTTATTTATATTTTATTTAGATTTAAATTCTTTTAGTTTATTCTTTTAGTTTATTTTTTTAGTTTATTCTTTTAGTTTATTCTTTGATTTCTTCTAATAAATTTTTAATAAATTGTTTTAGATTAGTTTTTCCTAAGTCACCTTTATCTCTTGATCTAACACTAATATTTTTAGATTCTTTTTCTTCATCTCCAATAATTAACATATATGATGCTTTTTCTAACTGTGCTTCTCTAATCTTATATCCTATTTTTTCATTTCTTTTGTCAATTTCTACTCTAATATTATTTTCTATCAATTCCTTTTCTATTTCTTTAGCATAATCTAAAACATTGTCATTAATTGGCAATATTTTGACTTGTATAGGAGATAACCACAATGGAAATAGTCCAGCATAGTGTTCAATTAATACTCCCATAAATCGATCTATAGAACCATATATTGCTCTATGAATCATAACAGGTCTATGTCTATTTCCATCTGCTCCAACATATTCCATTTCAAATCTTTCTGGCATTTGGAAATCTAATTGAATTGTTCCACATTGCCAAGACCTTCCAATACAGTCTTTGATATGTAAATCAATCTTTGGTCCATAGAAGGCACCATCACCTTCATTTAATACGAAAGGAATATTTTCATGATTTAAAGCATTTTTAAGTGCATTCTCTGCCTTATCCCAAGTTTCAATTTTTCCCATAAAGTTTTCAGGTCTAGTAGATAATTCAACTTCATAAGTCAATCCAAATCTAGAATAAATTATATTAGCAAGTTTTAATACTCCTATAATTTCTTCTTCTATTTGTTCTGGAAGACAATATATATGTGCATCATCTTGAGTAAAAACTCTAACACGAAGTAATCCATTTAACTCACCAGATTTTTCATGCCTATGAACTAGTCCAAGTTCTCCTCTTCTTATTGGTAAATCTTTATATGATACTAACTCTGTCTTATATGCTAAAATTCCACCTGGACAATTCATTGGTTTTAAAGCATATTGAGTTTCATCTACTTCTGTAAAATACATTGATTCAGCATAATGATCCCAATGGCCTGATTGTTTCCAAAGACTATCTTTTAAT
>CAZCCM010000013.1:21820-23734 GCA_964497325.1 uncultured Lachnospiraceae bacterium | reverse complement strand
TTTAAAAAATCAATTTTAGCATATATTATTTTAATAAAAAGATGAAAATAGTAGAATATATAAAGGTAGTAGATTAAAAGATCTACTGCCTTTTTAAAATATATTTTGTAACATATGTTTGTATTTTCTGGAAAAATAAATATTTAAATGGCAATAGTACCCAAAAATGGAATACTAAATAAATAAATGAGATACTACGTTAAAGAGGTGGAAAATGGCGAAAAAAGGACAAAAATTTAACAAGTATACAGATAATGAAAGACAAAAATATACTAAATTTATAGTAGAAAATAAAAAATCATATGATGAAGTGGTAGAAAAAGATGGTGTTTCGAAAGGAATTTTAGCTGTATGGGTAAAAAAAGTATAGAGAAACAGGAACAACTAAAGCTAAAAAGAAAGGAAGACCAAAAAAACAAAAGACAGATAAAGAAAGAATTAAAGAATTGGATTGGACTTAGAGAATGAAATCTTAAAAAAATTAATTTCTTTCTAAAGAAACAATAGAAATAAAAGTAAAAATTACAAAAAAAGATTGAAAAATATATTACATATTCTTAACAAATATAAGCTTAAGAGTGAGGTTTAAATTACTTTATGATATTGTTATTATATATGGAATACTCTTAAAAAAAATAGGAAGATTTTATACAAATAAATAAAAATTTATTAAAAAAAAAGAGAAAATTTATGCAGAAAAAAGATAATAATTCTAAGAAAAAAGAAGTATATAAAGTTAATAATAAAAAGAATACAAGAATATATATTACTATTGCATTCTTAATTTTATTATTGTTGCAATTCATTGCTCTTGGTCTTTCTAGTGCTAAAAAATTAATTGAAATTGATATGAATGTAAACGACGGTGAGAATTTAATTACAACACAAAATTTAGTTGTAAATGCAATTGACTCTGGAGATAGTGGTTTTTTCATATTGCTTCCTAATAAAGTAAATAATATATATATAACTGAATATCATGTTAAAAATACAAGTTTAATAGAAAATGACTTAGAAGAATTAGAAGAAGATGAAAAAGAAGAAAAACTTAAAGAGAATCTTGACTATGATGTTAAAGTTCCAGGAGAAAAAGTATTTTTAAGTGAAGAAGAATTAAGTAATAAAGAAATAGAAATAACTGCTATATATAATTCAAAAGAAGCTGACAATAATTCTTTAGGTAAGAAATTGTATTATCAAGATTTTTATGAAAAAGATTATGTTGAAGGAGAAGAATACTTATCTAATATAGTATTAGAAGGATTTCTTCCTTTAAATTTAGAACTATATATAGAGAGTAAAGTACATTCAGATGTAGATAATTTAGTAAATAATAATTTAGAAGAAAATTATCAGGCTGAAAGAATTGTAAAATTAGGATTTAAAGAAAATGATGAAGAATATGATATTTCTGTAATAGATGAAGATTTTAAAATATTAATATTCCCAGTAGACTCAGATAAAGTATATAATTTGTACACTATAAACAGAAAACCTGAATATATTGGAAAAGAAAATATAAAAGATGCATTAGGAAACCCTATAAATCTTTTCAATATAAAAGAAGCTGAAAGCTATAGTGTTAATGAAAAGTCTTTGAATGTAAATATAAATATTAGAGATATAGAATATATAGGAATAACATCTAGACCAAATGCTTTAAAACAAATGATGTCACCTATGGGAACAGATGGATTTATGCCATTAGGTATGGAAATTCCAGAAGGTTTTGATCTTGCCACAGGAACAGACCTTTGGGATGGAAGTGTATCAACAAGTTTCTTAGGAAATGGACAAGCTAATGATCCATATTTAATTACATCAGGAGCAGACTTGGCATACTTAAGAAATAGAGTTAATGCTAATGTTAATTATGAAGGTCAATATTTCCAATTAACAAATAATATTGATTTA
>CAZCCM010000013.1:18667-21720 GCA_964497325.1 uncultured Lachnospiraceae bacterium | reverse complement strand
TTTCAAATGTTAATATAAAGAATATGGATATACATCATACTGGGAATACAATGTCTGTAAGATCATATAGATTCCAATATTTAATTGGTGGATTAGTAGGTGAAGCTATAAGACTACCTTCTACAACAGGGGATCCAGGTGTTAATTTAAGATATAGTATTGTAAATTGTGTTGTCGATGGAAATATTTCTATGAATTCAGCAACTGCTAGAAATATGGCTAGTGGTGGACAATTTGCTACAGGTGGAATTATAGGAAGAATTAGATCACAACCAGTATGGCCTGAAAATTGCATCTATAGAGGAAATATTTATTCTTCTACTTCTTTTATAGGTCCAATATTTGGACAATTAAGAGCTGGTACAGATGTAAATGCCACTAGTTATTTTAATGCATTATGGAATGGAAATGATGCAGGAAATCTTACTTGTACAAGTAGTTATAACTCATATACTGCATATAATACATCTTTTACTACAACTGTAATATCAGGAACTTCAACTGCAAGAAGAAGTAGTTCTGCAAGTAATATTGGTTATGTACAGGGAGTAAATAAAGGTATTTATCAAAATAATAACACTACACTTTTAAATTCATTAAATGCTTCAACTGCAAGTAATAATGTTAAATGGACATATAATGCTTCAGATGGTTTTGAACTTAGGCCAAGATTAAGAGCAGAAGTGAATGAAAATCCTGAATATACATACACTGTTAAAACAACTGACACTTATACATTTACACCATATACTTATCAATGGATTGCGAATGGTATAACAACTAGTAATACATCTATAGTTTATGTTCATACTGAACCTAATTTTGATGAAGATATAGAAATAGTTGCAATAGTAAAAGATAATGCAGGTTATTTTTCTATATATAGATTTATCATACCAAGATTATCTGTTGAATTAAGTTTTAATATAAATCATAGTCAAAATACTGCTGAAGGAATTTTATCTGGTACAGGTTGGTATCTTACAAAGTATTCTGACTATTCTTTTCAATGGTATAAGGAAGATATTTCAGGTTTTGAAGAAACTGAAATTGAAGGTGCAACAACTAGATTTATAACAGATTTAGATCCTAAATATGACTATAAATTAGTAGCAACAAATAATGTAATACCACAATTGTCTACTGAAAATAGTTTTGCATATGCAGAAAGAACCGTTATATACATTGATGAAGAAAATGGAAATAATTATAATGATGGATTCACTCCAACAACAGCTGTAAAAAATTTTTCAACAGCTTATGGAAAGTTACCAGCTTCTGGAAATCGAGAGACAAATGTTATAGTCGTAATGGATCATATTAGAAATAATGATATATTTTCAGGAGAAACCTCTACAACATATCAAAAAAATGTTACTATTACAGGAGTATATAAAAAAGTAAATTATAATGGTGTTGTTCACCTTCATGGTGAATCTACATATAAATATATGAATGGTGATACAACCTTTATGTATGTTGGTATTAGTGGAATAGAATTAACATCAAGCTGGTTTGGAGGTACTACAGAAACTCCAAGACAACTTTATTGGTATTTACAAGGATATAGTTTAACAATGGGAGAGCAGGTGGTAATGGATGGATATCCTACCGCTAATACAAATCAAGGATTAATTACAGGTAATGCTCCTGCATTTCACGTATTTGGATCATGGCATAAATACAATCAAGGAAGTTTACCAAGAAATAATCCTGAAGTTATAATTAAATCTGGAACTTTTGGAAGAATTGTACTCGGAGGTTCTCCTGGAACAAATGATGTATCTAATTTACAAAATAACACATCTAGAAACTTTATTGGATCAGCAAATGATATGTATAATACAACAGTTACAATAGATATTAAAAACAGTACTACACCATCAACATATGCATATGATGTTAATTTACTAGTAGGTGGATCTGCTGCTGGAAACAATTATTCGAATGTTGTTCAAAATATAATATCTGGAAAAGTTGGAAGAGTTTTAGGTGGAGCAATTGGAGATTCATCTGTTAGACCAAGTGGATGGTCATATCCAATTAATACTTTTATGGGATCAGTTAAAATAAATATATCAGGTGGAGAAGTAACAGAACTTTATGGTGGATCTTTAGGTAGAAACATGTCTGCTCTAACAGGAGGATCATCTGTAATGTGTGATTCATATTTTTATGGATTAGTTGAAATTAATATTAGTGGTGGAACAATAAGTGGTGATATATATGGAGCTGGAGCTGGACGGAGTGTCTGGATACCATGCAGATTCATCAGATCCATATAAATCTTATGGGCAATCATATGATACAGAAGTAGATATAAATATATCAGGTGGAATAATAAGTGCAGACATTTACGGTGGAGGATATGGATATACTAACTATTTAACAGCAGCTGTTACAGCTGTAGATGGTGGAACTCTTTATGGAGATTCATATATTAATATAAGTGGTAGTCCAACAGTTACAGGAGCAATATATGGTGCTGGAAGAGGATATAATTTAAGTTCTAAGCCTTTGATTGCAGCATTGGTTGGAACCTCAAATATAAATATTAAAGGTACACCAACTTTATCTGGAGTAATCTATGGTGGTGGTGCTGGACTTAGTGCATATCCAAATATGGCGAAAGTTACAGGAAAAACAAATATTAATTTATATGCATCTACAAATGTTAATATATATGGTGGTGGAAACATTGCTATAACAGAAACAGAAACAGAAATTAATATATTAAGTGGAACACATACCCAAAATATATATGGTGGCGGTAATGTAGGAGTTGTAAATGGAAGTACAAAAGTTAATTTAAAAGGTGGAACTTGTTCTGACATATATGGTGGCGGAAATCAAGCAACTGTTACAACAAGTAATGTTAATTTGAATTCTGGAACTGCAACAAATGTTTATGGTGGTGGTAATAGAGCTGCAGCTACAGCAAGTACTAATATTACATTAGATGGTGCAAATGTTGAAAGCATAATGGGTGGTTCGAATTTAGCAGGAGATAATCCAGAATCAAATATAACAATAAAATCTGGAAATGCAACAGC
>CAZCCM010000013.1:0-18567 GCA_964497325.1 uncultured Lachnospiraceae bacterium | reverse complement strand
GGATCAAATACAACTGGTACAGTTACAACTTCAAGTGTTTTAGTTACAGGTGGAACAATGCAAAATGTTTTCGGTGGAAATAATGCTGGTGGTATTACTAATACTACTAATGTTGTTATAAATTCTGGAAATGTAACTAATATATATGGTGGATCAAATTCTACTAATGCTGGGAACACAAAGGTAGAAATTAATGGAGGAAATATTAGTGGAAATATATTTGGAGGATCTAATTTAGTTGGAACAGTTCAATCTTCAATGGTTGTAATTAATGCAGGAACTGTAAACAATGTATATGGTGGAAATAATCAAGGTGGAACAACCCTAACTCCAAATGTTTATATAGAAGGTGGAACTATTTCAACAGTATATGGTGGTGGTAATATGGCAACAGTTCCAACTACAAATGTTATAGTAAATGATGGATTAATTGAAACAATATTTGGTGGTGGTGATGCTGCAGAAGTTACAAATAATACAAATGTAGAAATTAATGGAGGATATATTACTGAAAACATATATGGCGGTGGAAACGAAGGAATAGTAAGAGGTTCTACATTTTTAAAGATAAAAGATGCAGAAATAGAAGGCTCTGTATATGCAGGTGGAAATGGTGTTACAGCATTAGTATATAATAATACAAATATTAGTATAGAAAAAGGAACTATAGTAGGTGCTGCAAATTCAAATATACCTTCACAAGCCTGTGTTTTTGGTGGTGGTAATGCTGCTCAAACAGGTTTAGCAAGTACTGATAATTCACATGCAACAGTGAATATTGTTGGTGGAACTATATATGGAAATATATATGGTGGTGCAAATACATCAGTTGTTTATGGTACTACAAATGTTAATATTGGAATAAATGCAAGTTCTGTTTCAGGACTTACTAAAGATAATATCTTCATTGGTGGAACTATATTTGGTGGAGGTGAAGCAAATGCATCAGGTTCAGAAGTATATGATTTCTCTTTTATATCTGTTACACAAGCTATAAATATAACAATGGATGGTTCAGATCATACATTGTTTAATACAGAAGGTTCAGTATTTGGTTCTGGAAATGCATCATCTACATCAGGTGTTTCTTCTATATTAATAAAGAACTATGGAAAACTAAATTCTCCAGGAAAGAATGTCTCTTTACAAAGAGCACATTTAATAACTCTTGATAATACACATATATCTTTATCTGGAGCAACAGATAGAACAAATGAATATTCAAATGTTAACTTCTCTGTAAGTAGAGTTGATCATTTGAAAGTAACAAATAATTCTACTATTTACATGGCATATGGTGCCAATCTTTTAAAAGAACTTTCATCTTTAGTTGATGCTACAGGTTCAACATTACAAAAAGTTATAATAGATGAGGAAACAGGCGAAACAACAAGAAATGTAGATAATAGAATATTTATGCTTGAAGGGAAAAATTTAAATATTGCAACAAATGAATCAGTTACAGCTTATGGAAAAGTTAATGGAATGGCATTTTTAGGACTATACACTAATAGGACAAATCCTAATACATCAACAGGATTGTACCATCATTCATATAACAATGGTGATTTTGTATCAAATCCAGGTACTTTCTCATACAATTCATATGTATTAGCACAGCACAAGCCAAATCATGATATAACAGTTGACGGATTTTATACGAATGTAAATGTTGATGATTATATAAAAAGTGAATATGTTGGAGTAACTCCAGAAGATGACTTATACTATATATGGTTAGTAGGGGAAGCTTTAGATGTTACAACTTTTGAAATTACTTTAACAGCATCAAAGTATGCAACATTAGGTACTTATGAATTACCTTTAACAGGATTTTCAACTCCTAATACAACATATAGGATGTTTGGATTCTCTGTTGGTATGGAATCAGGTATTGATTTAGTTCATGTTAATGATATTGAGTCTGTAGCACCTACAGATGAGTTAGCAAATTCTCTATTTGGATTATCACTAAAAGCTAGTAGAACTGGTTGGAAGACTGTTGGAGGTACTAATTATTATACTAGAGATGGTGGAAAGTATGATGGAACAAATGAATATCGTTCAGAGGACTCAACAGCAACACCTTCATTCCTATTTTACCTATACCACTCTCAAAACTTATCTTTAGAACAAGATTTAGGTGAAGCTACTATAAGATGGCAAGTATTGGTACCAATTGATGATTTAAATTATGATGTTAAGTATATAGATATAAAAATAGAGATGGTAACAGCCCTATATCAAGATGACTTTTATGAGGCTTCCATTACTCCTGGTAAAGAATTTTCATTATTTACAACAACTGAAACAAATATAACAAATAAGTCAATGTTTTCATCATATTTCTCACTTATAATACCTGAGTTTAGTGAAAATAAACATTTTGACGAATTTTTAAATTATCATAGAGTAATAATTTCAAGATTAGACAATAATACTCCATTTGCTTATCCAGCTGGTACAAAGCTTACTATGTTAGATCTGGTGAACAATAAGACATATTATTATATTGTGTCACCAACAGATGAGTCCAGTGGAAAATACATATATCCTTTAACAGACTTTATTGAGATGGGAACAACAAATAAATTATATAATGAAAATAATGAAGCTCTTCAATATGTAAAGTTATCACAAGATCTTGTTTATGAGAACTTTATATTCCATACATCTTTTGCAGACACTGATATTCAAACAGACTATATTAAAAATTCATTATGGATGGAATTAAGAGATAATGCAGAACAAACTTTAATTGGAGTTTTAGGTATTGCAAGAGATAGAACTAAATATAGTATATATACAAATAAAGATTCTGTTATTAATTTTACTGCAAATGTTTCTCCAAAAACAGTATATTTAGGAGATAAATTTAATTTAGATGTATCTACATCATATGAACAAGTAGTATCAAATGGAGCTTTAGTAAGAGACACAACTTTCTTTGATCAGCAAATGGGACTTAGAATAAGCATTATTGATCATGAAGGAAATCAATTAGGAATAGACTCTTTGCTTGGAGTTACCTTTGAATTAGATAATATAAGTTATTCACCAAGAGTAGACGGTTCTGTTAGAATAAAGATTGCTGACAATGTATCAAATGTTTTATCTAAAATAGTTGTAGATACGACATATAATAAGACGTTAGCTACAGGAGATTATACAATTCAAATTGAATCATTTGGTTCTCCAGACGGAATATATTATGGAGATATAGTTTCACAAACTATAACAAAAGATGTTAGAATAGTAAATAAAATATTTGGATTAAAAGTTACAACTGCAGATGTAATGAAAATTATAGATAAAGAAAAGGGAACAAATGAAGATGGATTTAAAAATCTAAATGTTGATATAGATTACCAGTCAGCTTTAGTTAACCCAAGATTAAATATGCATTTAGAAAGAAGAAAATATGATTCAATATATCAAAGAGAGTATGAAAAGGTTGATTTAGCTGATTATGTAACATCACCTATAATATCAGCAAGCCAAGAATTAGAATATATTATTTCTACATCTCCTGTTAATGGTAAAAGAACTCAATTCTTTACTATGGATGAAGATTTAGTTTCTGGAACTTATAGATTTGTTGTATCATTATATGATGGAAATAAGCTAATTGGCACAGCATATGACTATATTATTATTAAATAATTAAATTAAGAAAAGAATATAAAAGAGTAAAGATAAGATGTATTAGATTTATATATAAACATGAAAATATAAAAATATTAAAATATAAAAAAACATGAAAAAAGCAAAGAGATAAAAAAGCAAAGAAATAAACGAAGAAAAAAGAAAAAACAAAGAAACAAAGAAAAGGAAAAAGAAGTAAATGAAAAGAGGAGTAGATAAAATAAAAAAAGACAACTCAAATATTCTTGCATATATTATACGATCTTTATCTGTAGTATTTGTAGTTATTATTTTATACAATTTTTTTCTTTTAGCTTTTTCTGCTAAAACAGATAAAGAAGCAAAATATTTATTTGGTTTTCGTGCATATATTATTACAACAGATAGTATGAAACCAAGTGTAAATGTTGGAGATATTATACTTATTCAAAAGACTGAAAATGAAGATCTTTTTCCAAATGATGTTGTAACATATAGATTATCAAAGGATTTAGAGAGAGTTACACATCGAATTATAGATAAAACAGAAGACATATATATTACTAAAGGAGATAATAATAAATTAGAAGATAAAGATATTGTGAGATATGAGAACATAGAGGGTAAAGTTGTTTTTAAAATACCATTTATAGGTAAGTTTTTCTTAAATGCTGAAAATCTATTTTATACAATATTTTTAAGTGTTATTATCTTAACCATCTATCTATATCAAAGAAGGTTTTTAAATAAAAGTCAGATAAGAAGAATTAAAAAGAAACAAGCAGATGCATTAAGAAAAGAATTACTAATGCAAAATACAAATACAGAAATAAACACAAATGTAAATACAAATACAAATTTAAACTTAAATACAACAAAAAATAGTATTGAAGAAGAAAAAATACAAGATAATGAATTTGAAGAAAAGAGCATAAAAAAAATAATTATTAAAGAAGAAGTAGAGCAGAAAATAAAAAAAGAAACAGAATTAGAAAAAGAAAAGATAGAAAGCAATAAAAAACAAGATATAGTTAAAACAGACAATAAGAAAGTACAAGAAATAGAAAAAGCAGGAAAAAATAAATCTAAAAAGAAATCAAATAAGAATAATAAAAAGAAATCAAATAAAAACAATAAAAATAATAAGAAAAAGAAAAAAGGAAAAAATAATAAGAAAAAGAAGAAATAGAAAAAATAATAAAAACAATTAGTATAATAAAGACATAAATTGGTAATTAGAAAAGGAGTCAATAATAGAAAAATTTAGTAATAAAGAAATAAGAAATAAAAATTTAAATGAAAATTTAGAAGACTATGAAAATAGTGATAGAGATAAGTTTAAGAATAATAATAAAAAGAAAAATATGTCTAAAAAGAATAAGAACAAAAAATCTTTAAAAAAATTTTTAAAAAACATTCTATTGTTTATTTTATTACTTTTTATTCTATATAATAATGTTTATCAATTTTCAATTAATGCAAGTCCTTTTAGGAAGAATATATTTAATATAAAACTATATCATGTTACAAGCAATACTATGGAAGGAGCTTTGTCCAAGGGTGATATTTCAGTTATAAATACTAAAAAACATGAATATAAAGTAGAAGACATTATATTGATTTATGATCAATCTGGAATTAAATTAGAAAGAGTAGCAGAAGTTTTAAATAGTAATGTTGATAATACTAAAATAAAATATCTTACAAAAGCAGATAAAGCTTATTATTATAATAATTTTATTATAGAAGAAGATATGATTATTGGAAAACAAATTTTTAAGATTCCAAAAGCTGGTTGGATGTTAGAAGTCGCAAGATCAAAAATAACAACTATTGTTGCTATAGTTATATTAATAATTATCTTATTTTTCTTATTACAAATAAGATTGTATAGTCCTGCAAGAAGTAGGGAGATAGAAGAAGCACCTTCAATGATTGATAAAATTAAAATAGTTTTGAATAAAGAAAATAGAGAACTTTTAAAAAGAAGAAATAAACATAGTAGAGAAGTTCAAAAAGAAAAGACAAGGGAAAGAATGAAGAAAAGAAGAGAACAAAATAAAGATAATTCATAAGTTGAAAAATAAATAACTTAACAAAATAATAAAATGATAAAACAACAAAAAATGATAGTAATGAAAAAAGTTTTAATATTAATATTTAATACTAAAACTTTTTTGTTTTATTGTTATATTAATAGATATTATTTATTTTTTAGGTATTATTTGTTTTTTTAAATATATAAATAATATAAGTATATATTAAACCTATTCTTTAAGTTAAAAGAAATCTACTTTATTTCCCTTCATTGGAGGGATTTTATACATAATATCAAAAAAGTAAAAATCATCTAATTCATCATATTCTAAACAAGATAAATATACATCTAATTGGTTAATATTCTCACAAGATGAAATAATAGCAGGATGAAGTGAAGTATTAAAGAAACATTCAAATGCAAGATCAAGAGAGCCTTTAAAAGACATGTTTTCTCTATCTTTAGCTAATTTATATGCTTCTCTAAATCTAGCTATAGGTGCATTTTTATAATATTTAATTGGTTTTGTATATAACTTATCAATGATGTCATATATATCAGTATATTTATCAGGGTTTGCCTTTAAGATATTATTTAATTTCTTTAATGTGTATGGAAGTATAACATGTTTTTCTTGTTCAGAAATTATTAAGGTGTTTTCTATAATATTACTATATTTTGCTATATCAGAATCTACTATATTTTGATTTATAGTTCTATTTTTTGCTTCTTCCTTATTTTCTTCTTCTATACCTTTTGCAACAGAAGAAACTGTATCTTCAATAGAAGGTGAGCTATCTTCAATATATACAATATTTTGAAATTCAGGTGTAGATTCCTTTAAAAACGACTCTATTTCAGTAGTGTTAGAAGATATTTGTTCGCTTGATGCTCTATAAAAGTTATTATATTCATCAATTTCTTCAACTAATTTTGATATAGATAATTTAGGAGATTTTTCAACTAAACCTTGTATTTGTTCAAAGATTTTTTCATATTCTAAAATATTTTCATTTGATTTTAAAAGCATATCGTTTACTTTATTTGATTTTAAGAAATATAATTCTATATTTTTAGTATCTTTATTTACATCAATATCTGTTGCTAACTCTTTGAAATATTTAAGAACTTGTGTTGAAAGATTTTTTTGCATATTAAGAGATGAATTGATAAAATCCAATTCTTTTTGAATAATTTCTAATAATTTCTTTTTTGAATTGTCATCTTTAGTTATGATAATCAATGCAACCTCAAATATGGCTTTATATATAAGTTATTATATCAAAGGAGAGATAATAAACTACATATATGATTTTAAATGTAATAAAAAATACATAAAGATGTTGCAAAGAATTAAAGATATTTTTTTATAATTAATTGATTAACAAATTACTATATGATATATTTTGTATATAAGAATGTATAAACTACATTAATTAGATAAGGAGAATAGCATGAAAATAGTAAAGAATATACTTATAGTGATTTATGCCTTAATAGCGATATTTGCAACAGTTTGTTTAATCTCACTGAATCAATATAGGGTTACAGAATTAGGAGAGTATAGTTTAATATATATAGATAAATATACAAACTCTGATACTTTTGTTAAAGGAGATATGGCAATTGTAAGTTCTGATTATGAGTTGCAAGTTGGTGATGAAATATTCTTTTATAATGCCTATGAGAAAGTCATTCACCCAGTGGTAGGAAAAATATTAGCAGAAGAAGTTGTTAATGAAAAAGAAACAACATATACATTAGATAATGATAAATCATTGTCTAGCCAATTTGTTATAGGAAAAGTTGATGATTCTATAAGAGTGCCTTTTGCAGGAACAGCAATGAAAATTTTAGAATCAAAATGGGGCTTTTTATTTCTAGTAGTTTTACCTGTTTTAGTTGCATTTATTTATGAAATATACTCAATAGTTATAGAACTTAGAGAAACAAAAAAACAAACTAAAGAAGTTGAAGTTCAAACTAAAGACGAAGAATAAGCAAATGTTTAACTAAAGAAAAGACAAAGGAGAATTATTAATATTGATAAGATGACCAAAAAAAATATAAAAATATTGGTTTTAATATTAAGCCTAATTTTAATAGCGATAGCAATTTTTCAAATATCCCAGACCTATTCAGTTTTTTATAGTATGCTTAAAGGAACTACAGAAATACAGATAGGGAAATGGGATATCTTAGTTAATAACACCCAAGTAACAAATGGTTTTGAAACAAATTTTATAATGGATGATTTAAATTTTTCTACGAATAATAAAGTATTAGGTGGTAGAATTGCTCCTGGGATGTATGGTACAGGAGAGATTGGTATTAAACCAAGAGATGTTGATGTCTCAATTAGGTATGATATTTTTTTAGACAGATCGGTAATAGATAATGAATATATAGTTTTAGCAGATTTGGTTGTAAATAATAAAACAAAAAGTTTAGTTAAAACAGCAGAGGATACATATACGGGATTAATATTATTATCTGACCTTACAACAAATTATGAAGATGTAATAGAATTAAGAGTTGATTGGGAGAATAATGAGGATAATAATGAAAGAGATACTGCTGTAGGAATAAGAACAAATACTGCAATTATGGTTCCTATAAATATTAAATTTTCTCAATATTTAGGAGAAGAAATAAATGCAATATGATGAAACTAAAGAAGAAAAAAATATAAAGAGTGACAAAAATATAGATGAAAAGATAGAAATATCTAAAGAAATAAAAAATATAAAAGAAACAGAAATAGAAATAGAAAAAGATAAAAGAACAAAATCTAAAAGAAAAAAAGAAGTAGAAAACAATAAAAAAACAAAAAATATATTTTCAAGGTTTTTTTCAGTCATAGTAGTTATTATCACTTTAATAATAATAACTTTTAATCTACTTATTATAGTTCAAACAAAAGTATTAAAAAAGAATTATGCTAATATTTTTGGTTATACTATATTATCAGTTAAATCTGGTAGTATGCAAAATGAAATTATGATTGATGACATTGTAATAGTTAAGATTTTAGAAGATCCGAATAATGATAATAAAGAAAATATAGAGAATCTAAAAAATAATATAGAAGTAAATGATATTATAACTTTTCTTAGAGAAAATTATTTAATTACTCATAGAGTGATTAAAAAAAATCAAGATGATTTAATAACACAAGGAGATGCAAATAATGCAGCAGATGCACCTGTTAATTATAAAGACATTGTAGGTAAGGTGGTTAAAGTTATTCCTAATATAGGAATATGGAAAAAAGTATTCTCAGAAAAGTCTGTTTTAATACCATTATTAAGTGGAACTATACTTTTAGTAATAGCCTTTATGATAGATGATAGTGAAGAAACAAAGAAAGACGAATATGGAAAAAGTAAACAGAAGATACAAAAAGGAAAGCGTTTTAAAAAGTAAAAAGAAGAAGATATTTATTATTTCTTTAGTTTTAATTTTTGCTATAACATTGATTGTTCTTAAACAAACTGGAGCTATTTTTCAAACAACAACAGAAAGTGATGTAAACTTAGATATAGCTTTTTATTGTATAAAAGAAGACTATCAAACTATGACTTTAAGATTAGATGATATGATTCCAAGAACTGCTCCATATGTATATAATTTTACAATATCAAATAATAATGGAACAAAAAGGACAGAAACACAATTAGAGTATGACTTAACAATTAGAACAACTACGAATTTACCTATAACTTTTAAATTATTTGATACAAATGGTACACCTGTTGTACTTGGGATGGAATCAATAACAGAAGATGATGATGGTACATATTTTAGACATATTATTACACCACAAAGAGAATTTGGTTTTGTGAATAATGAAACAAATAAATATAGAATTCAAATAGAGTTTCCAGAAATATATAACTCTGAAGAATACCAAGATATAATTGAGTTAGTTGAAATAAATGTTGATTCAAAACAAAAAGTTTAAAACAAATGAAAAAATAAATTATTATGGATAAAATAAAAAAACAAAATAATCGAAGATTTAAAGAAAGTAAGGATAGAAAAACAACAAACTATATAATTATAGTAGTTGCTTTAATCATACTTTTGAGTACCCCATTACTTATTTCTTTTTCTAGATATGCTATAAAGTCAGTTAACAATTATTTTTCAAGATCTAGAGAATTCTACTTTTTATCAGATAAATTAACTGTAGATAATAATCCATATATTATAGATAATTGGTCAGGGGTGGATCCATATACAGTTGTGGTAAATATGTCTTCAATGAAAAATAGTAATTTAAAGACTAATTATGACATTGCATATGATATTTCATATACTGCTTCATCAAATTTAAATTGTCAGATAAGCAAAACTTCAGGAGTTATACCTGCTACAACTAACGAAGATAGTTTTAATTTAATCATGACTCCAAATGTTTCATTATTTGATGGAGATACAGCTGAAGTTGAGATTACTGCTGTTTCAAAAACAGCTTATGAAAAAACTTTAAAAGCTCGTTTTATTTTAAAAGTAGGGCAAGAACAATTAACATTTTCTATAGTTGATGAACCATATTCACCATATGCAGTTGTAAATATAACAAATTCATTATCATACTATGTTGTCAGATCAGCATTTGATAGTTACAGTGTAGGAGATAGAATAAATATAGATACATATAAAGCTTTAAGCAATGTAAATAAAACAAGATGTAGCTCAGTAGAAGTTAAACTTAATTTTTCACCAAACAAATTTGTTTTAGATATGACTAATCAAAATTATTTAGATGCTTTAGATGTAACATATCAAACAATTGATGGTTATAATCACATTAATAGTGTAACATTTGCTGTACATGCATTGTCATCTACAAATGTTATATTATATAAAACAAATAAGTTAGAAGATAATACATATCCAGGTTCAGGAGTAACAAATCCTGCAGTACAAGTACAAGTTATAAGATAAGGAGAAACATGTCATATAATGTAACAGAAGAATATTTTAAAAGATTAAAGAATAGCTATAATGCATATTTTAAATTAATTTTAGAAAATAGATATAACAAACAAATTTCTGAAAGATTAATGGAAGTATACATGAATGTTCGTTATGGTATGGCAGAATTTACATCTAAGGCTCAATCAATTAAAAATAAATTGCTTTTAGAACTTAAAGATAAGAAAGTTGAATTATTGAAGGAATTTCCAAATAAGGAAAAAGAAATTGAAGAAATATATATTTTTTCAGATTATGTTATAGATTTTGATAATTTTACTAATGAAAAATATTTAGAATACTTAAGAGAATCTAAAGAAAAAGAATTAAAAGAGAATAAGGGTAAAAAGTATTTAAGAACTAGTGAAAAAATAAATGAACTTGATGAGATATTTAAAGATTTAGTAGAATTAAGAGCAAAAAGATTAGGGAAAGCAATTCAAGAAGACTTTGTTAAAGAATTAAGGTTGATGATAGCGGAAAATATTGATGATAGAATAGATTTATTAGCTAGATCAAACAAAAATAAAGATTTTTATTTAAGAATTACAGATTACCCTAAACAAAGTAAAGTTAAAAGAGTGAAAATTAGATATAATTTAAATTTTCCAATGCTTTATAGTATTAGTGCTATAGAACAAGTTTATCAAGAAACTATTATTAATGAAGATAAGCAATTATTAGGATATTATTTAATTTCTATTAGGGTATTGAATGATGTTATTTTAGGACAGTTTGATAGGGAATATATTGTAGATTTCCCTATAAGTATTGTAGATAAAATACAAAAAAGAGAAAGATTAACGAATATACTAAATAATGATATTTTAAAAGAAAGAGTTATTATTAAAGTAACATATAGAGACTTTGAAAAAAATATTGAATATATATATGATTTGATGAGAGATGGATATAAATTTGCAATAGTTGTAGATTCAACATTTAAACCAGATTATGCAAGTTTAGAAAAATTAAATATATTCAGATACATTATTTTAAATAAAAATTTACCAACAAGTAAAGATGTAAAAAATATTTCGAGATTAAAAGATAAAATAATAGAATTAGGAAATGATTAAATAAAATATAGACATAGATATGAATATAAATAAGGAAATTATTAATATTAGAAACATAAATATAAGTAAGAAAATTATCAATATTAGAAACATAAATAAAGTATAATAGTAAACATTAGAAGTAAACAAAAAACAAAAGAATAAGGATGAAAAATGGATACATACTTAAGATTTTTATATGAATTTTTAACTCAATTTTTTGCAGGATTTATAACCTTTTTTAGAGGAATTTGGGAAGGTTTAAAACAAATATTTAATATAAAAGGTTATCAAAATATTATTAAAAATTATCAGAGAGACTTGTCAGGTTCTGAGTGGGTTTTAGCTGTAATTGCAATAGGTACTGTAATAATTTTAGTGTCTATTGTAGCTATTTTAATTACTTTTTTTATTAAAAGAAAAGTTGCTGCTAGAAAAAAAGGCTTTAATCAACAAGAGTTATTAGATGAAATTGCTATGCTAAATAATAAAGTTGTAGATCTTGTCAGAGAAAAAGAAGATATTTTAGCAATGAAAGTATCACAAATGGGATTAAGTCCGGCAGAGAGTTCTACTATGAGTTCTCAAGGTGAAAGTGATACTGAAGATGGTGAAGAAGATCAAGATATGGTTGATGGTGGAATTAGATTTCCTAAATTAAATGATATTGATGTTGAGTATGCGAACTATAAGGTAAAAAACTATAATAATAATTTTACATTATCAGAACTTTGTGAAGCGTTTAGGCAATTTGCTGCTTCAAGATTAAAATTATACTATTCATATGAAATGATGAGACTTTTTATATCTTCAATAGGCGCAGCAAAGCTTATAATACTTCAAGGTATATCTGGTACTGGAAAAACATCATTAGCATATGCTTGGGGAAAGTTTTTAAATCAAGATTCTTGTATAGCTTCAGTTCAACCGTCATGGAGAGATAGAACAGAACTTTTTGGATACTTTAATGAGTTTACTAAAAAATTTAATGAAACAGATGTTTTAAAAGAAATATACATGGCAGGTTATACTGATGATATTTATACAATAATATTAGATGAGATGAATATTGCTAGAGTTGAGTATTATTTTGCTGAGATGCTATCTATACTAGAAATGCCAGATAAAAGTGAATGGATTGTTGAGCTTGTTCCAAGTGCTTGGAAAAGAGACCCTAAAAGAATTATAGGTGGAAAGTTAATGTTAGCACCAAATATATGGTATATAGGTACAATCAACAATGACGATTCAACATTCATGGTAACAGACAAGGTTTATGACCGTGCTATTCCAATAGACATTAATGATAAGGGTGAAGTATTTGAAGCAGTCGACACCCCTCCATGGGATATTAACTATACTTACTTGGATGGCTTGTATAGTAAAGCTATTAAGGAAAATCCGGTTTCTCCAGAAATGCTTGCAAACATTGAAAAAATGGATGACTATGTTATACAACATTTTAGAATTGCTTTTGGAAATCGTATTGTTAGACAGATGAATGAATATGTTCCAATATTTGTAGAATGTGGTGGAACAGAGGTTGATGGAGTAGATTACTTTATGGCCAGAAAAGTTTTAAGAAAATTTGAACAGTTAAATATTGCATATATTAGAGATGAAATTGATCCGTTTATAGATTTTTTAGATAAAACTTTTGGAAAAGATAAAATGAAAGAATGTATTGAATTTTGTTTAAGATTAAAGAAATTAACATAGTAAAAAAGTAAGGGAGAGAAATGGCAGATTTAAATGTTTTTGATGTATATAAAGATGCGAATAATAAAAAAGTAGAAAACTTTGGTGGAGGCATTAAGTCTTCTTTAACTATGTCTACTGAGAAAAAAAAGATAGAAGAAGATACAGAGTGGATTGAAATATTTGAATTAACTATTCCACATATTCAAGATATATTAAAAAATCCAAACAGATTGATTGTTAATGAAGAAGAGATAGTTAAGATTGAACTTGCTAGAAGAACTACAGTTGATAGTATTAAACATTTAGCAAAACATACAAGCTTTATACAATCAATAGATGAGGATACAGGAGATGTTACACCTTCAAAAATCTTAAATATTAATAAGGAAGAAGATTATGACACATATGAAAATAGATTAATATATACCTTAATTCAAAACATGCAGTTCTTTGTTCATAAAAGGAAAGAAATGATTATGATGAGAAAGAACTTTCAAAATAAAGATTCAAAACAAGTTCAATATAGTGGAGCAACGAGAGTAAATAACGAAAATATTAATATAAGTTTGAGTTTAGCTACAGATTTAGATGCTTCAATTGATACTTCTACAGCTGATATTATGAAGAGAATAACAAAAATAGAAGAAGATTTACTGTTTATTACTCAAACAGATGTATACAAGACAATTAAGAAAAAGAGAATAGCATTAGTTACACCTCCAATAAAAAAGACAAATAAAATATTAAAGGATCCACACTTTCAGTATGCAATGAAACTATGGACATATATGCAAGACAATATTGAAGATAAAACAAAAATGTTGGATGATAAAGATGAAGTACAAAATCATGAAGAATTAAAAAGACTTTTAGATGAAACTTTCTTATTAGATTATTTATCAGTTATAAAAGTAGATGAAGAATATGAAGAGGAAGAGGAAGAGAAAGCAAAAACAAAAAAATTTATGACTACAGAACAGCTTATAGAAAAGTTGGTATTTGTAAATTCTGGACTAACAGAACAAGAAATTAAAGATTTAGTTACGGAAAAATATGAAGTAATTAAATATAGAACAAAAGTTTCAACAGATAATATTCAAAAAGTATTTAAAGATGCTTTAGATAAAGCATTTAAAATAATTGAACTGTAATTAATTTAAGGAAGGTATTATATGGCTGACGGTAAAAGATATAAAAATGATGAAGTAAAAAAGATGAATGAAAATGAAGAAGAATTACAAAAGCAATATAAAAAAATGATAGAAGAAATTGAAAACAAAAAACAGGATGAGGACATAGACAAAAAAGAAAAAGTAAATTCTCTTAAAGATTATGAAGATTTAAAAAACGGTGAATCTTTTAATTCAATTGATAATAAGAAAGCAATAGAAGGACTTGAAGCAATTCAAAAGATGAGAGAAGAGTTTGTAGAATCAAATGGTCAAATTTTAAAAAAAGAAAATAAAGAAGAGTTAGATAAAAATCTTTTATATAAAGTAGATAATAAAAATTTAGATAATTATGAAAAAGATAAAAAAGAGAATAAGGTAGAAGAAAGCAAAACAATAAGTAAAAATAAGGATGAAAACAATATAGAAGAAGATATTAAAAAAGAAAAAAAGAAGGATAAAAAAGAGCCTAAAAAACAATCGAAATTATTAAAAATAATAGGAAACATTTTATATTATATAGCTTTTATACTTATTTTAGCAGTATTACTTATAGTTGTTATACAAAGATTTTCAGATAATGAAATGGCTTTAGCTGGATTTAGAATATTTAACATCTTAACAGGCAGTATGGAACCAGAATATAATGTTGGAGATATTTTAATATCTAAAACTATTGAACCTGAAGATATAAATATTGGAGACGATATAGTTTATAAAGGAAAAGAAAAACCATTTCAAGATTTAATTGTTACACATAGAGTTGTAGATTTGAACAAAGAAGAAGATGGTACATATAATTTTATAACTCATGGTATAGCTAATGATGTAGATGATCCAATGATTTCAGAATCTCAAATTTATGGGAAAATAATATATAAAGTTCGAAGCTTTTCAATGTTATCAAAAGCAGTTAATAATATGTATATATTCTTCTTTATTATATTTATTCCAATTGTAGTATTGACTGCTATTAAAGTTATACAGTTAAAACATGAAAAAATAGAAGATTATGAGGATTAAGTGACTAAAGAAAAAAAGAAGCCAAATTTATTAATAAAAATAGGCAGGCGCATTAAAATAAAACATTTAGTGCTCTTAGTTCTGCTTTTAGTTGCAAATTCTTATGCTTGGTTTATTTTTTCAACAAAAGTTAGTATGGGGGTTTCAGCACATATTGCCAGCTGGTCTATTCATTTTACAGCTGGAGATGGAGAACAAATACAATATATAAACTTTTATGTAGACAGAATATATCCAGGAATGGATGAAGCTTCTCAAATGCTATATGTTAATAACTCCGGAACAGAGCCAGCAAATTTGAATTATGTAATTGAAAGTGTTAGAATTTTTGATCAAGAATATGAAGTAGATGAAGATACAACTCCTCAAATGTTAGAAGAAATGTTAAAAGATGATTTTCCTTTTAAATTTGATTTTCTTGTTTCTTCAGATACTATTGAAAGTATTAGTGGGTCAGAAACATTTAAAATAACTTTAAATTGGGATTATGAATCTGGGGATGATGAAGCAGATACAGAGTGGGGTGAGGATGCTTATGAATATTATGCTGAGAATCCTTCAGATCCAGCTATTGCAGTAAGATTAAAAATTTCTGCTATACAACAATTACCTGAAGAAGAACCATAAAAGAAGAACCATAAAAGAATAAAAGGAAAAAGAAAGATAAAGAAAAAGAAAAAGAAAAATAAAAATTAATGGAATACATAATATGACAGATTAAATAGAATTTAAAGAGATATTAAAATAAAATAAAAGAGAAGTTAAATCTCTTTTATTTTTTATTTATAATGTGCTTGTTATAAGTGATTGTAATATAATATTTTTATTTTATTTTTTGCCTACTTTTTGGGGTACTACATCATATCTTTATATTTATATGAATAATTATTCAGTAATTTGTGTAAAATCTACAATTACATCAACTAAAGCGGCGTTATCTTCATCAGTTGTTGTTAAGGTGTCAGCTTCATTATTCATTGTTTGTGTTAGAACATCATCATCCCATTTAAGAAAAACTCTTATATTTCTAGAATCTATTGTTGATCCTAAGTTTATAGTTTCTTCTATAGATGTTTGACTAGTAAAAGGAATAATTGTTGTCCCTTCATCAAATGAATAACCTGTTAAGACTAAGTCAGACACAGCACTGTCATCACTTATAGCTGTGCTGATTGTATATTTAAAAGAAACATCTACTTCTTGGAAATCTAATTCTAAATCAAAGTAACCTTCTGCGGTTGGTGCAATAATTCCTTCACTAATATGATCATTTCCAGGAAAGACAGGTTTAATTGTATTTGAAAGATCTGTTCCACTAGTTATATGAAGGCTATTTACTAAAATATGCCATTTAGCAATATCTGCTGAAGATTCTCCTTCTGCTGTAGATAAGTATTTTGAATAGGTTTGATTAATTACATATGCAGAAAGTCCTAAAAGTAGTATTGCTATTATTAATATAATATGTTTAAAATTAATTTTTAGTTTCATTTTTCCTCTCTATATATTTGTATTTATATTTGTGTTTATATTCATTCTTTATTATTTTATTTGTATTTGTTTTTGTTTTTGATTTTTATACTTATACTTTATTTAAATACATATTAACATTTAAATACTATTTAGTATATAAAAAGAAGTAGCTTATTAATAAATTGTAACATTAATTAAACAATTATTAATTTTATATATTAAAGAGATATACTTTTAACTTTTTATCTAAACAATACTGGAAAAATTAAATATAATATAAAATATAAAATATTGAATATTTAATAGTTAAATATTGAATTGATAGATTAAATAGATAGTAAGTACTTAATACTAAATTATAAGTATTAAAGTAGAATTGAGTAATAAATGGCAAAAGAAAAGAAAAAAAAGAATAAAAAAGAAAAAGCAAATATTTCTTTAATGAGCGATATAGAGATTAAAGCGGAAAAAGACCGAATTAAATCTGAAATAGAAAAAAGAATAAAAAGCAAAAAGAGAGAAAGAGCTTTAAAATTAGGAATTTTAATAATATTGTTATTTTTAATAATAGTATATGTAATATTAAGAGTATTATTTCTTCAAGGTGCTTTTACAATATCTTTAGATCAAAATTTTGCTAAAAAGTCTGGTGTAATTATTTTTGAAAGAATGGATGAGCAAGATAGTAGAAGAGTTTTAAAGGTAGATAAGTTAAACTATATGGATAATATTGATGAGACGTGGATAACTCCAAATATAGATAAACAAGGAGAAGGAACTCATAATGGAAAAGACTATATTGCATACACATTCTATGTAGCAAATAAAGGAATTGATACTGTAAATTATTGGTATTCAATTTTGATAGATGATGTTATAAAAGATGTGGATAGAGCTATAAGAGTTAAAGTGTATTTGAATGGGAATGAAACTACTTATGCAAAACTAGCATCAAATGGTGAGCCTGAACCTGGAACAAAAGCTTTTTATTCAGATGACATGGTTTTAGTTGAACAAAGGAAAGATTTTAAACCTGATGAAATTGACAGAATTACATTAGTTGTTTGGATACATGGGCCAGATCCAGATTGTGTAGATTCATTAATTGGTGGAGAAATGAAGATGCATATGGAAATTACAGAACAACAAATTGAAGATGGAAAACCATCAGTACAACCTGATTGGATTTATAAAGGTAACCAAGGAATAGACATAAATCAAAAAGCAATTGACGAAAAGAAAGAGGATGAAGAGTAGTTTAAAGACCATTTAAATAAGCTTTTTCAGAATAAATTTGTTTTAAAATGTTTAAAATAGGTATAATATTATATTACAATTATATTACAGTTACAATACAAGTACGCAACTTTTAATAGAAAAAACATACTTAAAATTGATAATACAGTTTATATTTGCTATATTTTAAATAGAATTAAAAAATATAAAATACGAAAGGAAAATTATGAAAAGAGAGAAAAAAACTAATTTAAAATCATTA
>CAZCCM010000012.1:0-23808 GCA_964497325.1 uncultured Lachnospiraceae bacterium | reverse complement strand
CCAAGAAATGCAATACTTCTTCTTAATTTACAAGTTTTAAATTTAGTTGAAAATTTAACAAATAATTCAAAAACAACTAAAAAATTAATAAAAGAGGGTTTTGAGTGGAAAGAGCCAAGCGAAAAATATATAAAAAACTTATTAAATTTGTCTAATTTCTAAAAATAAAAAAGAAAAGAAAAGGTGTAAAGTATGAATAAAAAAATGAGAGTTTTAAATGTTAGGTTAATATTAATATTAATTATTATGGCTGTTATGATGTATTTAATGGTTCCATTGTTGGCAGGATATCCACCACAAGCTGAGGAGGCAATTTTTCAAAAAGATGTATTAGGTTTTTTTACTCATAGAAATCAATATATTTTCTTTCTCCTTTTAGCTGTTGTTTTTTATTTTTTTGCTTTAAACTTTATTTTTAAAAATACTATTAAATTTTTTAAAATAAAAAATAATGATAAATTATCTAAAAAAGAAATTTATAAAGTCAGAAAAGAATTTTACAAAATACAAAAAAATCTATTGCTTTTTTATATTATTATAGCTGTCGCTATTATACTTTCAATTTATGTTTTGGTTGATATGTCATTTGGTTTAAAAATAAAATTTGCTATTGTATATTTTCTTTTAACTGCATTTGCATGGGTAATGTCTATAACAATTATAAAAAGATTTATGATAAAAGTATTAGAAGATACATATATTTTATTTCCAGAATATGAGTATGCAGGTAAAAATAAAAAATTTTATGAAAATATATTAAGTAATCTTATTCCTATATTTCTTACAATTTTTGGGATAATCATAATGTTTTTATATTCTCAATTTATTAACTTAAAAGGAGATAAAATATTTGAATTTTATAAAATTCAAATGAAAGAAGATTACAAAGGAATGAACATAAAGAAAATTGAAGAAAAATTAAAACAAATTGAAAAATATTCTCCAACAGATTTATATTTTATAGTAGATAAAGAAAATAAATATAAAGTAGTTGAAGAAGGATACAGTTTAGAGGAAATAACAGATTTTTTTGTAAAATATGCAAATCATTTTATAAAAGAAAAAGATGGAAGAACATATGAAAGTTTTGGAGTAGAATCAGAAGCATATATTACAGGTGTTGTGTTAGAAGATGGAACGGATGTTTGGGTAGGGTTTAAATATAAGACATCTGACAAGGAAATACTATTAATGTTTGTGTTTTTAACTACATTAACAATAATAACATATATTGTTATTATAACTATATGGGCGAATAATATGAGCTATACATTAAGATCAATATCCACAAGTTTAGCTAATATTTCTACCCAAAAAGATGTTGAACAACATATAACTTTACCTATATATTCGTATGATGAAATAGGAGAACTAGCTCATTCATATAATGAGATTCAAAGGATAAATAACGAACATATAGATGCAATAAGACAAAGTCAAAAAACAATTGTGGAAAATGAAAGATTGGCTTCTTTAGGACAAATGATAGGAGGAATAGCACATAATTTAAAAACTCCAATTTTATCTATTTCAGGAGCTGCAGAAGGCATAAAATATTTAGCAGAAGAGATGGATGAATCTTTGTCTACACCAACTGTAACTTTAGAAGATAAAAAGGAAATCTTAAAAGAACAAGAAGAGTGGGTAGCTAAAATAAAGACACATTTAGAATATATGAATGATATTATTACTGCTGTAAAAGGACAAGCTACAACTTTTACAACAGAAAGAGAAGAAAGTTTTACAATAGAAGATTTATTTAAGAATGTTGAAATTTTAACTGCACATGAATTTAAAAATTCTTTAACTGAATTAAAAATTATTAATAATGTACCAAATAATAAATATATAAAGGGAGACTTTAATTCCTTGATTCAAATTATTAATAATATAGTAGTAAATGCTATTCAATCATATGATGGAAAACCAAATGGTAAAGTTCAATTAATAGCCAATGTTGGAGATATAAGCAATAGTCTTGTGATATCTATAAGAGATTATGGTAAAGGTATATCAAAAGAGGTTCAAAATAAGTTGTTTAAACAAATGGTAACAACCAAAGGAAAATATGGAACAGGATTAGGACTATATATGTCTTATTCAACTATTAAAGGAAAATTTCAAGGAGAAATTAAATTTGAATCTGAAGAAGGAAAAGGAACTGTTTTTCACATAGTCCTTCCAACTTTAGAAGAATCAAGAGGAAAAACAGAAAGTTTTACACATATTAGTGAAAAAAGTAGCATTGGTGGAAAATCAGAAATTGAACAAACTGAGAGTAAAGAAATTAATAAAAAATCAGATTTAAAAAACAAAAAATAGAAAAATAAAAAAGAAACTTAAAAAAATAAAAAATCAAATTAATAAAAACATTAATAAAAAAAGATGCCTACATAGAAGCTATAAATGTAGGTGTTTTTTATGCTTTATTTTAATTTAATTACAAATAAAAAAAGAATGAAATGAAAATGTAATAAAAAATGATTTTTCAAAAAATATAAGAAAATAATAATCAAATAAAAATATTTTACTACTTAAAAATATTTTACTAAAATAATATAAAATCAATTTAAACTATATATAATATACCTTTAACGAGTTATAAAAAAAGGAATAAACAATAAAAATACAAAAATATTTCTGTATAAAAAAATATAAAAATGATAAAAAAAGAAAAAATGATTTTTTAAAAATATAGGTTTTTCAAAAAAAAGGTTGACAAAAAGTATGCCTAAATATACAATGAATTTACCACAAAAAATCGGGAGGAAATAAATGGAAAAAACAAAAGTTCAAACAAAGACAAATTCACCAAAAGTAGAAGCAGGAAACAAAAAAAATGAAGAAAATGATCAAATTGAAATAACTGTTATTAAAAGAAATGGTAAAAAAACAAATTTTGATGGAACAAAAATAGCTATTGCAATTCAAAAAGGATTTAATGCAGTTCACGAAGAAACAGGAGAAAGAAAGTACGAAGAAAAAGATGTTAATAGAGTATATAAAAAAGTAGTATCAGATATTAAAAAACTTTCTGAAGTAGTTGATAAAATTAAAATTGAGGAAATTCAAGACTTAATAGAAAAAAATTTAAAAGGATTAAAATATAATGATGTATATGAAGCTTTTTCATCATATAGAGAAAAAAGATCTAAATCAAGAGCTATGTTTTCTGATGAAAAAAGACAACATAAGTTTATTAAAGTAATAGAAAGTTTAGGTTTACCAGCAGAAGATAATGACATAAAAAGAGAAAATGCAAATGTTGATGGAGATTCAGCAATGGGACAAATGTTACAATACGGTAGTACAGTATCTAAAGAATTTGCTCAATCATATCTATTAAGTAAAGAAGCTTTAGAAGCACATGAAAGCGGAGAAATACATATTCATGATTTGGACTTTTTACCAATGGGAACAACAACTTGTTGCCAAATTGATTTAGATAAATTATTTACAGGAGGTTTTTCAACAGGACATGGTTTTTTAAGAGAACCTCAGAGTATAATGTCATATTCTTCTTTAGCTGCTATAGCTATTCAAGCTAATCAAAATGATCAACACGGTGGTCAGTCAATTCCAGCTTTTGATTTTTACATGGCTCCAGGAGTTTTAAAAACATTTAAAAAAGAATTAAAACAAGAATTTAGAGATATGATAGATTTTACAGATATGGATGAAATTTTAGACTTTGATAAAATAGTTGAAAGTATAAATAAAATAGAATCAATAGAAATTACTACAGATTATTTTAAAGATTTTATAAAAGATTCTAAAGCACTTAAAGGACAATTTCAAAAAGTAATAGATAAGGCTGTTTTAAAAACAGATAGAGCTACATATCAAGCTATGGAAGCTTTTATACATAATTTAAATACAATGCATTCTAGAGCAGGAGCTCAAGTTCCATTTTCATCAGTAAATTTTGGAACAGATACTTCTCCTGAAGGTAGAATGGTATTAAAAAACTTCTTATTATCTACAGAATCAGGATTAGGAAAAGGAGAAACTCCAATATTCCCAATTTCTATATTTAAAGTAAAAGAAGGAGTAAACTATAATCCGGAAGATCCAAATTATGATTTGTTTAAGCTTGCATGTCGTGTATCTGCAAAAAGACTATTTCCTAATTTCTCATTCATAGATGCACCATATAATTTAGCAGGATATAAAGAAGGAGACTTTAGAACAGAAGTTGGATATATGGGATGTAGAACAAGAGTTCTTGCAAATGTAGTTGATCCTAAAAAAGCAGTTACACCTGGAAGAGGAAATTTATCATTTACAAGTATTAATTTACCAAGATTAGGAATAAAACACGGAATAGTAAATGGCAAGGAAGCTGATTTAGACGGATTCTTTAAAGAATTAGGCGAAGAAATGGACTTGGTAAGAGATCAATTATTAGATAGATTTAAAGTACAATCAAATAAAAGAGTATACAATGCTCCATTCCTAATGGGTGAAGGAGTATGGATGGATGGTGAAAAATTAAAACCAGGTGACAAAGTAGGAAAAATTATTAAGCATGGAACATTAACAGTAGGATTTATTGGTTTAGCAGAATGTTTGATTGGATTAACAGGAAAACATCATGGTGAGTCAGATGAAGCTCAAGAATTAGGCTTAAAAATTATTGGATTTATGAGAAATAAAGTTGATGAATATGCTAAAGATAAAAAATTAAACTTTACATTAATTGCAACACCAGCTGAAGGATTGTCAGGAAGATTTACAAGAATAGATCAAGCGATTTATGGAAAAATAAAAGGAATAACAGATAAAAATTATTATACAAATTCTTTCCATGTTCCAGTATATGCTAATATATCTGCAGCAGATAAAATTAAGAAAGAAGCTAAATATCATGCTTTAACAAATGCAGGTCATATCACATATATAGAGTTAGATGGAGACACTACAGAAAATATAGATGCCTTTGAAAAAGTTATTAGACTTATGCATGATGCAGGAATTGGATATGGAGCAATTAATCATCCGGTAGATAGAGATCCTGTATGCGGTTTTACAGGCATTATAAATGATATTTGTCCAGGATGTAATAGAAGAGAAGATGATGTTAAGTTCGAAAGAATTAGAAGAATAACAGGATACCTAGTTGGTACAGTTGACAGATTTAATAATGCAAAACAAGCAGAAGAACATGATAGAAAGAAGCATAGTTTATGAAAATAAGATTAGCACGTGAAATACAAACAGATAGTATTGTGGATGGTAAGGGTATAAGAACAGTTGTTTGGACTCAAGGTTGCCCTCATCATTGTAAAGGATGCCATAACCCTCATACATTTAATTATGAAGGAGGGTTTGAAGCAGATACTGATGATATTATAAATCAAATATCCAGTGTTCAGCTACAAGACGGAGTAACTTTTTCTGGTGGTGATCCAATGGAACAAGCTGAAGCTTGTGCAATAATTGCAAAAGCTGTAAAAAAATTGGGACTTTCTGTATGGGCATATACAGGTTATACTTTTGAAGAATTACAAGAAAAAGCTAAAGAAAATCCAAGTATAATAGAATTCTTACAATATATAGATGTGCTAATTGATGGAAGATTTATTTTAGAAGAAAAAAGTATGGACATATATTATAGAGGGTCTAGAAATCAAAGAATAATAGATGTTCCTAAAACTTTTAAGAAAAATAAAGTTGTATTAATTGATAAATATATGAAAGATAAACCAGTTAGAAGATTTAAATATGAAAATTTATATCAAGGAAAGGGTGTTTATGTTTAAGATGTAGTCAAACTAAATTTAGAGAAGAATATAAAAATAAACATAAAAAGAATCCTAAAAAATACATATTAAATAAAAAAGAGCTAAGCTCTTTTTTATTTAGATTTTCAACTAATATGTTTACACAAACTTCAAATTAAATTAAAAAAATTGTTACTCTCAGCCTAAATAAAATTCCTATATATTTTATTCGAAACATTTATGCTTATTGTTAATTAGGATAATATCACTTGTTAATCATAAGAAATAAGATTAAAAATTAATTCATTGATTAAAAAAAAGCACAGTGTTATAATTTGTTAGGTGTAGATATTTATGTAACGTTAGCTGTGATAAAAAAATAATTTACTTGAGTATAAATATAAGCATAAGCATAAGTATAAGTATTAAAAGTTAATTAATAAATTTAAAATAAGAAAAGGAGAAATAAAATGAATAAATCCAAAAAGATTATTATAGCAATATCAATAATAGTTGTAATAGCTATAGTATCAGTAGTAGCAATTATGTTAACACAAGGAAAAAATAAAAGAGTTAAAGGAAATTTAGAAGATATAATGTCTTTTATGTATCAAGGTATTCCTGAAGATGAAAAACCAATGATGCTTACTAACTTTGAATTAGATGAAGAAAATGTTGAAGGCTTTTTAGGTACAACAGATATTGAATTTGAAGAAGGAATAGCAAGTGAATCAGGAATAGGATCTATTGCACATTCAGTAGTTCTTTTAAGGACAAAAAAAGGTGCAAATGTAGAAGCAGTAAAAAAACAAATTGAAGACAATATAAATCCAAGAAAATGGGTATGTGTAGAGGCAGAAAAATGCATTGTTAAAAGCAAAGGGGATTTAATTATTGTAATAATGACAAATAGTGAAGATGCACAAAATATAGAATCTAGTTTTGATGATTTATAAAATAAAAGTTATAAAAGAAAGGTCTTCGAAAGGAGACTTTTTTAAAAAGACATTAAGGAGAAATAAAATATGATTTTCTCAAGTATTATTTTTTTATATTACTTTTTACCGACTCTTTTAATTATATATTTTTTAGTTCCAAAAAAGTTTAAAAATATTGTGTTATTAATTTTTAGCTTAATATTTTATTTTTATGGAGAACCAAGAAAAATATATATTTTATTACTTACATGTGTTGTAAATTACTTTGCGGCAATACTTATTGAAAAAAATAGAAAAACAAGTAAATTAATTTTAATATTAGTTGTAATATATAATATAGGTCAATTAGTATATTTTAAATATATGAACTTTTTTATTGAAAATATAAACACTGTCTTTAATTCATCAATCTCCTATTTACAAATAATAATGCCTATTGGCATTAGTTTTTTTACATTTCAAGCATTAAGTTATGTTATAGATGTATATAGAAAAAATATAAAGGCAACATATAATTTTTTAAACTTTGCTACATATATAACATTATTTCCACAATTAGTAGCGGGTCCTATTGTAAGGTATAAAGATATTGCAGAAGAATTAGAAAGTAGAGAGTCAACCTTTGATAATTTCGCAGAAGGCGTTAAAAGATTTTCAATTGGACTTGCAAAAAAAGTTTTAATAGCAAACATGTTAGGAGAATTAATTAAATTTCTTGCAAATATTACAATTCAAAGTGTAGCGTCTTATTGGATACAAGCAATTGGCTTTACATTACAAATATATTTTGACTTTAGTGCATATAGTGATATGGCAATAGGTCTTGGATTAATGTTTGGATTCCATTTCTTAGAGAACTTTAACTACCCATTAATAGCAAAATCAATAACTGACTTTTGGAGAAGATGGCATATATCTTTATCTTCTTTTTTTAAAGAATATGTGTATATACCATTAGGTGGAAATCGAGTAGGAAAAATTAAACTAATAAGAAATATCTTAATTGTTTGGTTATTGACAGGCTTTTGGCATGGAGCTGAATGGAACTTTATAATATGGGGTCTGTATTTTGCTATAATTTTAATTTTAGAAAAGTTTATACTGTCTAAATTTTTAGATAAAACAAAAATATTTAAATATTTTTATACCATAATTCTAGTTATTATAAGTTTTGTAATTTTCAATTCAAATTCAGTAAGTGAATTTATTATTTCTTTTAAAGGGATGTTTGGCTTAAGTAATTTACAGTTTATAAACAATGAAACTCTTTATTATTTAAGAAGTTATGGAATAATTTTAATTATTGCCATTATTTCAGCAACACCTTTGTTAAAAATAATAATAAATAAAATAAAAGAATTAGATAGAATTAGTAAAAATAGAAACAGAAAAAACAATACTAAAGAAAATAATATTAAAGAAAAAAACATTAAAAATAATAATGATAATAATGTTAGAAAAAATTATGTTTTTAAAGTATTAAATATAGTTGAGCCAGTTGTGTATATATCAATTATTCTAATAGTAACTGCATATTTAATTGACTCATCATTTAATCCATTTTTGTATTTTAGGTTTTAGGAGTACTTATGAAAAATAAAATAATTTCAATTTCGTTTTGCATATTGTTAATAACTTTTTCAGCAGTAAATTTTATCGTTAAAGATAAAGATGTTAGTACTTCTGAAAGAAGATATTTAGAAAAATTCCCAACATATTCATTGCAGGGTATGATGGATAGAAGCTATATGGAAAAGCTTGAAAATTATTCTTTAGATCAATTTGTACTAAGAGATAAGTTTAGAACTTTAAAAGCTAAAATTAATTATAATATATTGTCAAAATTAGATAATAATGGAATATATTTAAAAAATAATCATATTTTTAAAACAGAATATCCAACAAATACAAAATCTATAGACAACTTTATTAAAAAAACTAACAATATTATAGAATTATTAAATAAAAACAATAAAGTGTATTATTCAATCATTCCTGATAAAAATTATTATATAGATGATAAATTGTTTTTAAATATAGATTATGAACTGCTGTATGACAAAGTAAAAGAAAATATTAATAATAATTCAAATAGTAATAACTTAAACGTTAATTATATAGAAATAAGAGATTTGTTGGCTTTAGATAATTATTATGAAACGGATACACATTGGAAACAAGAAAAACTTTCAGATGTTGTTAATAAATTATCTGAAGAAATGAATTTTATAGTAGAAGATACTAATTTTAATGAAGTGAAAGAGGACTTCTATGGTGTATATTATGGACAATCAGCTTTAAATAGAAAGCCTGAAACTATAACGCTTTTAACAAATGAAACAATTAATAATGCAAAAGTTAAATATTTAGAGAATGAAGGAACAGAATCTGTCTACACATATGAAAAGTTGGAAAGTTTTGATAAATATGAAGTGTTTTTAAATGGAGCTTCTTCATTTATCGAAATAACAAATCCTTTAAGTAAAAGTAAAAAGGAATTGGTAATTTTTAGAGATTCATATGCAAGCAGTATTGTGCCATTATTAATAAGTTCTTATTCAAAGATAACTTTAATTGACACAAGATATATTTCAAGTGAATATTTCTTAGATTTAATAGAATTTACGGATCAAGATGTTTTGTTTTTGTATAGTACTTTAATGGTGAACAATAGTGTTACCTTGAAAGATTAAAACGATTACAAAAAATTTAAATTTTTAAGAGACTGTATTTGTTTGACTTTTCTTTAAAAAACTCTTATAATAAATACATTGAAAGAATAGAGGCTTGGAAGGGGGTGTATGTAATGCCAGAAATTAAAGTAAAAGATGGAAATCTAGAAGACGCAATAAAAAGATTTAAAAGACAATGTGCTCGTAATGGAATTATTCAAGAAATTAAGAAAAGAGAAGCATACGAAAAACCAAGCGAAAAAAGGAAAAGAAAAGACGAAGCAGCAAGAAAAAGAAGGTTATCTTAATATAAAAATTAAATTTATAAATTTTAAAAGTGATGTATAAAATACCAATTTTACATCGCTTTTTTATATTTACATTAAAAATTGGGTATGATATACTAAATTTAATAAATAAGGAGAAAAAATATGAATCAAATACTTGATTATGGAGAGGATGAACAAAATACTTCTGTAAGTAAAGAAAGTGTTAAGGTACAACCAAAATCTATGGATGATTACTATCAAAAACCTGATATAGGATATCAACCTCAAATGAATTTTAATCCAGAAAACAATAGTAAAAAGAATATAAAAATTTTTGCTATAGCTTTAGGAATTTTTGCTATAGTAAGTGTTGCAATTGCTATTGGAATCTTCTTTGTTACAAATAAGCAAAGAGAAGAAATACCGGGTCCAACAAATGAATTACCTCAAATATTAATGGTAGAAAATGAAAAGACAGTTGAAGTAACAGCTACATATAGTAGTAGTTTAGAAAAACTTATTTATACTTGGGGAGAAGATCCTGATAATATAATACCTGGTGCAACTTTAAACACAATAACAGCAAGCATTGAAAAACCAATTGGAACAAGAGTTTTAAAAATTAAAGTTATAGCACAAGATGGTAATGAAGCTTACGAAGAAAAAGAATATACTCAAGAAGTTGGTCCAGATACAGAAAAACCAACAATAGAGTTTCAAGTAACAGATTCTAAAAAACTTAAAATAATAGTTCGTGATAATGTAGGAATAAAAAGTTTTAAATATTATTGGAACGAAGAAGAACCTACTGAATTAACGGAAGCTACTGGAAGAACTGAAGCTTCAGTTGAATTAGAAATAAAAAAAGGTAGAAATACAATTACAGTAATTGCAGTGGATGAATCAGATTTACAAACAACAGAAGAAAAAGAATACACAGGAAAAGAAGCACCGGTTATTACTATGTATTTAACAACTGATAAAAAGAATGCAGTAGTAACAGCTAAACATGAAAAAGGAATTGCTGAAATAGTTACAATTTTAAATGGAGTAGAAGATAAAAAAACTTATGAAGGAGACTTAATAAGGGAAGAAATTAAACTTCAAATTAAATTAAAACCTGGAGACAATATATTAGAAATACAGGCAAAATCTGTTGATGGAGAAACAGCAACAGTAAAAGGTTCTGCAACTGCACCAGCAGAAACATCAACAACAATAACACAACGTTAAGAAATAAGATACAAAAGAAGGTAAATATGTACCAAGATTTATATATAATTGATGATGGAAATGAAGCTTATACATACTTAGATAAATGCTTTAAAAAAAATAAAACTAGATTTTGTTTTGTAAAAGTAAAAACAACAGAAATTGAAGAAAAGTTAAAACAAATTCCGTCAATGATAATAATAGATGAAGATGAAATAGATATAGATATATTTCAATTAATAGATAAGATTAATGAAAATGAAGATAATGCAAATATACCTAAATTAGTATTATCTTCTAATCCAAGCAAACAACATAGAATAAAAGTATTAGAATCAAAAATTATATTTTATATTAGAAAACCCGTAGAAGAAAAATATATTATTAACATAATACAAAATTTAGCTAAATTAATTTACCTAAATCGAGGAGTTAGTCCTTTAACAGGATTGCCGGGAAATTCTCAAATAGAAACAGAGATGAAAAAAAGATTATATAATAATGAAAGCTTTGCTGTTATATATGCAGACTTAGATAATTTCAAAGCATACAATGATGTTTATGGGTTTGCAAATGGTGATGAAGTAATAAAATTTACTGGAAAAGTATTATCTGATAATGTACATAAAAACGAAACAGAAGAAGATAATAATTTTATAGGACATATAGGTGGTGATGATTTCATAGCAATTACAAACCTAAAAGAAACATATGATGTTGCCACAGATATTATAAAACAATTTGATAAAGACGTATTACAATTTTTTACAGAAGAGGATACAAAAAAAGGATACTTAGAAGTATCAAACAGAAGAGGTATAATAGAACTATTTCCACTTACAACTATTTCATTAGGAATAGTAGAAGTTACATCTAAGCACTTTAATAATATTTTAGAAATAGGAGAAATAGGTGCACAAGTAAAACATAAAGCTAAAAAGATTCAAGGAAGTTCTGTTGTAATTAATAGAAGATTATCTTAAAAGGAGTAATTAAAAAATGGAAAATGAAGAAGCAAAATTAGTATTGGTAGTAGATGATGAAGAACCAATTAGAGAACTTCTTTCTTACAATTTAGAAAAGGAAGGATATAGAGTAATAGAAGCTGTTGATGGTGAACAGGCAATTCGTATGATTGAACAAGAAAAACCAGATTTAGTATTATTAGATATAATGCTTCCTAAAAGAGATGGAATTTCAGTATGTAAATATGTTAGATATTCGTTAAATATGCAAGAGTTGCCTATTCTAATGATATCAGCAAAAGGTGAAGAAACAGACAAAATAGTTGGTTTAGAAATAGGGGCAGATGACTATATTACTAAACCTTTCCGTGTAAGAGAAGTTATGGCAAGAGTAAAAGCAAATCTTAGGAAAGCTGAACAATATAGAAATGCAAAAGATGAAGCTCCAGAATCAGGATTATTAAAAATTGGTGATTTAGAAATAGATTCATTTAAAAGAGAAGTAAGAATAAGAGGAAAAGTAATAGAACTTACTAAAAAAGAGTTTGATGTTTTAAAATACCTAGCAGAACAAGAAGGTAAAGTTGTATCAAGAGAAGATTTATTACAACAAGTATGGGGATATGGTGAATATGTTGGAGAAATTAGAACAATAGATGTTACTATGGCTAGACTTAGAGATAAAATAGAAAGAAAAAAAGGAAGTCCAGAATTCTTAATTACCAAAAGAGGTGTAGGGTACTATATAGCAGATTCAACTGATAAGGAATAAAATGACAAAAAGGGTTAAATTAACAATTATTATTTCTATAATACTTTTAGTAGTACTTATTCTTAGTACTACTACTATATATATATTAAATTATTTTACTACAGATGCAGCCCTTAGAAACTTGCAAATTTCTGAAGAGGGTAGTTTTATAGATAGATTTAGTGAATTAATAAATCAGTCAAATGTTTTTAGAAAATATATGCAAGTACAATTGGTAATTTTGGCTTTTACGGTAATAATAGCAATAATTTTAGCACAAAGTATATCTTTCCCTATAAAAGGATTATTAGAAAAAGCAAAAAAAACTAATATAATACCAAATAATTTAGGATTACTAAAAAGAAAGAATAAAGATATAGAAGAAACTGCACTAGAAGAACTTTCAGAAAAATTAAATGATATAAATGCTGAGTATAAATCTAAATATGAAGAAGCTTTAAGCGAAAAGAAAGATATTGAAAAAATATTAATGTATATGGCAGATGGAGTTATTAGCTTTAATTTACAAGGACAAATTACACAAATCAATATAGCTGCAGCTAAGTTTTTAGAAGTAGAAAAAAATGATAATTTTTCAGATATATTTAGTAAGTATGGTTTAAATTTAGATATAGAAAAAATTATATATATGAAAGAATGGGCAGATCAAAATACAAGAATTAATATAAAAGACAAATCATATAATATATTTTTTGCACCAATACTAAAAGACAATGGTGATAAGACTGGAATTACAACAGTAATTCAAGATGTTACAGAACATGTTAAGTTGAATGCAATGAGAAAAAGATTTGTAGCAGATGTATCACATGAATTAAAAACTCCAATTACTTCAATTATGGGATATTCAGAAACTTTATTAGATGAAGAAATTGATTCTGAAATGAGAAAAAAGTTTATAAATAGAATCATTGTTGAATCACATAGAATGTCAGATTTAGTGCAAGACCTATTAACATTATCAAAATATGATTCTGCTGAAGTAACAACAAATAAATATGAGTTTGATTTACCAGACTTAGTTAAAGTATGTGTAGATAGATTTAATTTAGAAGCTGAAAAAAAGAATATTGTACTTGAAAATTTCGTTACTGCTGATGTGCCTTTAGTATATGCAGATAGAGAAGGTATTGAAAAAGTTATAATAAATATTTTAAGTAATGCTATTAAGTATACAGGAGATGAAGGACATATTAGTGTTTATGTAGGCTTTGTATATAATGATGCATATGTTAAAGTAAAAGATAATGGAATAGGAATAAAAGCAGAAGATATTGAAAGAATATTTGAACGTTTCTATAGAGTAGATAACTCAAGGGTAAGAGAAAAAGGTGGAACAGGTTTAGGTTTATCTATTGCAAAAGAAATTTTAAATCAAAATTCAGGAAGAATAGATGTAAAAAGTGAATTTGGAAAAGGTACTGAAATAGTAATACGAGTACCTACTAAAAAGAATTAATATATAGGAGAATAATATGAAAAAAATAGTGTCATTAGTTTTAATTTTAACTATAAGTTTAACTGGAGCAGTTTTTGCTATAGAAAGCGGTCCTGATGAGGTTTCTAGTTCTATTATAGACCCAGTAGAAAGTGTAGTTACAAATAATGATGAAAATAAAGGCGAGATAGAAACTCCATTAACAGAACAAATGGATGAAATAGTTGACAATACTAATAATGAGGATAAAAATGTAGAAAATGTAGAAAATGTAGAAAATGTAGAAACAAATTATTCATCAGACCCACATGAAATTTTACCTGAATTATCAGAACCATTATTTAAAACTGGAGAAGGAGCAACTGAATCTTATAGTTCTTTGCCAGAAGTTAATATAGGATTTACTTCACCTATTTTTAAAATTATAGTATTATCAGTAGGGCTTATTATTATAATTCTTTTGTTATTATCTATATCCAGAAAAAAAGATACTAAATATTCTGCCTACAAAGATATTCCACCAAGAAAAAGAGTTCCTAAAAAACCAAATAAAGAAGAACTTCCTGACTTGGAACCTTCTGATTTAAATATTTTGCCAGAAGAGGAAATAATAATCCCACCAGCAGAAATAGAAAAAACAGATGATTTAGATTTTAACAAAATAGATAATATGGAAGAAGATTTAATTCTAAATTTAGAAACTGAAGAAGAAAAAACAGATATGCCTTTAACAGATGATTTTCCAAATGATATAGAATTAGTTTTAGGAAACGAATTAGATTCTAAAAAAATAGAAGAAATAGATGATTTAGATGATATTGATGATATTGATCAATTAAGTAAAGCAATAGAAGTAAAAGAAGCAGAATTAAAGAAATTAGAAGAAGAAATTCTAGAGGAAAAAGTTGCTAATAGCACAATAACTAATGATATTAATAAAGAAAAATTTGCAGAAGAACCTATAGAAAAATCTATAGATTTAGATATAAAAGAAGAAGCAAAAGAGGTTTTAGAAGTAAAAGAAGAAAAACCTAAAAAAGAAAAGAAAACAAAAAAAGTTACAGATAAAGATAATATTAAAAAAGATAAAGCAGCTGAAAAAGAAGAAATAAAAAAAGTTGCTAAAAATGTAAATACAAAAGAAACTTCAAAAACAAGTGAGAAAAAAACAGAAAAAGAAACTCAAGAATCAAAGACTGAAAAAGAAGAAGTAAAGAGTGGATTAGTTGAAGATTTTTTAAAAAATATGGAAAAAAGCATGAAAGAAGATAGCAAGAAATAATGGATAAGAATGCAGATAAAAACACTGAACAAAAAGATAATCTTAAAGAAGAAGAAACAAAGGAAGTAGAAACAAAAGAAAATTTCTCAAAAGAAAAAAGAATGGATAAGATAGATAAAATTTTTAGAGAAATGGGAGAATGGGTAACTTTAATATTAATAGCTTTTTTAATAGCAATTTCAATTAAATATTTTTTAGGTACATTTACAACTGTTAAACAATTATCAATGAATCCTACTTTAAAACAAAATGATAAATTATGGTTAGATAGAACTATAAGGACTTTTGGTAAAGAATATCAAATAGGGGATATTGTAACCTTTGAAGCTCCTGATTCAAGTTCGGCTGAAATAGTTGATAATAATAATCCAAAAGCTATTTATGCAGAAAGAAAAAATTTTTCAGAAAAATTTACAAAAGACTTTTTAGAGCTAACTAAAATTAGTTTTATTAAGAGAGTTATAGCAAAAGAAGGCGATCATGTACAAATAGTAGGTGGATATATTCTTGTTAATGGAGAAATTATTAAAGAAGAGTATTTAGATAGCGGAACATTTACAAGTTCTTCAAATTTAACAGATTTTATAGTTCCTGAAAACACATTGTTTTTAGTTGGAGATAATAGAAAAAATAGTTCAGATTCTAGAATATTTGGTTGTATTCCATTAGATAAAATGGAGGGAAAAATAATAACCAGAGTTTTACCATTACATGCAGTAGGCAAAATTCCTAATACTTATTTTGAAATTGAGAAAATAAATAGTAAAAGAAAGTAAAACTGGAGGTCTCAAATTAACACTCTAGAGTTAAGAAATTATTTTAAAAATGATATTATTCAAAATAAATTATCACATTCATATTTAGTTTATGGTGACATTGATATTTTTTATAAAGAAATTCTACTTTTTTCTAAAATTTTAAACTGTATAGATGAAGTTAATATAAAAGAAAGTTATTTAAATACTAATAGTTTAGTAGATACAATAGAATATAAATGTGAATGTAAAAATTGTAAATTGTTTGATTTAAATAATTATACTGAGATATATAATATAAAATTTAATGAAAAAGAATTAAAACAAGATGAAAAAATAAGAAAAATTAAAATTGATCATATTAGAGAATTGTTTGCAGAAATAATAGAAAAACCAATAATGGGTAAATATAAAATTTTTCATATTAAATACCCTGAAAATATGAATATAAATGCACAAAATGCATTGTTAAAAATTTTGGAAGAACCTCCTAAATATGCAATTATATTTTTATTAGGAAAGGACATAAATTCCTTATTACCAACAATAAAATCTAGATGTACAAAACTTTATGTATTTGAAAAAGAGGATGAATTTTGTAAATCGTTAAAAGAAGATTTTGAAGGTATAGAAAGTTCTTTTAGTTTATTTTATAAAGACATAAAAATATTAAAAAAATATAATTTTTATGATAAATATAAAAAACTATTTACAAGAGCAAATTATAAAGAAAAATTGATTTTTATAGAAGAAGGTTTAAAATGTTTTATAGGAGATGAAACCAATTCCTTTTCAAAATTATATATTATATTTTTAGAAGTAAACAAAAGACTTGAAAGAAATTGTAATTTTGAAATGTTAATTGATTATTTTTTGTTAAAATCATGGGATATTATAAATAAAAAAGATTAAAAAATTTAAAAATTAAAAGATAAAAAAGTTTTTTAAAACAGAACAACTTATTAGTTAATAAGATACAAAAGATTAAAATAAAATAAAAAAAAGAAAAATGAAAAAAGTAAAATAAAAAACAAGAGTAATTTAGTTAGGAACATAAATGAAAATAATAAAAATAGAATATTACGAGAATGGAAAAACATATTATTATGACCCAAAAGATTTGTATATAAGAAAAGGATATTATGTAATTGTAGAGTCTGAAAAAGAAGAAGAAATGGTAAAAGCAGTTTCAGAAATAGAAGAAATAAGTCCTGAAACGATGGCTAATAGAGAATTAAAACCTATAAAAAGAATGCCTAGTCGTAGAGAAATAGATAAGTATGAAGGTCTTAAAAAGAATGAAGAAAATATTTTTACAGAAACTATAGATATTATTTCTGATCATAAATTAGAAATGAAATTAGTAGAAGTTAAATATAAATTTGATGGAACTAAATTAACATTCTATTACACAGCTGATGGTAGAGTAGATTTTAGGGAATTAGTAAAAGATTTAGCGGCTAAATATAGAACTAGAATTGAAATGAGACAAATAGGTGTAAGAGAAGAAGTTAAAAAAAGTGGTGGAACAGGAAAATGTGGAAGAGAACTTTGCTGTGTATCTTTTTTAGATAATTTAGGAAATGTTAGCATGAAAATGGCTAAAGACCAAAATTTATCTTTAAATCCAACTAAAATAACAGGATATTGTGGAAGACTAATGTGCTGTCTAAAATATGAAGATGAAGTATATAAAGAAAAATTATCAAGACTTCCAAAGCCAGGGTCTATTGTAAGATCAGAGGATGGAGAAGGTGTAGTTGTAGATTTAGAGGTATTAAAAGAAGGACTTAAAGTTAAATATAAAGAGGGAAATGAGTTTTTCTTTAAAAACCATAAACTTGAAGAAGTTAATATTATTAAAAAATCTAAAGATAAAGAAAAAGAAGAAGAAGAAGAATTAAATTTTGAGGAGGAAGACTAATGGCTTATAGAATAAATCAAAGCAAATGTATTAAATGCGAAGCTTGTATTGCAGCTTGTCCAATGAATTGTATTTCAAATATTGATGGTGATATAATCATTAATGAAGAATTATGTATATCTTGTGGTGCATGTAATTCAGTTTGTCCTGTCGGCGCGCCAAATCCGGTAGAGGAGTAAAATGCAACTAATAGCATATATTTCAATGTTAATAGATCATGCCTGTAAATTTGCATTTAAGGGATTTACTTATAATCCCCTTTTAGGGCGTTTAGCAATGCCAATTTTTGCATATTTAATTGCAATAGGTATGAAGAGATCTTCAAATAAAATTAAATATATTTTTAGATTATTTATTTTTTCGGTTATATCTCAAATACCATTTATATTGATGATTTATGGTCTTCCTAAAATCAATTTAAATATAAATAATATATTGCAAATAATAAATCATTTTATTCAATCTTTTAATATTGGATTTACATTTTTAATTGCAGCTTTATCAATATATTTTATTGATAAAAATAAAAAGAATTATTTAAATATTATTATTATATTAATAATTTCAATGTTTGTTGTAAAAGAATTGAATACAGATTACACAATTTTTGGATTACTAACAGTATATATTTTTTACTATTTAAAAAATAAAAAAACAATTTCTGTTATATACTTGTTATTAACAACTTTTTATATTTTTTCAAATAGTTTAAAGGAAGATTTTACTTTAGATTCATTATTTATAGAACGTTTAAAGTCATATTTTTCTGTATTAGCTTTACCTATTGTATTTTGGATAAAAGAAAATAAAAAAGTAGATAATAAATTTATTAGATTTATAAAATATACAATATACCCAGTACATATGTTAATAATATACATTGCAGTAACTTTAATTTAAAAAAGAATAAATATAATTATTAAGGTGAATACAAACATAAACATAAATATAAGCATAAATATAAGTAAAAATATAAATATAATTGAAGGAGAAAATAATAAAGATAAAGATGAGTGATTTAAGGGAAATTCAAAAATTAATAAAAGAAAATGGACAAGAACATTTGTTGCTTAAATATAACGAGATGGACAAAGAAGGAAAAGAAAAACTATTGAAACAAATTGAAAAAATTGATTTTCAATTGATGAAAAAATTATACAAGGAAGCTACAGAAGAAGTTGATTTTAGAGATGTTGAAATAGAGCCAGTTCCTTTTTTTGATCGTGCAAAATTACCTGAAAAAGATAAAGAAAATTATATAAATATAGGAACAAAAGTTATTAAAGATAGTAAGTTAGCTATTGTAACAATGGCTGGAGGACAAGGAACTAGACTAGGTCATTCTGGGCCTAAAGGTACATATATGCTTAATTTATCTGAAGGAGAAAAATCAATTTTTGAGATTTTATGTGAAGGTTTAAAAGAGGCTTCTATAAAATATGGGATTTTCTTTAATTGGTATATTATGACTAGTAAACAAAACAATGATGCTACAAAAAAGTTTTTTGAAAAAAATAATTTTTTTGGATATCCTAAAAATTATATAAAATTTTTTATTCAAGGTGAATTACCAATGCTTGATTTGGATGGAAAAATATTATTAACAAAAAAAGGATTTGTTAATGAGGCAGCAGATGGACATGGTGGAACTTTAACAGCCTTAAACAATTCAGGAATTATAGATGAATTGAAAGAAAAAGGTGTAAGATGGGTATTTATATCAGGAGTTGATAACATTTTAGCAAGATTTGTGGATCCTTTATTAATAGGATTAATGGAAGAAAACAATGGAAATGTAACTGTTTTATCAGTAGAAAAATCTGTACCAGAAGAAAGAGTTGGAGTATTGTGTTTAAAAAACAAGAAAGTTGGAGTTGTTGAATATACTGAAATAACAGAAGAAATGGCAAATATGAGAGATGATTATGGAGCTTTAGTTTATGGAGATTCTAATTCAAATATGTATTGTTATAATATAGATGTATTAGAAAAAGTTAGTAAACAGAAGTTACCATATCATACAGCCTTTAAAAAAGCAGATTATTTAAACGAAGATGGTAAATTAATAATAGGGAAAGAACCAAATGCTTATAAATTTGAATCTTTTATATTTGACTCATTTGAGATGACTAATAATGTTTTGGTTTTAAGAGATTCAAGAGAAGATATGTTTGCACCAATAAAAAACAAAGAAGGTTCAGACAGTCCTGAAACAGCTAAAAAACTATATAATGATTTTAAATTAAAAGAAAAATATTTAGAAAGATATGAAAGTTGGTTAAAAGAAGATTCTTTTGATGAAGAAATGAAGAATGAATTAAAATCAATTAAAGGAAATATATTAGAAATTCAAGATAGATTCTATAAAGAATTAGAATTTGGAACCGCAGGTTTAAGAGGTGTAATGGGAGCTGGTACTAACAGAATGAATAGATATACTTTAACAAAAGCAACTCAAGGTGTTGCAAATTATTTAATTAAAAATAATTTAGATGATAGACCTGTAGTAATATCTTTTGATACAAGAAATAATTCTAAAGAATTTGCTGATTTAACAGCACTATGTTTAAATGCAAATGGAATAAAGACATATGTTTTTGAATTTCCACAACCTATTCCTTTAATGTCTTTTGCAATAAGAGAATTAAGTGCAATTGCAGGAATTATGATTACAGCGAGTCATAATCCACCAGAGTATAATGGGTATAAAGTATCTTGGGAAGATGGTGGTCAAATCGTTCCACCAGTAGATAAGGATATAATAGAACAAGTAAGAAATATTAAAAAATATAGTGAAATTAAAATGATAAGCAAAGAAGAAGCATTATTAAAAAAACTATATATAGGAATTGGTTCTTCAATGCAAGATTTATATATAGAAGAACTTTTAAAATTACAAATTAATGATTTAAAAAAATCAAAAGAAGAAATAAAAATAGTATATTCTCCTTTACATGGAACAGGAAATATACCAGTTAGAAAAGTGCTAGAAAAAGCAGGATATAAAAATGTTTTTGTAGTTCCTGAACAAGAATTACCTAATGGAAATTTTCCAACAGTTGTTTCTCCAAATCCAGAGGATCCTAAAGCATTAACATTAGCTATGGAATATGGTAAAAAAATAGATGCAGATTTAGTTTTAGCAACTGATCCAGATTGTGATAGAGTGGGGATAGCGGTTCCAAATAGCGAAGGTGATTTTATAACATTAAATGGGAATATGGTAGGACAACTATTAGTTGAATATATTTTAAATTCTTTAACTATAACTAAAAAAATGCCTAAAAATCCAGCTGTAATATCAACAGTAGTGTCTACTAGACTTTCAAAAAAACAAGCAGAAGAATATAATGTAAAGTATTTTGATACCTTAACTGGATTTAAAAATGTTGCAAAAATACTAAAAGAATTTGAAGAAAAAAAGTCATATAATTTTATAATGGCTTTTGAAGAAAGTTATGGATATCTATATGGAAATCAGGCAAGGGATAAAGATGGAGTTATAACAGTACTAATGCTTGCGGAATTAGCTGCATATGCTAAAGACAAAAAGAAGAGCATACTAGAAATACAAGATGAACTTTATAAAAAATATGGATATTATAGAGAAGAAACAATTAACATGGTATTTAAAGGAGAGTCTGGAGAGAAGCAGATGTCAGAATTAATGAAACATATCAGACTAGAAGAACCAACACATGTTGGAACATTTGAAGTACTAAAAATTAAGGATTTTCAAAATAAAACTATTAAAAATATGAAAACAGGCACAATTACAAAATTAGATTTTGATGAAACAAATATGATTTATTATGAATTAAATAATGATGCTTGGATAGCAGTAAGACCTTCTGGAACAGAACCTAAAATAAAAATATATACGGGTGTTAAAGGTAAAGACCCAAAAGAAGCTAAAAAGAATTTAGATATAATAAAAAAATTTTTAGTTAGATATCAATCAGCAGTAAAAGAAGGTAATAAGTTGACTTTTAGAGAGGGCAAGAAATCACCTGGAAATAAAGTCTTTTAATTATAATTTGATAGAATTAATTAATTTTATAAATTATAATATTTTATAAATTGAATATAAAATGAAGAAAAAAGCATCATATTTGGTGCTTTTTTAAAAAATTTGATTAAAAAACTTTAATTTACAAAAATCTAAAAGTGTAATACAATTATACATAGTAGAGATATGAAAAAAGTAATAAAAATATTAAAATTAATTGTATATTATATAGCAGTGTTTGTATTTTCAAGCATAGGTTTTAATGCTATGCCAATAGGTGCAATAGCTATGGTTTCTGCAATATATGCCTCTGAAGGAATATTAGCTTTAGTTATTGTATTATCTATGATTTCAACAGTAGTTTTTCTTGGTATAAAAAGTCTATTAATATTAATATTGTTTTTAATATTATTTTTAGTACCAGTTATCTTTATTCGTCCATTAATATCAATAGAAGGAAGAAATGAAAAAAAGAAAATAGGAAATTATTTGATTATATCCAGTTTTCTTTCTTTTGTGTTTTTTGGATTTTTAAATGGAATATTAAGTGTAATAATAACATATATTCTTTATAAAATATTTGTAAATACAATGGCTGTATTAAAAAATGAAGATGAAAAAGAAGTATTTTCAAAAGAAGAAAACATAGCTTTATATACTTTCCTTTCAATAGGTTTATTATATATTTCAACTTATTTTAAAATTCCTATAATATTTCCAAGTATTCTTATTTTTGGAATCTTAGGATATGCTAGTATTAAAAATGGATTTTTTGACGCATTATTGTCATATATTTTTACAATATCAATTTTTATCTTTATAATAATCTCGGCTATGAATGTAAATATAAACTTTGATTTAACCTTTAATAATATGCTTCTGATGTTTATTCCTATAATAGTATTTGCATTAGTTTCATTACTTCGAAGATTTACTAAATTTGTAACTTATATTTCTGTTTCCTTAATAAATATAGGATTATTTTTTCTTTTTTATAAATATTTTGAAACACCTCTTTATTACTTGCCATATTTTTTAATGTCAGTTGTGGTGATAATTTTTGCTGAAGATTATGCGAGAATTAAAGATAAAAAAACAAGGAATGCTAGTTTTATTTCGGACGAGGGAGAGACAAGGCTTGAAACTCCATTCTATACTGATGAAAAAGAAGAAAAAAAAGAAATATTAAAATCTAGAGAAGTAATAGAACTTTTTACAGACAAAGATATTTTTGTAAATAGAATGTATATAAATGAAGATGCATACAAAGATTTATCTTTATATGATGAAATACAATCTTCAGATTATATATTTGAAGAATTATACGACCTCATTTCTAAAGATGGATATATAGAAAGAAAGAAATTTAATAATATTTTATTAAAAAATAATATTGTTATTGATATATATAGTTATGAAGTTGAAGAAGAGATTAGAATTTTAGAAATCCTATCTTTAAGAGAATTAAAAAGAGTAATTAGAGAAAGAGAAGAAAAAGAAGTTTTTAAAGAAAGAGAAGAAGCTTTACAAAATAATAAAAAAACAGATTTAGGTATAGAAGAAACAGATTCTATTGATTATAATAAAAGTGCAACAAGTATTAACAAAAATAAATCTATAAGGGACATTTTTCAAAAAAAAATAGAAAAAGAAGAAAATAAAGAAAATAAAGAAAAGAATAAAGAAGAAAATCAAAATCAAAAAGATAGTTAAAATTATAAATATTAAAAAAATCAAATAAAACAAATAATAAAGTGACCAAAAAAAATAGGTCAGATCAAAATTAAATAAAATAAAAATAAAAAATGGCGTATTATTTATTAATTAAATGTACCATAAAATGGGAGTA
>CAZCCM010000011.1:0-25048 GCA_964497325.1 uncultured Lachnospiraceae bacterium | reverse complement strand
TTTAATACTTTTCATTTTTCAAAATTTATGTTTTTTCTAATAAAACATAAATTCTCTTGTTTTTTATTTTTTGAAACTCTTTCTAAAATATTCAAAATTTATAAAGAATATAAAGTTTTCTATTTTTGTTTTCAAAATTATAGACTTTATCATAAATACTCTAATAACAAGGCTTTGCACTGTTATTTAATTTTACACTCTTTTTTGTCTATTTTATTCTTTTTTATTTTTTTCTAATTTTGAAATATTTCAAAATTACATTTGTAAATGGACAGTTGTCCACGCTTTGGCCTTACTTAAATATAAGGTATAGCAATTTTGGTTTCTTATTCCCAAAACTTATCTTTAATACTGAAGCTTCACAACTATTTTCATTTTTTTAATTGTCTCCTTCATTTTGTTATTTAAATTTTTGTTTTTTTATAAAATTATATTATCTTTTTATAAAAACAAAAAAAGTTAGAGTTCTTACTTCCCCTAACTTTTTATATTTTTTACTCATACTTTTTCTTTAAAAAATACTATTATTAAAATACTCTTTTTTTTTATTTTAGCAAATCTACTATTCTTTCTAAATCATCGTTAGAATTATAATGAATAACTATTTTGCCTTTATCCGTTTTTCCTGCTTGTATTTTTACTTTTGTTTTAAGATATTCTGAAAATCTATTTTCTAACGCCTTATATTCTCTTAATTCTTCTATTTGTTTTAAGGGTTTATTTTTCTTTCCCCTAATATTTAATCTGCTTTTAGCTTCTTTTACAGACAAACCATCTTCTATAATAAATCTTGCTAGCTCATACTGAATATCTAAATCTTCTTGTTCCAAAATTATTTTAGCTAAAGATTCTGGCATTTTTCCTTCTTCTAAAAAAACAATTACTCTTTTATCTAACTTTAAAAGATCAATACTTTCTTTAATTCTAGTAGAATTTAATCCTAAAACCTTTGCTAAATCTGTAACAGTTAAATCATAATTTTCTACTAAAGATTTAAAACCTCTTGCTCTTTCAATTGGGTTTAAATTTTCTCTTTGCATATTTTCTATTAAAGAAATTTTAGTATTATCTTTTTCATTGTCTTCTTTTATAATAGCAGGTATATCTTTTAATCCTGCAATTATAGAAGCTCTCCATCTTCTTTCTCCAGCTATTATTTCATAAAACCCTTCTTTTTTAGTAACAATAATTGGTTGAAGTACACCGAATCGTTTTATTGATTCTGCTAACTCATTTAGTTTTACTTCATCAAAAACTTTTCTTGCTTGTTCTTTATTTGGTTCTATTTCTGTTAATTTTAAATTTTTTACAAAAGATTTCTCTTCTTCATTATTATTTTCTTCAATTTCATTATCAGAAAACAAAGCTCCTATTCCTTTTCCTAAGCCTGTTTTTTTTGACATTTATTATTCCTTTCTATAAAAATTACATTTGTAAATGGACAATTGTCCACGCTGTACTCTTACTTAAATATGATGTATAATGATTTTGATTTCTTATTCCCAAAACTTATCTTTATTTTTTTCTAGTATATTTTTTTACTTTTTTAGTTTTTGCTTGAATCTTTTTGTTTTCTAAATTTTTATTTTCTATTTTTTTTTCTTTTTTAGTTTTTGATTCTTTTTCAGAGTTTTCTTGTAATGATAATACTTTTAAAATTTCTTTAGCTAAAGCTAAATATGATTCTGCACCCTTTGATTTTTCATCATATTCTACAATAGACATTCCATAACTTGGAGCTTCACTTAATCTAACATTTCTTGGAATTATTGTTTTAAACACATGATTTTTAAAAAATTTTCTTACCTCTACAACAACTTCATTTGATAAATTTGTTCTTGCATCATACATAGTAAGGATAGCTCCTAACACAACAATATCTTTATTTAAATGTTTTTTTACTAATTTTACAGTGTTTAATAGCTGTGTTAAACCTTCAAGTGCATAATATTCGCATTGTACTGGGACTAATATATAATCTGATGCAGTTAAGGCATTCAATGTAAGTAATCCTAATGAAGGAGGACAATCAATAAATATATAATCATAGTTTTCTTTTATTAAATCCAATTTATCTTTCAATCTTTTTTCTCTAGAAATCATTGATACTAATTCAACTTCAGCCCCAGCTAAATCAATATTACATGGACAAATGTCTAAATTTTTAACTGTCGTCTTTTGAAGACATTCCGATATAGAAACATCATTAATCAAAACATCATATAAAGATTTTTTTAATTTTTTATTAACTCCCAATCCACTTGTTGCATTTCCCTGAGGATCTCCATCTATAATAAGTACTTTTTTTCCTTTTTTAGCAAATATTGAAGATAAATTTATTGTTGATGTTGTTTTTCCAACTCCACCTTTTTGATTAGCTACTGAAATTACTTTTCCCAATTTTTTTCTCTCTTTCTATATTATATATAATATATTTATTTCAAATATTAGTCAAATTATATAAAATTGAAAACAAAAAAAGAAGCTGTTTTTTTAAGCTTCTTTTTAAAAAAATTACATTTGTAAATGGACAATTGTCCACGCTGTGTTCTTACTTAAATATAGTGTATACCGATTTTAATTTCTTATTCCCATTTCTTATCTTTTATTTTTTTATATTTTTTTATAAAAATAATATCTAAATTATCTACAGCAATTAACAATAATCTTTCTAAAATTTCTGAACCTTTTCCTATTTTTATAATTTTTTTATATATTTTATTAAATATAAAGTATCAATCAATTATTTATGTATAAATAATTGATTTTCTATAATTACAGTTAATTTAATGCTTCTATTTTCTTCAAGAATATATTTTATATATTTAGACAATAAATTAATTTTCTTATTGTCTAATGAAATTTCAATATTATTTATTTTTTATCCTTATAATAAAACTTCTTTAGATTCATAAAAATTCATATTTTCTTTTTAAAATTACATTTGTAAATGGACAGTTGTCCACGCTGTGTTCTTACTTAAATATAGTGCATACCGATTTTGATTCCTTATTCCCATTTCTTATCTTTTGTTTTTTTGTGTTTTTATAATAAATCTTAAATTTTATATTTTTCTTTATTTTTTCAAAAGTAATAAACTTCTTTTATATTCATCATATTCTATATTTTTATTTAAAGGATCATTAATCTTTTTTTCTTTAATAACATAATTAAAAAACTTTTTCACATTATTGTTTTTATTAATCAATGTTAAATCTTCAACACTAAACACTCCTCTCATAGCAATTCCAATACCTTTTTTATTAAGAAAAGGTATTGAATATTCTATTACATTTTGAATGTTTGAAACTGCTCTTGTAGTTACATAATCAAAATTATTTTTTAAACTTTCTACTTTTTTTAAATCTTCCGCTCTTCCATGAAAAAACAATGTGTTTTTTATATTGTTTTCTATTATAAATTCTTCTATTATCTTTATTTTTTTGTTTTTAGAATCCAAAAAAACAACATTTAAATTATCTATAGCAATTAACAATGGAATTCCTGGAAATCCTGCCCCTGTTCCTATGTCTAACAATTTACCTTCTTTTATATACTTTGTTAAATATAAAGAATCAATATAGTGTTTATATATAAATGCTTGTTCTTCTATAATTGCAGTTAAATTAATACTTTTATTCTTTTTAAGAATATATTTCATATATTTATACAGCAAATTAATTTTATTATTGTCTAATAAAATTTCAATATTATTTATTTTTAATCCTTCTAATAGGATTTCTTTAAATTCATCAAAGTTCATATTTCCTCTTAAAAATTACATTTGTAAATGGACAATTGTCCACGCTGTGTTCTTACTTAAATATAGTGTACAACGATTTTGATTTCTTATTCCCATTTCTTATCTTTTATTTTTTCATTCTTTTTTTATATTTTTTTGTTTATAATATGTATCTATATATAACAATAAAACTGATATATCTGAAGGTGAAATTCCTGATATTCTTGAAGCTTGTCCAATTGAATCTGGCTTAAATTTAATAAGTTTTTCTTTAGCTTCTATACGAATTCCTTTTAACTTTGAATAATCAAAATCTTCTGGAATAATTTTATTTTCTAACTCTTTAAATTTAGAAACTTGCTTCCTTTGTAATTTTATATATCCTTCATATTTAATTACAGTATTTACTTCGTTTTTTATAGTTTGTGAAAGATCTGGCCTATCTACATCTATTTCTTTTAACATATCATAATTTAATTCTGTTCTTTTTATTAGTTCTGATAATTTTGTACCTGTAGAAATTTTTGTTGTATTATTATTTAAAAGAAATTTATTAACCTTAATACTTGGTTTTATAGTAGTATTTCTTACTCTTTCTATTTCTTCTTCAATTTTTTTCATTTTTTCTAAAAAATCATTATATCTTGACTCAGAAATTAAACCTACATCATATCCTATTTTAGATAATCTAAAATCAGCATTATCTTGTCTTAATAGAAGTCTGTACTCTGCTCTAGATGTCATCATTCTATAAGGTTCCCATGTGCTTTTTGTAATTATATCATCTATTAAAACTCCAATATATGCTTGATCTCTTCTTAAAACAATTGGATCTAATCCTTTAATTTTTCTTGCTGCATTTATTCCTGCAATAATTCCTTGCCCTGCTGCTTCTTCATATCCTGAAGTTCCATTTATTTGTCCAGCTCCATATAATCCTTCTACTTTTTTTAATTCTAAAGAAGACTTTAATTCATACGGCTTAAAACAATCATATTCTATAGCATAAGCTGGTCTCATAAATTCTGCATTTTCCAAACCATTCATCGTTCTATAAAATTCTAATTGAACATCTTCAGGTAATGAGGAACTCATTCCCTGAACATAAATTTCATTTGTATTTAAACCCATAGGCTCAATAAAAGCTTGATGTCTTTCTTTATCAGCAAATCTATATATTTTATCTTCTATTGAAGGACAATATCTCGCACCAACTCCAGTTATATTTCCACTAAACATAGCTGATTTTTTTATATTTTTTTGAATTACTTTATGTGTCTTTTCATTTGTATATGTTAAATAACAATATACTTTATTTTTTATAGGTTCCTTTGTTTCAAAAGAAAAAGGCATGATATCATCATTATTTTCTTGTCTCTCCATTTTTGTAAAATCTATAGAATTTTTATTTACTCTAGCAGGAGTACCTGTTTTAAATCTTTGCATATCTATATCTAATTTTTTTAAAACTTCTGCTAATTTATTTGAAGCAGCAACACCATCTGGTCCTGAATCTTTTACATAGTCTCCTATAAAAATTTGACCCTTCAAATATGTTCCTGTAGCTAAAACAACTGCTTTTACATCATATTTTGCACCGACATCTGTAATTACTGATTTTATTTTATTATTTTCAGTAATTATGTCTACAATTTCAGCTTGCTTCAAAAATATATTAGGTTCATTTTCAAGTTTATATTTCATTATTTCTTGATATTTTTTTCTATCGATTTGAGCTCTCAAAGAGTGTACTGCCGGACCTTTTGACATATTTAACATTTTTATAGCTATTGCACTTTCATCTGCTGTTTTACCCATTTCTCCACCCAGAGCATCTATCTCTCTTACAAGATGTCCTTTTGATGTTCCTCCAATACTTGGGTTACATGGCATATTTCCAACACATTCAAGGCTTATTGAAAAGACTAGTGTTTTCATTCCTAGTCTTGCAGAAGCAAAGGCTGCCTCTATACCTGCATGTCCAGCTCCAATTATTGCAATATCATATTTTCCTGCATTAAACATTTTTCACCTTATTTTCCCAAGCAAAATTTACTAAAAATATCATTTATCATATCCTCTTTTACATTGTCACCCGTTATTTCATAAAGATTATTAAGAATTTCTTCAATTGATGTAGACAACATATCTACCGGTATTATGTTAACTTCTTTTATAGATTTTTCAATTAAATTAATTGTTTCTAAAATAATTTTCTTTTGTCTTTCGTGAATTATTATTAATGAAGAATCTTTTTTTAAATCTAAATATATTTCATTAACTAACTCTTCTAATTCCTTTAAAACCGCATCAACATTAATATTTTCTAATATTGATATTTCTAATATTCTCTTTTTTTGTTTTTTTATTTTTTCTATTTCTTCATTTTTAATTTTACTATCTAAATCTATTTTATTTAATATAATAATCGTATTTTTATTATTAATTAATTTTAAAATTTTTTTATCATCTTTATTAAGTTCCTTTGAAATGTCAAAAATAGCTAAAATAATATCACTTTCATTTGCAATTTGAAGAGATCTTTCAATACCTTTTTTTTCTATCTTTTCATCTGTTTCTCTAATTCCAGCTGTATCTATTAATCTTATAGGCATTCCTGATATTATAATATTTTCTTCAATAGAATCTCTTGTTGTTCCTGCTATATCTGTTACAATTGCTCTTTCTCTATTTAATATATAATTAAGTAAAGAAGATTTTCCAGAATTTGGCGTGCCTATTATTGCAACAGAAATACCCTCTCTAATTTTGTCTCCTATACTAAAATTTTGTGCTAAATCTTTAAATTCCTTTAATACTTCATTTAAATTATTAGTTATTTGATTATTATCTATAGCCGGAACTTCATATTCTGGATAATCTATATTAACTTGCATAATAGATAAAACTTCTAATATTTTATTTTTTGCTAAATTTATTTTTGATTGTAATTTTCCTTCTAAAAGAGTATTAGAAGCCTTTAATTCTTCATCAGATTTAGCTCCTATTATAGTTGCAACAGATTCTACTTGAGTCAAATCTATTCTTCCATTTATAAAGGCTCTTTTAGTAAATTCTCCAGGATTAGCAAGTCTAGCTCCATTTTTTATGCAAATATCTAAAATTTTTCTAACAACTATTATTCCACCATGAGAATTTATTTCAACAATATCTTCTCTTGTATATGAATTAGGTGCTTTAAAAAAAGAAACCATTACCTCATCTATACGTGTTTCTTTATCATATATATGACCATATATGATTGTATTTCTTTTTATATCTTTTATTTCTTTTATTTTTTTAGTTTTAAAAAAATTCAATAAAATATTGAATGAGTCTTTTCCACTCATTCTTATTATTCCTATACCACCAAGACCTGGTGCTGTTGATATTGCAACTATTGTATCCATTTTTTTCCTTTAAATAAAAAAGCCCAAAGAAAACTTTGGGCTTACTTTTTGTTTTTTTATTTTAGAGAAACCACCACTTTTCTATTTGGTTCTTCTCCAATACTTTCTGTTTTTAAGTTTTCTTCTTTTGAAATATAATCATGTATTATTTTTCTTTCATATGAACTCATAGGTTCTAAAGTAACTTTCTTCTTTGTTTTCAATACTGTTTTTGAAATTTTTTCTGCTAAAGATTCTAATTGTTTTTTTCTTTCTTCTTTATACTTTCCTATGTTTACATATACTCTAGCATATTGTTGAAAATTTGAGGCTAAAATTGCTGTTAAAAGTGTTTGTAATGCATTTAAAGTTTTACCTCTATAGCCTATCCATTTATTATTTTTATTAACTTCAATTAAAACATTTATGTCATTTTTATTTTGTTCTATTTTAAAACTAAACTCATCTTCTTTAAATTGTTTTTCAAATTCATTTAATACTTTTTCTAATAAAGCTATATTTTCATCAATATTTTCTTGGTCCATTTTTCTTTCTTTTCTTTTTGTTTTTTTATTTTCATTAAAATTATTTGCTTTTTTTTCTGTTTTTATTTTTTTTACTTGAACTTCAATTTTTATTCTTTTTCTATCTAGAATATTAAACATTGTCTTTTTAGGTATTTCATCTTCTAAAACTTCTACAATTAAATCTTCTTTTTCTAAATTTAAATCTTTACAAGCTTCTCTTATTGCATCTTCTTTTGTCCTACCTTCATAAATTTTTTTCATATATTTTCACCTATTTCTATATTTATTTTTTAACTTTTTTTGCTTTTTTTATATCAATATCAATTTCTTTTGCTTCTTCTTTATTAATAAGTTTATCTATAGCTAATTTTTCAATAAAAGATAAAACTGTATTTGTTAGCCAATATAAAGCTAAACTCAAAGGAGCATTCATAGTTACTGTAAACATTATTAAAGGCATAAAGTATAACATAGACTTATTTGCATCCTTCATTGCATCACTAATATCTTCAGCATTCAGTTTTTCATCTTCACTTTTTATTAAACTTTCTGATTTTTCTTCATTAGTTGATTCTGCTTTTAAAACAATTACATTTGAATTTTCTTTTTCTATCGTTTTTTGTCCTGCTTGTTTACTTGTTTGTATAATATTTAAAATTGAAATACCCATGTATAAAACAGGTATAATTAAATTAGTTAAAACAATATATGTACTTTTATCTTTAATATTAAAACTCTTTATACTGTTTATTGGTATTTCAGTTAAATCTAATCCTAAAAAATCTGTATTAATATTAAATCCTTCATTTTCATCTCTAAATCTTGCAATTATTTCCATTTGTGGTCTTGTTACAGCAGACTTTATTCTTAATTCTTTTAATCTTTCTTCTATACTTTTTTCTTCATTATTTTCTGCTTTTTCTTGTTCTTTTTTATTTGCTTCATTTTTATTTTCTTCTGATTCCTTATTTTCTTCTTTATTTTTTAATGATTCCTCTTTTTGCGCCTCTTTTTCAGCTATTACTTCTTCATACATTCTCATTTCGTATTGTTGATATGTTTCTTTATCTATTTTTCTCATATATGTTAAAGGTTCACTTACTAAATAAAACATTGCTAAAATTAAAATCATTTGCAATATAGCTGTAAAACAAGAAGAACAACTAACAAAAGGAGAAGTATTATTTTTTTCATACACTTTCATTGTTTCTTCTTGTATTTTCTTATCATTACCTTTATATTTTTCGTGAATTTTTTGTACTTCTTCACTTATAAGTGTTGTCTTTTTCATTGCTTTTTGTTGTAAATAAGTCAATGGAGCTAAAATCAATTTAACTAAAAGTGTAAATAACAAAATAGAAATACCATAATTTCCAACTAATTCATATATAAAATTTAATACATATCCAAACAAATTTGATATGTTTCCTATCCATGATAACACTTATACCTCACTTAACAGGATCGTATCCACCTTTTGAAAAAGGATTACATCGAAGAATTCTCCAAATACCTTGAAAAAAACCTTTCAAGCCATTTTTTTCAATAGCTTGAATCATATATTTTGAACAAGTCGGATAATATTTACATTTTGGTATTCCATTATTTAAATGTGGAGATATCGCCTTTTGATAAAATTTTGTTAAACTAATTAATAGTTTCTTCATCTAAAATATCCAATTTTTTAAAAATATTTTCTACATCTTTATAAACATCAACATATTCATTTTCTATATATTCTGGTTTCCATATCATTACTATATCATAACCTTGTTTTAAAGATATATTTCTAAAAGCTTCTTTCATTAATCTTTTTGCTCTATTCTTAAGTGGAACTGTCTTTATGTTTTTATTAACACAAAGACCTAGTCTATTGTTTTTTTTATTATTTTTTGTATATATTATTTTTACTATCTTACCTTGTGCTGACTTTCCTTTATTAAAAATATATTTAAATTGATAGTTTTTTTTTATACTAAATTTTTTTTTCATAACTATAAACTTAACTTAATGTTAAACACAAAGTTTTTTTCTACCTTTATTTCTTCTTCTTTTTAAAACACTTCTACCTTGAGAAGTTTCCATTCTTGATCTAAAGCCATGAACTTTTTTCATTTTTCTATTATTTGGTTGAAAAGTTCTTTTCATAATAAGCCTCCTTTTTTACTATATCATTTAACAATTATACTCTAATTCAGAAAGAAAAGCAATATTTAAGCTTTAAAGCACTATACCTTTCTTTAATAAAAAACTTATCTTTTTCTCAACTACTTATATAATAAGCAAAAATAACATTTAGTATTAATTAAATTTTAATATTATGTAAACTTTTAAAATATTTTTGTTTTTATATAAATATTCTATAATTGACTTTTAACACTTTTTTTTATATCATTTATTCAGAAATATTATAAATAAGGAGATTAAATGACAGCAGAAGAATTAATGTATTCAGCTAAAGAACTTTTAAAAGATGAAGTAACAACAATAGCATATGATACATGGATAAAAAACATTAAAATATCTAAATTAACAGAAGACACTATTACCATTGTTGCTGAATCAGATATTCACAAAGATTTTATACATGAAAAATATTTTGATTTAATTTCCAATACTTTTAAATATATAACAAAAAAAGTATATCATATAGAAATTTTATCTAAAAAAGAATTAGATTCTATTGAAACTTTTGAAAATAAAGAAAGTGAATCTACTTTTAGTGGAGACTCATATAATATATCTAATTTAAATCCTAAATATACTTTTGAAACATTTGTTGTAGGACAAAACAATAATATTGCTCAAGCTACAGCTTTAGCTGTTGCTGAAAATCCTTATACTAAATATAATCCATTATTTATATATGGAGGTGTTGGTCTTGGAAAAACTCATTTAATGCATGCAATAGGAAATCAAATGTTAGAGTATAATAAAAATGCTAAAATATTATATGTAACTTCAGAAAGATTTTTAAATGATTTAGTATATTCAATAAAACAAAAATCAAATAAAACAGAATTATTTAGAAAAAAATATAGAGATGTTGATTTATTTTTAATGGATGATGTTCAATTTCTATCAGGAAAAGAAGCTGCACAGACAGAACTTTTTCATACTTTTAATGAATTACATGAAAACAAAAAACAAATTGTTTTTTCTGCTGATAGACCACCAAAAGATATCCCTATATTAGAAGAAAGATTAAAATCAAGATTTAATTGGGGGTTAACAGTAGATGTTGGATTTCCTGATTATGAGACAAGACTTGCAATATTACAAAGAAAAGTTGAAGAAGAAAATTTTATTATCGATAATGAAATTTTAAGTTTTATTGCTGAAAAAGATATTACCAATATTAGAGATTTAGAAGGTATTTTAAATAATTTAATAGCATATTCATCATTATTAAAAAGTGATATAACAAAAGAAATAGCTGAAAAAGTTGTTAATGAAATTAGCTTACAAAATGAAAAAATAATAACACCTGATATAATTTTAAATACTGTTTCAAATTATTTTAATTTAACAATAGAAGATTTGAAATCTTCTAAAAGGTCAAGTGAAATAGCTTTCCCTAGACAAATTGGAATGTATCTTTGTAGAACACTTCTTGGATTACCTTATGCAACAATATCTAAAGTTTTTAATAGAAAAGATCATACTACTGTTATGTATGCAGAAAATAAAATAAAAGATGAAATAAAAACAATAAAAGAAACAAAATTGATTGTGGATAGTTTAACAAAAATATTAAATGACGACAAAGCTTAATTTATCAATTTTTTTAAAAATAATATTAACTAATTTACATAATATAATTATAAAATACTTGTATAAACGTTTAAAAATAAACATTTTAATAATTCACATAAATTTGTGGATAAAAAATAAAACTATATGGAAAACTATAAAAAAATAAATTTTGTGAATAAAAAAATAAGTTTGCTTACTTTTCCACAAAGTTATACACATACACTTTACTATATTAAATTAACATGATATATAGTTATCCACTAAATCCACACTACCTACTATTACTACTACTAATATTTATATATAAATAAAGGAGATATATATGCAATTTAAAATTGAAAAAAACTTATTATTAAAAGGAATTACAACAGTATTAAATGCAATTCCTACTCGAACAACAATACCTATATTAGAAGGTATATTAATTGAAGCTAAAGATAAAAAACTTACTTTAACAACATCTGATTTAGAACTTGGAATAGAATATATTATAGATGAAAATGTTGAAATAAAGACTGAAGGAGCAATAGTTGTTCCTGCTTATACATTTGCTGAAATTGTAAGAAGAATGCCAGAATTGGATATAAATATAAAAGTTGATAAAGATAATATTTTAAAATTAGAATGTAAAGGATCTAAATATCAATTATCAACAATGAATGCAGATGAGTATCCTAAGTTACCTGAAATTAAAATTGAAAATTCTATAATATTAGAACAAAGAAATTTAAAAAACTTAATAAAACAAACAAACTTTTCAGTTTCAACTGATGAAAAAAGAAAACTATATACAGGAGCATTATTTAATGTTGAAAAAGAAATGTTAACTGTTGTAGCATTAGATGGATTTAGATTAGCAATAAGAAGTATAAAAAGAGATGTAAAAGGTGATAAGAAAAATGAATTTAAAGTTGTTATACCAGGAAAATCTTTAAATGAAGTATCTAAAATATTAGATGAATCTTTTGATACTATTTCAATAGGTACAGATAAAGGTCAGGCAATTTTTCAATTAGATAATTGTAAAATAATTACAAAAACTTTAGATGGTGATTTTTTAAACTATAATTCATTATTAGAAACAAAACCAGAAACAAAAGTTAAAGTTAATAGATTATTATTTGCAGAATCATTAGAAAGAGTAATGTTAATTTCAACAGCTAAAGAAAAAAGAGAGCCAGTTACTATTGGTATTTCTGTTGGTAAAATGAATTTAAATTGTATTTCTACAATTGGAAATGCAGAAGAAGAAATTATTGTAGAGACTGAAGGAAAAGATTGTACTTTAAGATTTAATCCTAAATTTTTTATTGATGTTTTAAAAAACATAGAAGATGAAGAAATTAATATTAGTTTTTCAACATCTGTTTCTCCATGTTTAATAACACCAACAGATGATACAAAAAACTTTACATATATAATATTACCTTTAAGGACTAATGATTAATGTATATAAAGAAAATTAAATTAAAATTTTTTAGGAATTATGAAAATGAAACTATAAATTTTCATAATAAAATAAATATAATATATGGTGATAATGCAGAGGGTAAAACAAATATTATAGAAGCCATATATTATTCTGCTTTTGGTAAAACATTTAAAAATAATAAGGATAATGAAATAGTTAAATTTAATGAAGATTTTTTTAATATTGGAATAGAATATTTTAAAAATAATAGAGATAATGAAATAACTGTTTTTTATGATAAGAAAAAGAACAGTAAAAAGGCATTAATAAATGGTGTTTTACAAAAAAAACTTTCAAACTTATATGGTAAATTAAATATAGTAATATTTAAACCAGAGGATATAAACATTATAAAGGGAGGGCCTGATAAAAGAAGAAGATTTTTAGATAATTTAATAGGCTCTTTAAGACCAAATTATATTGATTCTTTATCAAAATATCATAAAATTCTTAATCAAAGAAATTCAATTTTAAAACAAATTTCTAACCAATTAGATAAGGGAGTTAATTTTAATGATATAGATTTATCTTTAATTGAAGTAATAAATGAACAATTAATTATTGAAGCAAAAACAATATATAGTTATAGAGAAGAATATATTGAAAAGATAAATAAATTAATTAATTTAATTCATCAAAAATATATTATTTCTAAAATGAAAGAAGAAATAGAAGTTAAATATATCTCAATATTAAAAAATGAAGACAAATTTATAAAACAATTGAATAATAATTTAAAAAGAGATATATTTATAGGGCATACAAGCTTAGGAATACATAGAGATGATTTTGAAATATTTTTAAATAATAGAAATATTCAAAAATATGGATCACAAGGACAACAAAAATCTACAGTATTATCTTTAAAATTAGCAGAATTAGAAGTTTTAAAAAATGAAACTAAAGAAAATCCTATATTAATTTTAGATGATTTTATGTCAGAATTAGATAGTAAAAGAATAGATAGATTTTTAAAAAATATGGAAGAAACTCAAATATTTATAACATCAACATCTAAAATTTCTTTAACAAAATATTTATCAGAAGAAAAAGTAAAAGAAGTAAAAGAAAAAAATGTAGATAAGTTAAAAAAAGAAACAAAAGAAAACATTAAAAGTGTTAAATATATTAAGGTAAAAGAAGGAAAAACAACGGAGGAATGATGAATAAAGTAGAAAATAATTATAGTGCAGAACAAATACAAGTTTTAGAAGGATTAGAAGCTGTTCGAAAAAGACCTGCAATGTACATTGGTACAGTTTCAGCTAGAGGTCTTCATCACTTGGTTTATGAAATTGTAGATAACAGTATTGATGAGGCTTTAGCAGGATATTGTACAGAAATAAATGTTACTATAGAAAAAAATAATATAATTAAAATAGAAGATAATGGAAGAGGAATTCCTATTGGTATTCAAAAACAAACAGGTTTATCAGCAGTTGAAACAGTTTATACTGTTCTTCATGCAGGAGGAAAATTTGGAGGAGATAGTGGATACAAAGTTTCTGGAGGACTTCATGGAGTAGGTGCTTCAGTTGTAAATGCTCTTTCTGAATGGACTGAAGTTGAAGTATCTCTTAATGGAGAAGTTAATCAAATTAAATTTGAAAGAGGAAAAACAACATCTCCATTAACAAAAATTAGAGAAACAAATTCTACTGGAACAAAAGTAAGATTTAAAGCAGATTCAGAAATTTTTCAAACAACTGAATATGAGTATGAATTATTAGAAAATAGATTAAGGGAGATGGCTTTTCTAACAAGAGGATTAAAAATAACTTTAGAAGATGAAAGAATAGATGATAAACCAAGAAAATCAGAATTCTTATATGAAGGTGGAATTTCATCATTTGTAGAATTTTTAAATAAAAAGAAAGAAGTATTATTTGAAAAACCAATATATATTACAAGTAGTAATGAATCAACAACTCCTATTGAGGTAGCTTTTCAATATACAAGTTCATATCATGAAAATATTCTTTCTTTTACAAATAATATTCATACTGTTGAAGGTGGAACACATTTAGAAGGTTTTAAAAGATCATTAACAAAAGTTATTAATGATTATGCAAGAGAAAAAGGGTTTTTAAAAGAAAAAGAAGATAATCTTTTAGGAGATGATATAAGAGAAGGGATAACAGCAGTTGTTTCTGTTAAAGTAACAGAGCCACAATTTGAAGGTCAAACAAAAACTAAATTAGGAAATTCAGAGGTTATGGGAGCTGTTCAATCTTTAGTTAATTCAGAATTAGCAGCATTTTTAGAAGAAAATCCTTCTATTGCAAAAATAATAGTAGAAAAATCATTAGCTTCATCAAGAGCAAGAATTGCGGCAAGAAAAGCAAGAGATAAAACTAGAAGAGCTTCTGTTTTAGAAAGTTTAAGCTTACCTGGAAAATTAGCTGATTGTATTGAAAAAGATGCATCTAAAAGCGAGGTATATATTGTAGAGGGTGATTCTGCAGGTGGTAGTGCAAAACAAGGAAGAGATAGACAATTTCAAGCAATTTTAGCATTATGGGGAAAGATGCTTAATGTTGAAAAAGCAAGAGAAGATAAGGTTGTTGAAAATGATAAACTTTTACCAATAGTACAATCATTAGGAACAGGAATAGGAAAAGATTTTGATATTAGTAAATTAAGATATCATAAAATAGTAATAATGGCGGATGCAGATGTTGACGGAGCTCATATTAGAACATTATTATTAACTTTCTTTTTTAGATATATGAAACCTTTATTAGAAGGAGGCTATGTTTATTTAGCTCAACCTCCACTATATAAAATAGTAAAAAAGGGACAGGAAGACATATATTGTTATACTGAAGAGGATTTAGATAAAGTTAAAAAAGATATGGGTGAATCTTTTAATTCTGTTTATATACAAAGATTTAAAGGACTTGGAGAAATGAATCCTGAACAACTTTGGGAAACAACAATGGATCCAGAAAGAAGAGTTTTTGTAAGAGTAACTGTTGAAGATGCTGCATATGCTGACGAAATATTTACAGTACTTATGGGAGATGCAGTAGAACCAAGAAGAGATTTTATTCTAAAAAATACTGATTTAGTTACAAACCTTGATGTATAGAAAAAATATTAAAAATTGTATTATAATTATAAATATTTATAATGATAAATATTTTTTGTAATTAATTTTAGAAAAGGAGAAATTTTTATGAAAATTATTAATAATACTTCTGGAAAAATTGAAATTGACCTTGGAGATGAATTTTTAAATGCTGTTGTAATAGCTGAGGGAGAAAGATTGTCAGATTCCTTTGTTATATATACAAATTCTTTAAGACAAATTAAACCAACATCTAAAAATTTAACAGATGAAGAAAAAGAAAAAATAAAAAATGCAATATTAATTTGGAATTCTGACATAAATACTTTAAAATTTATTTAATTTTTAGTGATTAAATTATAATTGAATATATAAAATGTAGAATTGTAATAATATGTAAAATGTAAAAAAGAAGCAAAAGCTTCTTTTTTTATTTTATATAATTTTATTTTATATAATTTTATTTTATATAATTTAATTTTACATAATTTTATTTTATATGAATTAATTTTCTATTATATATATTTTTAGTTATAAAACTAGGTAAAAAATATTATAAATAAATTTCATTATTTAAAAAATAAATTTCCTTGACAATTAATATATATGTGATATATTGCCTGCAAAAAAAGGAGAATATTATAAATAGTATTAATTTTTTAGAAATAGAAGATGTTATAGAAGATATTTTAATTACTAAAGATAAATATTTAAGAGTTTTAAAGATTCAGCCAATTAATTATGATCTTAAGTCAGATTTTGAAAAAAAAGCTATTATAGAAGGATATAAAACAGTTTTAAAAACATGTAATTTTAATTTTCAAATTTTAATATTATCTCAAAAAGAAAAAATAGATAAAAATTTAGAAGTATTAAAACAAAATTTATCAATAAAAGCTGACTTTTTAAACAAAGAAAAAATATTTTATAAAAAAGAAAGTGAAATGGAAAACTTAAAAAAACAAGAAAATATTATAAATAAATTATATAAAAACTATATAAATTTTATAGAAAAAATAAATTCTGATGAAAATATTACTTCAAAATCTTTCTATATAATAATTGCTGAAAATAAAATAAAAGAAAAAGAGAATGTTTTTGAAATATTAAAATTTAAAAAAGTAAAAAGAAACAAAAATAAACAAAAAAAAGATAGTTTATTAGGAAATAAAGAAGAAGAAAACAGTTTACATAAGCATTATAAAAATGAAGAAAACAAAAATGTTTTTATTATAAAAAAAGCTTTAGATGACAAGGAAAAGAAACTAAAATTATCTTTAGAAAAAAGTGGTAATTTTATTAAAAGATTAGAAAAAGAAGAGCTTTATGAAATGCTAATTTTTTAAAGGAGGAAAACAGATATGTTAAAAGGAATTTTTACAAAAAAAGATAAAATAGCACCTTCTTTTGTATCTATATCAAATCCAAAATATTTAGAAATAGATAAAAAATATTATAGTGGTTTAATTATAGTAGATTATAATAAAGAAAATTCAGAAATAATATTTAAAAATATAATAAATGAAAATATTAATATTAGAATGAGTATTTTTTATGAAAAAAAAGATACTTATAAAGCTATAAAAGAACTTACATACAACATAGGAAACATGTCAACTGAAACAAAAGAAACAGAAGAAGTAGATTTAGTTGCATATACAAAGGATGATGCTAAATATTTAAGAAGAGAGATGCAAATTAATAATGAAGAATTATATAATCTTTATACATATATTGTTGTATATGCTGAAGATTTAAATAAATTATTCTTTAATTTAAATAAGATTCAAGGAATATTAGAATCAAATGGCCTTATTTCAAAGTTAGCAAATTTTAGGGAAGATGAGGTTTTTAAAAGCACTCTTCCTATATTTTACAATCCAAATATTATAAAAAATGCTGCGAGAAGAAATATTTTAACATCAGGAATAGTTTCAACTTATCCTTTTATACTTTCAAGTGTTTTTGATGAAAAGGGCATATTTTTAGGAAAAAACAATATAAATAATTCTAATATTTTTTTTGATAGATTTGATAATCTTAAATATAAGAATAGTAATATGAGTATTTTTGGAACTTCAGGTTCAGGAAAGTCATTCTTTGTTAAATTACAAATTTTAAGACAATATTTATTTGGAATAAAACAATTTATAATAGATCCAGAAAGAGAATATGATATTTTATGTAATAATTTGAATGGACAAAACATAGTTTTAGGGCCTGATTCAAAAAGTTATATTAATATTTTAGAAATAAGAAAAAATTCTATAGAAGATAAATCTGGGTATTTAAGTAGTAAATTATTAAAATTAAAATCTTTCTTTTATTTAATATTTGATGATATGACTATTGAAGAATATTCTATTTTAGAAAAATATATTATTAAAACATATAACAAAAAGGGAATAACTTTTGATGATAATAGTTTACATAAAAAAGAAAATAAAAATCAAATACAATTAAATAAAGTATTTAAAGATTCTAATGAAATGCCAATATTAGAAGATTTATATAATGAAATAGCTTTAGCTTCTAAAGAAGAAGATGATCAAAAAGAAAGAAATATTTTAAATAGTTTTAAAAATAAATTAGAAGTTTTTGTAAAAGGTTCTTTAAAGTTTTTTAATAATTACAGCAATATAGAAATAAATAATGATTTAATTGTTGCAGATATTTATTCAATAGGAGAAGAAAATTATAAATATGCAATGTTTTTATTTACAGAATTATTTTGGGATAGTATTAAAGAAGATAGAAATGAAAAGAAAATTATATATATTGATGAAATATGGAGAATTATAGGGGTTACTTCAAATAAAGAAACAGCTTCTTTTATATATAAAATATTTAAAACAATTAGAAAGTATGGAGGGGGTGCTGTAGCAATAACTCAAGATATTTCAGATATATTTACTTTAGAAGAAGGTAATTATGGAAAAAGTATTTTAAATAATTCAGAAACAAAAGCAATTTTTAATTTAGAAGAAGAAAATATTAAAATTTTAGAAAAAAATATTACATTATCTGAAAAGGAAAAAGTTGAAATTAAAAATTTTAAAAGAGGTGAATGTTTATTATTTGTATCAAATACACATATTCTTTTAAATGTTACACCTTCTAATTTTGAGAAAGAAATATTGGAGAAAAGATATGAAGATATTAACAGCTTTGAATAATCAAGCTTTATACAATAATTTAAAAATAAATATTAAAAACTTAAAAGGATTTGATTTAGTTCATAAAGATATAATATATAAAGAGGGTATAATAGAGTTTATAAAAGTAAATAAAAATATAGATCTTCTTTTATTAAACATAAATATAGAAGGAGACATAGATAAATATTCTTTAATAAAAGAAATTTTAGAAAATAATAAATATATAGAAATTATAGTTATTTTAGAAAAAGATGATTTAGAATATAGAAAATTTTTAGCAAGTTATAATATAAATAAAGTTTTAATTGAGGGAAATTTTAATATTGAAGATATTCTCTTTTTAATAACTAATAATAAAGAAATAAATCAAAAATTAATAGAAAAAGAAATAGATGAGTTAAGAAAATTAGTTTTTGATAAAGAAGATAATACTTTTATTGGTAGGACTAAGAAAAAACTATTAGAATTTAAAAATTATCAAAATAAAAAAAATAAAGAAAAAACAAAAATAACTAAAAAAGTTAAAAAAGAAGATAAAGTTAATAAAAAAAATAAAGAAAAAAAGATGATTGTTAATAAAGAAGATAAAAGTTTAAAAAATAAAGAAAATAAAATAAAAAAAGGAAAATTAAGACAAGAAAAAATAAATTTTAAATTAAGCGAAGAATTTCAAAAATATAATATAGATTCTATTGATATTACAATTAACATAAGGAAATAGTTTGGGTAGAAGGGCTAGAATGCAAGATATATTAGACTTAAGCATGTTAAATGAGAAGACATTGCAAAATGTTTTAACAAAAGAAGTTCCTTTAGAGATAAATGAAGAAGTTCTTAAAGGACAAGAAAATTTTTTAAACACAACTGTAGGAAAGGCTGTTAATTTTGGATTAGATGTTGGACTTAAAGCTTTACTTCCAGATGTAGTAGAAGATTTAGTTATAGATATTAAAGATACAATATTTAGAGAAGGTTTTAAAGAAGGAATAAAGACATTAGTTAATTCTATAAAAGATATAGGAAAATCTTTAACTGGTGTTGTTACTGGAAAATTTGAAAATTTAAACCAAATAGATATTGCGAGTAAAAATGGAGGAATTTTAGATATGACATCAAAGCTTCTTAATATTGGAATTGACAAAGCTATTGAAAAAGAGGTAATTGATCCTTCTGTAGGGAGCATAATAAGGGCAGGAAAAACAGCGATACTTTCTTCTTTTTCTAATAAACTTGAAGATAGTATAAAAACTCAATTTAGAACTTTTGAAAAATTAGAAGATCAAATAAAAAAATGGGAAAATAATTTAGAAAATAAAGAATTAGATAAAATGCAACGAAATATTAACAATATAAATAACTATAATAAAACATTAGTTCCATTTGAAGATATTTTATTAAAATCAAGAGAAATCAATGCTGTTCATAATTGGATTAAAGAAAATAAGTCTTTTGAAGTTCCAACTGAATTATATGAATTGTTAAAAAAAATTTAAGAAATTTAAAATTAAAAAATTAAAAAACAAAAACTATTAGAAATAAAAAAGGTTTATTATTTATTAATTAGACGTACCATGAAATGGTAGTATTACAAACTTAAAATTACTTCTTTAAATAGAAGTAATTTTATATTTTTTAGATATTTATAATTTCTAAATTTAGATATTTTTATTTAATAGTTTTTAATTGTTTTTCTATATGATATATTAAATTTAGAAAACTTGTATAAAAAATATAAATTTAAAGTATATTAAAAAAAGAATTAATTATTAAAAGAGAAAGGAAACAAAAATATTGTTAGAAGTTTTAAGACAAATTATCTTTATTCTGTATAGTTTAAGATATTATTTAATGATATTTTGGTTTGCTTATTTGTTAAGACAAGTAATATATATAGTTAAATTTTTTAAATCTAAATACAAAGAAGAAAGTCATATTAGTTTATTTCAGTATTTGTTTAATACTAAATATTTTTCTGAAGCAAAAATTTTTATGAGATTAGAAAAACTTAAGATTCCTTCAAAAATACTTACTAATATACAAATACCAACAGAAGAAGGATTAGCTGAAATTGATATATTATATATTAACATACATGGGATATATATAATTACAAGTAGAAATTACATAGGTTGGATGTATGGTTTTACAAAAAGTGTTGAGTGGACAAGAGAATTATTAGGAATGAAACATAATTTTTATAATATAATTATGGATAATGAAAAAAAGATAAACTTTTTTAAAGAAAAATATCCTGATTTAGAAATAAAACAATTAATTATTTTTAATAAAAAATGTGATTTAAAGAATTTAAAAGTTAATAGAAGAGTAGTAATAAAAGAAAAAGATTTAGAAAGAAGAATTTTAAAACATAGATTTCAAAGAAATATAAAAAATGAAGATGTAGAAAAAATATATTTAGAATTAAAGCAATATTCTAGAGATGATAAAGAAATAGAGGAAGAAAACATGCCCCCAGTTGATAGAATGATTGACATTTTAAAAACTAAATTAAAAACTAAAGAAAACATTATAGAAGAAAAATAACATATATTTATTTATTACGTTTACTTTTTTGTTTATATATGCTACACTATAAGTAGATTTAGTTATTCGTGGTAAAGTCCCTTATAATTTAAATTAATTTTATATAAGGAGGCTCCGAATAATGGAAAACGAAAATTCAACAGAATTTGTAGACGAAACATTAACTTGTCGCGATTGTGGTGCAGAATTTGTATTCACAGCAGGTGAACAAGAATTTTACAAACAAAAAGGATTTGAAAACAAACCAGTTAGATGTAAAACTTGTAGAGACAAAAGAAAAAATTACAATCGTAGATAATAACAATTAAAAGAAATTTTTACTAAACGGTAAAACTAGAAATAGTGCGCCGTTTATTTTTTTGTTTAAAACAATTTAAAAAAATATATAAAACAATAAGGAAATAAAAAAATAATAGTTTTTGATAAAAAAATATGATTTAAAAACTTAAAAAAACTTAAAAAATTGAAAAATATAGTTTACATAAAGCATACTTAAGTCTTAAAAAAGCATATAAAAGAGATGCTAATTAAGTTGAAAATAACCCCAAATTGTTATAGTATTAGACTAATGAGAACAGTAAAAACAAAGTAAAACCTAAACTATTTAAGGATGATTATAATGTATAAACAATTTTATATTGATAAAAAAAGAAATAAACATATAAAAGAATATATTTTAATAACTATATCTATTTTAGTTATTATTATTTCTGTTATTTCAATTGTTGAATCCTTAAAAAAAAACAAGGAGATTCTTAGAGCAGAAGAAGTTAAACAAGAAAATTTAAAAAAACTAGAAGAACTGAAAAAATTAGAAATAGAAAAAATAAAGAAAGAACAAGAAGAAAAATTAGAAAAAATACAAAAAGAAGATTTAAAATTAGGACTAACTAGTGTAGCTCAAAAAGAAAGAGATAACTTTAAATATAATCTAAAAGCTCAAGAAGAAATTGATAATATTTTTGGAGCAGAAAAAAAAGAAGTTTATTTAACATTTGATGATGGTCCTTCAAAAAATACGAATGCAATATTAGATGTTTTAAAAGAAGCTAATGTTAAAGCCACATTTTTTATACTTGGCACTAATATAAAAGGAAGAGAAAAAGAACTAAAAAGAATATATAATGAAGGTCATACTATAGCTAATCATAGTTTTTCACATAGATATGGAGACATATATAAAAGTCCAAAAGCAACTTTTGAAGAATATATAAAAACAGAAAAAGAACTAAAAAAAGTTTTAGGAAGTGATTTTAATAGTAATTTGTTTAGATTCCCAGGAGGATCTATTGGTGGATACTATGAAGAACAAAAAAAGAAAAGTAGAGATTTTTTTACTAAAAAGAAAATAGCTTTTGTGGATTGGAATTCTTTAACAGACGATTCTGTGGGCGCAGATACAAATAAAGAACAATTAAGAGTTTTTAACGAAACAAGAAAAGAAAAAAATGCCTTAGTCGTTTTGCAACATGATTCATATACGAGTGAAAAAACAGCAGGAACTGTAAAATTAATAATAAATCAACTAAAAAAAGAAAAATATGTATTTAAAAACTTTAATAATATTTTACTTAAAGAAGATAAGCCAAAAAAAGAAGAAAAGAAAGAACAAGTAGAAGAGAAAATTAAAGAAGATATAGAAAATAAAGTAGAAGAAAATATAAATGATATGAATACAAATTTTATATAAAATAAAAAAATATTTTTAAAATGTTTCATAAAGGTTACAATACTTGAAACCTGTTAAAAATAAAGATATAATAGCTATGTGATAGAAGTGTACTTAAACGTTTTCGTTTAAGTATTATATTTAAAAAGAAGAAGGAAGTTTATGAGTGAAGAAATACAAAATGAAATAAACAAAGGAAGAATTATTGAAAGAGCTGTTTCACAAGAAATGAAAACAGCATATATGGACTATGCAATGTCTGTTATTGTTTCGCGTGCTTTGCCTGATGCAAGAGATGGAATGAAACCAGTTCATAGAAGAATAATATATAATATGTATGAAAATGGATTAGCATCTAACAAAGCATACAGAAAATCAGCATCAACAGTTGGAGATGTTTTAGGAAAATATCATCCTCATGGAGATGCTTCTGTTTATGATGCAATGGTAAGATTAGCACAAAATTTCTCTATGAGATATTTACAAGTTGATGGCCATGGAAATTTTGGTTCTATTGACGGTGATCCTCCAGCAGCTTATCGTTATACTGAAGCAAGACTTACTAAATTGTCTGAAGCTATGTTGGAAGATATAGATCAAGACACTGTAGATTTTGCTCCAAATTTTGATGGTAGATTACAAGAACCAACTGTACTTCCAACAAGAGTTCCAACATTATTACTTAATGGATCATCTGGAATTGCTGTTGGAATGGCAACAAATATGCCACCACATAATCTTACAGAGGTTGTTAATGGAATGGTTGCATATTTAGATAATAGAGATATTGATACAAAAGGTTTGATGAAATACATATCAGGACCAGATTTTCCTACAGGTGCATTAATTCTTGGTAAAAAAGGAATTGAAGAAGCTTATGAAACAGGAAGAGGTAAACTAAAATTAAGAGGAGAAGCTTTTATTGAGCAAATGTCTAGTACAAAGCAAAAAATAATTATTAAATCTTTACCATATCAAGTAAACAAAGCAAGACTTATAGAAAATATTGCAAATTTAGTTAAAACTAAAAGAGTTGAAGGAATCTCAGATATTAGAGATGAGTCAGATAAAGATGCAATGGTTAGAATTGTTATAGAACTTAAAAGAGATGCTAATGCTAAAGTTGTTTTAAATTCACTATATAAACATACTCAATTAGAATCTACTTTTGGAATTATAAATTTAGCATTGGTAAACAATCAACCAAGAATTATGAGTTTAAAAGAATTAATTGAAGTATTTATAGAACATAGAAAAAATGTAGTTATAAGAAGAACTCAATTTAATTTAGCTAAAGCTGAAGCAAGATTACATATATTAGAAGGTTTAAGAATTGCTATTGATAATATTGATGAAGTAATTCAAATAATACGTTCTTCATATGACGATGCAAAAGAAAGATTAATGGAAAGATTTGGATTGTCAGAGATTCAAGCACAAGCAATTTTAGACATGAGATTAAGAACGCTACAAGGTCTACAAAGAGAAAAAATTGAAGAAGAGTATAATGAACTGTTAGAATTTATTAAAGACTGTAAAGCTATTTTAGCAAGTGATGAAAGACAATATCAAATTATTAAACAAGAACTTTTAGAAATACAAAAGAAATTTGGAGATGAAAGAAAAACAAAAATTGTTTTTGATCCAGGAGATATAGAAGTAGAAGACTTAATAGAAGATGAAGAGGTTTTGGGGATATTTGCTGACTTTGTTCAAAGGATA
>CAZCCM010000010.1:0-27072 GCA_964497325.1 uncultured Lachnospiraceae bacterium | reverse complement strand
GCAGTAAATTAGAAGGAGCAATCCCAGCAGGTCTATTTGCAAACTGTCCAAAAGTCACAACTTTTGAACGTACATTTTTTATTTGCAGTAACTTAGAAGGAGGAATCCCAGAGAGCCTATTTAGTAAGTGCCCATTAGTAACAAATTTTAGTTTTACATTTCGTTCTTGCAGTAGACTAACAGGAAATGCAATACCTTTATGGAATACACATAGTAGTGCAACAGGAACGTGGTGTTATAGAGATTGTAGTAAATTAACAGGATATATACCATCAGGATGGAAATAAGATAGAAACTTTAATAAAAATAAAAAAGACAAGAAATAGAAAGCACCACTTAATCTTAAAATAGATTTAGTGGTGCATTTTTATGAGCATGTGCTAAACATTGTATAAAGTAAGTCCTCTTTATGGTAAAATATAAATACCATAGAGAGGACTTTTTTTATGAAGAAAAAAAGCAAAAATGGAAAAGATTTAAATCAAGGGAAACTTTTGGCTGAACATATAACAAGTAATTATGAAGTAAATAATGCCAAAGACATTGGAGATGCTTTAAAGGAGATGTTTAAAAATACTCTTCAAGCAATGTTAGATGCTAAATTTAATACACATAGGGGGTATGAAAAAAGTGACAATATTGTAGAAAAAGAAAATTACAGAAATGCAAATTATCAAAGAAATGTAAAAAGTGAATTCAGAAATGTTGAGTTAGAAATGTCCAGGGATAGAAATTCTGATTTTGAGTCTGGCTTAGTACCAAAAAATTCAAGAGATATTTCTGGCATTGAAGAAAGTGTAATAAGTCTTTATGGAAGACAATTATCTATAAGAGAAATAACAGAAACAATTAGAAAAATATATAAAATTGAATTACCTCCAACAATGATAAGTAATATAACTAAGGCAGTATTGACTGAGATAGAAGAATGGCAAACAAGAGCTTTAAATCCAGTCTACCTATTGTTTTTTATTGATGCAGTTCACTTTAATGTAAAACAAGATAATATAATCGTTAAAAAAGCAGCATATGTAATTTAGGAGTAAGAACAACCAAAATGAAAGAAGTAATAGGTATTTGGATTGGTGAAAATGAATCTGCAAAATATTGGTTAGGTGTATTAAATGGAATGAAGAATCGTGGAGTATAAGATGTGCTAATTATTTGTTCTGATGGGCTAACAGGCATTTTAGATGCAATAAAAGCAAGTTTATCCTAAAGCTATGCAATAAAGATGTATAGTGTACTTAATAAGAAATTCGACTATGTTCATATCATATAAACATAGAAAAGAATTTTGCAATGATCTTAAAACTATCTATCAAGCAAATACCGAAAAAGAAGCAAAAGAAAACTTAAGTGAAATAAAGAAAACAATGGCAATCACAATATTCTAGAAGTTTTAATGTATGATATGTTAAAACGTTTTAATTTAACTACACTGCATATTTCTTTAAGAATTAAGATCATCTAAATCAACATATTCTAAGTCAGGCTTATCTAGATTTAGAGTAGGAATAGTTTCTTTTTTAGTAAGTGGTCTTGGAATATGTAGAGGATTAAATCTTTCTCCATTAAATGTCTGTATTTTTATGTCTTTAGTAAAGATATCTGAATAATTGTAATTAATATATTTGTCATCATCATACATTACTCTAAAATAGGTATTGTATGTGTTTTCTAAAGTTGCTATCTTTCCTGTTTTTTTACCTCTTCTGCTTATAGGTTCAACAATTAAAATTTCCTCTCCAATAAGAGATTTAAGATTCTCTTTGATATCATTTAGATCTGATTTTACATACCCCAAAGTATACCCCCTTAATAACTATATATCTTTAAAATACAACGGAAAGTAAAATGTGTCAAAATAGAAAAAAACAATGTTTTGTCTCTAAACTCTTGTGGGGGTAGGCTTTTTAAGTCTTTGTTTCAGAACTGTTACATTTTACCTACATCTTTGTCATATTGTATTATCTTATCTAAAATGATAAAATATAAATATGAAAAGGTAAGGAGGAGCAAGTGACAGAAATATTCCATAGCAAAAGTGAAGAAGAAACTAAAGAATTTGCAAAAGAGTTTGCAAGTAAATTAGAAGGTTATGAAACAATAGTATTAACTGGAGATTTAGGATCAGGGAAAACTAAATTTGTAGAAGGTTTCATGGAATACTGGAATTTTAAAGAAGTCTCAAGTCCCAGCTTTACCATTATAAATGAATATGAAGTAAGTGACTTAAAAACCATTTATCACTTTGATGTATATAGACTAGAAGGGATAGATGATTTTTTAAACATTGGTGGAACAGAATATTTTGGTAAATCTATATCTATTATAGAATGGGGAGAAAATATAAAAAAAATATTACCAAATAAATATATCCATATAGATATTACAAGAGAATATAATGATGAAAATGAAAGGAAGATAAAAGTTGAATATATTGGTTATTGATACTTCTTCAAATTTATGTTCTGTAGCAATTAAACATAATGAAGAAAGAATATATAAAACATTAGATGAAGGAAAAACACATTCAGAAACATTACTACCTTTAATTAATGAAGTTTTAGAAGATAATAATATATCTTTAGATAATATTAATGTTTTAGGAGTAGTAATAGGACCAGGTTCTTTTACTGGAATTAGGATAGGAATATCTACAATAAAAGCTATGGCTTTTGCAAAAGATATTTCAGTTGTTCCAATTACCTCAACTGAAGTATTGGCTAGAAACATAGTAGAAGAGAGTAAATATAAGATAGGCATAATAGATGCTAAGAATGATCAAATTTATGCTGGAGTGTATTCTAATGATTATTTAAAAATTACGGAATTTGCAGGAAGTATTAAAGATTTTATTAAAGTATTAAAAAATTTAAATATAAATCAGAATAAAAAAATAAATGGAGAAATAATTAAAGAAGAATATTCTTTTTCAGGAAGTGGAATAAAATATAAAGAATTAATTATTGAAAAATTAAAAGACAAAAATAAGAGTAAAGATATAACTTTTAAGTTTTCAGACAAAATAGAACAAAGTATAGAAAAAACTTTAGAAGGAATTGAAGATAAACTTAAGGATAAAAATAATTTAATAGATGGAAAAATATTAGTACCACATTATTTAAAACCATCTAATGCAGAAAGAAAAAAATAAAAAAACAAAGAAAAAATAAAGAAAAAAAATACAGAAAAGAATAAAGAAAAAAACACTTTTAAAAAGATATATAAATGAATATTAGAGAAATAACAGAAGAAGAATTAAATACAATATTAAACAATTTAGAAAAATATGATAATTTTTGGACTAAAGAAAACTATCTTTCTGAATATAGAAATACTTATTCTAAAATTTATATTTTGGATGATCTATCAGGTTTCTTTGTAATACAGGATGGATTAGATGATAGCTTTCTTATGAATATAGTTGTGGATAAGTCTTTAAGAGGGAAAGGTTTAGGTAAAAAACTTTTAAAAAAAGTTATTGAGATAACTAAAAATAAAAGAATTATTTTAGAAGTTGAAGAAAATAATGAAATAGCCATTAAACTCTACAAAGCCTTTGGTTTTAAGGAAATTTCTAGAAGAAAAAAATATTATAAAGACAAAACTGCGATAGTTATGGAGTATGTAAAGCCTTAATTTACATAATATTATTTAAAATAAACATGTAAAAAACGATAAAGCTTTATACACAAAGTTATCCACAAACTTTATATAGAAAATAAAAAATTTATGTTAAGCAAAAAGATATTAATCTAAAAATAAAAGAAAATTAGAGGAGAAAATATGGATTTTGGTGTAAAAAATGCAATAAACATAAGGAAGGAATCTATCTTTGAATATTATAATATTAAAGATGATGCAATTTTAGAAGAAATAGAGGAATTTTTTAAGAAGCTATCAGATTTAGGAGAATCAGTAGAAGAAGTTATGGATTTTGAATCAAAGTTTGCAAACTCTGATTTAAATGAAAAATATTTAGACTTATTAAAGAAGATTTCTTTAAAATGTACAATAAAAGAAGAGCATAAACAAATAGATGATTTATATACTAAAGAAGATTTAAAGGAAGATATTAAAGAAGAAGCAAAAAGTGAATTAGAATATTTAGAAGAAAAAGCGTTTATCAACACTGGATCTGTTATAGATAAAGAATTTGGAATTACAGAAAAAATAAGAAAAGATCCAATTGTAGGTAATGCTATAGGAATAAAAAATAATGTAGAAAAAATTATAAGTATTAAAAATATTTTCAAGAAAAGAAGAGAAAATAAAAAGATAAAAGAAAAAGACGACAAAGGCAGAGACAAAGAATAAAAAACAAAGTTTATGAAATAATTACTAACATTTATAAATAAATTCAAGAAAAAATTAAAAAAAAATTAAAATAATAAAAACAATAAAAACAATAAAAACAATAAAAACAATAAAAAATATAGTAGTAAGACATTTAAGATTATATTGTAATATATTTTTTTAAATGCTAAAATATACTTAAGAAAAATATAAAAGCGTAAGATAAAAAACATCTAAATTTTCCAATAAATTAAAGTATAATAATAAAAAATATAATAATAAAAAATATAAACAAAATAATATTATGCTAAACGAAAGTTTTAGCAAAGAAAAGGAGAAAAAATGGGATTTTTAGACATGTTTAAAAGTCAAGAATGCGCCTTATGTGGTGGCAAAGCTTCACCTTTAACAAGAAAAAAGTTAAGAGATGGAGCATACATATGCCAGGACTGTGAGAAAAATGCAAGTGCATTTTTAGACATAAGTAAACTTACTAAAGAAGAATTAGATGAGCACATTGAGTATATGAAAAAACAAGATATTTTATACAAGAAAGAGTTTGAAAAAGCTGAAAAAAGAGAAGTGTTTGGAGTATACAAAATAGCTTTTGCAGATTCAATTGGTATGTTTGAATTATCTAGAGATAAGACGAAAAACAGACCATACAAAGAACTATTTAGATATGACGCTGTAGAAAAATATGAACCATACTATATTGATCATATTTCATCAGGACCTAATGATAAGGTAGCATATGATAGAGCAGGAGTTTATATCTATCTATATTGTAATAATCCAAATATATCTTTAGATGCATTATCAACTGGACAAGGAGTAAATGTACATCCATATGTTAGACAATTAGATATGAGAGTTGAGAATAGAGTTGATTTAAAAAAAATAAAAACAGTTGAAAGTAAAATTGAAAATATAATTAGAGGATTTGATAAAGCTTTTGGACAGGATACATATAAACCTATTTTTGGAAATGCTTTATCTCAAAAAGAAGCAAAACAAATTCAAGCTGGTGCTGATATAGTAAAAGGTCTTGGGAAAGCAGCAAAGGGAGCTTTTAAAGGAGAAGGAATAAAAGAAGGATTAGAAAATGCTGCAGAAAGTGCAATGAATATAATGTCAGGAGATAGAATTAAAAGTAAAAAATTAGCAGATGAAGCAGAAAAAAGAGCTTGGGAAGAATAAATAAAAAATAATAAGAAATAATAAGAAAGAGTAAAAAAATGAATGAAAATATTGAAAAAAATACAAAACAAAAAGGACTAACAGTAGCAGTAATACTTCTTGTAATTGGTCTAATATTATTAGGATTATTTACATATAATCTTTACCAAAAGACAGCAAAAGATGAGTTTGAAGAGACTGCTAAGGTAGAGAATAATACTAATAAGAAGGAAGAAATTAAAGAAGATATAAAAGATTCAAAAATGTCAGATGAAGAAATTTTAACATTAGGAAAAAAATTATATGATGAAGCTATTGATGTTATCGGAAATTTAACATATGAAGCAGAAGGCATAGTAAAAAAACCATGGGAATTTGATGAAGAACATCCAGGATATATGAAATCTTTAGTAACTATAGATGAAATGAGAAACGATATTTTAAAAGACTTTACTGAAGAATTTAAAGATGCTATGTTAGATCCAAATAAAGAAAGGATTGGAAAAGATATAATAAGAGTTGCAGATAATGAAGTTTTTGTAGTTGATTCTTCGAAAGGTGTAAACTTTAATTATGCATGGAGAGATGAATTAGAAATAGAAAATGCAACAGATAACAAAATAGAATTTAAAGTATCAAAAAAATATATATCATCTGATAGACTTGGAGAAAAACTTTTACGTAAAGACTTTTTTGAAGGTTATTATACATATGAATTTCTTGATTCAGATTTAGAAACAATTACAGCACAATTTGTTATAGTAAAAGAAAATGGAAGTTTTAAAATTTCAGAATTTACTTTACCTTATTAATATAAACAAAAACATTTGTGAAAATATTTTAAGTTTTTAAATTAAAAATAATTTTGAAAAATAAAGTTAAAGTTAAAAAATTAAGACAAAAATATAAAGTTAAAGCATATAAAACAAAAGAAAAACTAAAACAAAAAATAAAGTTAAAGTTAAAAAACTAAAAAAAAATAAATTAAAAAAACAAAAAAAGAAAAGGAGAAAAAATGAACGAAAAAACAAAAAAAATATTAATAATAGTATTAGCAGTAGTATTATTAATTGCAGTAGGAGTAGCTTTGTTCTTTGTTTTAAATAAGGATAAAACTGATAAGTATACATTATTTAATGATAAACAAGAAAAAGCAATTCAAGTTAGTATTCCCCAAGATGCAGATTTTACTGTAAAAAAAGATGAAGGTAGAATTTCAAAAATAGAATTTAGAAATGAAGATGAAGGATATAGAGTTGAAATTTTACTTCGTGATGATGTTAAATCAATATATGATACTAATGCAGAAAGACATAGAGAATCTGATGGGTTTAAAGAAGTTGAAATAAATAACTTTAAAGGCTATGAATTTAATTTTACATCTTACTCAAAAGAGATTAATTTAAACTTAGGAGAAGGTAAAAATGGTCATTATGACATTGTAAATATATATGTTTCAAGAACAATTAATTTCAATGAAAAAGTAGATGATATTTTAGAATTAAAAGAAGTTAAAAATATAATAAACTCTATAAAACTTGATAAATTTGTAGAATCAGAAGAAGTAAATCAAAATTATCAAGTAAATAGTGAAGTTAACAATGAAGAAGTTGATTAACTTTTAATATATATTTTATAAAAACTTTAAATTATAAAATATTATAAGAGAAATATTAAAAAAATATTTAAATAGTATAAAATAATAAAAGAGAAAAGAAATTTTCTCTTTTATTATTATTATTTTTATGATACAATTACAAATATAATAATCTTGTGAAAACTATAAAAATATAAAAAAATGCTTAAATATAGGATAGAGAGATTAAAATAAACAATAAAAATAATAAAATAAATTACAAAATATATTATAATAAGATAGGGTGGAGACAATATGGTAAAAGATATGGACACAATAATAAATTTAGCAAAAGCAAGAGGATATATTTTTGCAGGTTCAGAAATATATGGAGGATTAGCAAACTCATGGGACTATGGCCCATTAGGTACATTATTAAAAGATAATTTAGAAAATTTATGGAAAAAAAGATTTATACAAGAAACTAAATATAATGTAGCGGTTGATTCAGCTATTTTAATGAATCCAAAAGTATGGGAAGTTTCAGGACATTTATCTAGTTTCTCTGATCCATTAGTTGATTGTAAAGCTTGTAAAACAAGACATAGAGCAGATAAGATGATTGAAGAATGGGCTTTTAAGAATGGACAAGATATTATTGCTGATGGATGGACAGAAAAAGAATTAAAAGATTTTCTATATGAAAATAATATAGTTTGCCCTAATTGTGGTAAATTAGACTATACAGATATTAGACAGTTTAATTTAATGTATAAAACATTTCAAGGAGTAACAGAAGATAAAAAATCAGAAATATATTTAAGACCTGAAACGGCTCAAGGAATGTTTGTTAACTTTAATAATGTACTTAGATCAACTAGAAGAAAGTTACCAATGGGAATAGTTCAGGTTGGAAAAGCTTTTAGAAATGAAATAACTCCAGGTAATTTTATATTTAGAACAAGAGAATTTGAACAAATGGAATTAGAGTTTTTCTGCAATCCAAAAGAAGATGAAAAATGGTTTAATTTTTGGTTAGATTATTCATATAATTTTTTATTAGATTTAGGAATAAATAAAGAAAATTTAAGAAAAAGAGATCATAAAAAAGAAGAATTATCACATTACAGTAAAAAAACAACAGATATAGAATATCTATTTCCTTTTGGATGGGGAGAACTTTGGGGAATTGCAAATAGACAAGATTATGATTTATCACAACACGGTAAACATTCAAACACAAAGTTAGAATATTTTGATCCAGAGACAAATGAAAAATATATTCCATACTGTATTGAACCATCTCTTGGTTTAGGTAGACTATTATTAACTATTCTATGTGATTCATATGAAGAAGAAAAGATTGGTGATAAAAATAGTGATGAAACTAGAGTTGTATTAAAATTACATCCATCAATTGCACCATATAAAGCAGCAGTGCTTCCTTTATCAAACAAATTAAGTGATAAGGCAGAAGAAGTATATGAAAAATTAGCAAAAAAATTTAGTGTAGATTTTGATGCACCAGGAAGTATTGGAAAAAGATATAGAAGACAAGATGAAATTGGAACACCATATTGTATTACAGTAGATTTTGATACATTAGAAGATAATATGGTAACAATAAGAGATAGAGATACAATGGAACAAGTAAGAATTAAAATAGAAGAAGTAGAAGAATATATTAAAGAAAGAGTAAAAATATAAATGTTTGTTGATTATACAAAAATTAGAATAAAATCTGGAAATGGTGGAAGAGGTGCAAAATCTTTTAGAAGAGAAAAGTATATTCCAGATGGTGGTCCTGATGGTGGTGATGGAGGTCATGGTGGTGATGTATATTTTGCCGTGGATCCAAATAAAAACACATTAATAGATTTTACTCATAATAAACTTTTTGAAGCAGAAAGTGGATATCCAGGTGCTTCATCAAATAGAACAGGAAAATCTGGAGAGGACTTAATAATTGGAGTTCCAAGAGGAACTGTAGTAATAGATGCAAAAAACGGTAAGATTATAGCAGATGTATCAAATGATAATGAGAAAAGATTGGTATTACTTGGAGGAAAAGGCGGGAAAGGAAATGCTAGATTTAAAACTTCAACAAGACAGGCTCCTAATTTTTCAATAGATGGAGAATTAGGCCCAAATAAAGATGTAATTTTAGAATTAAAATCTTTAGCAGATGTAGGACTTTTAGGTTTTCCTAATGTAGGAAAATCAACATTTTTAGCAAAATCAACAAAAGCTACACCAAAGATTGCAAATTATCATTTTACAACTATAGAACCTAATTTAGGAGTGGCAGAAACTTCTTATGGAAAATCATTTTTAATTGCTGATATTCCAGGAATTATTGAAGGAGCATCAGATGGAGTAGGATTAGGATTACAATTTTTAAGACATGTTGAAAGAACCAGGTTATTATTGCATTTTGTGGATGCTAGTGGAATTGAGGGAAGAGACCCAGTAGAAGACTATAATACATTAAATAAAGAATTGATAAAATATAGTGAGAAATTAAAGAATAAGAAACAAATACTGGTTGCAAATAAAATAGATTTAGTAACTGATAATATTACTAAGAATTTAGAAAATTTAGAAAAATTAGCTAAAAAAGAAAAAATAGCTTTCTTTAAAATTTCAGCAGTAACAGGTGAAGGAGTTAAAGAACTTTTAAACTATACTGAAAAAGAGTTAAAAAATATAGAAGTCGAACCATTATATGAAGAAGATGAAATGGTTGTATATACATTAAATGATAAAAATAAAAGTCAGTTTGAAATAGTTAAGGTTGATGATAGATTTAAAGTAGAAGGTGAAGCAGCAATAAATTTAATGAGAAGAATTAATGTTGAAGACAATGAGTCAATGGCATATTTTTTAAGGATGTTATCTAGAATTGGAATTGAAAAAGCTTTAATTGATGAAGGAATAAAAGAAGGGGACATTGTAGAAATTTCTGGATGGGAATTTGAGTGGATAGATTAATGAAAAAAGTATATGGAGAAGAATTGAATAGTAGTGAAAAAAAGCTTCTTAAATATATTTCAGAATATATAGAAGAGAAGAAAATTTCTCCGTCTTTAAGAGAAATTTCAAAATATACTCAAATTAAATCTCCAACAACAGTTAAAAAGTATTTAAATAATTTACAAGAAAAGGGATATATAAATATTGTAGAAGATAATAATAGAATGATTGGAATAAATGTAAAAGAAAATTTATTTACAGAAAAAACAAATACTAAAAGAAAAACTAAAATTAATCAGACAAAAACAGCATCTATCCCTTTGTTAGGTAGAATTTATGAAAAAAACAATATCTTTGCAGAAATAAATTATGAGGAATTAATTTCTGTGCCTGTTTCAACAGGAATGGAAGATAATTTATTTGCATTTAAAAATATTTCAAGTAAATTTACAACTATAGGTATGCCAAAGTCAGCGATTGTTATTGTAGATAAAAAAACAAAACCAATACATGGAGATTTTGTTGCTAAATATTTAGATGGAAAATTTGACATTATTAAATACGAAAGAGGAAACGATGAAAATATTGTTGGTAAAATAATAGGATCATATTCAGAAATAACATATTAAAAAATAAAATATAAAATATAAAATAAAAACAAGAGAATAATAATAAGAATTCTTGGAGGGAAAAGTGGATAAAGAAAAGAAGGAAATTTACGAAAAAGCATTAGAAAAAATACTGGAGACTGAGCTAGTTATATTAGAAAATAAAACTTCAGCTATTGAGGTTATTGAAGTTATAAAAGTAAACAAAATATCTATGAATATATTTTCTAAATATCCAGAACTTTTAAATGTTAAACCGAGTAAAGTTAGAAATGTAGTAAATGCTTTTGTAGAAGCAAATCTTCCATTAAGTATTATAGAAAAAGATCCAAAGATAATTGAAAGAACAAATGCAACTAGAGTTGAAAAAAACACTAAAATGTTTAAAAAAGAAGATTTAGCATACAATATTATTGAAAGATTTCCAGATATAGTAGGAATTGGTAATGATGAAAATATGCAAAAAATATTAAAAATATTTGATGATAAAATTATAAATAGGAAATTTTTTATAAATGCTGGAGATGTTTTAGCTTATTCTAATGCAGATGAGTTAGAAAAAATAATGGAAATATTGGATGAAGAAGATTTACTTAATTTAGTTTTAAAGAAAGAACCTGCAGTTCTATATTCAAATTCAGAAAGAGTTATAAAACAGATAATTGAATTATTTAAAGATCCTAAAGAAAAATTAGGAATGCAACTTATTCGTCAAGATTTAAAAATATTATCTCAAACAACAAAAGTTAGAATTGTGGCTATTCTAAATGTATTAGAAAGAGCAGGAATATCTAGAATTGTTATAAAAACATGTCCAGAGATATTGTACGTAAATGAAACAAAAACAATAGAAAACTATATAGCAGAGTTAAAAAGTAGAAATGTTTCTAAAGAACAAATAGCTAAAATTCCTGAAATTTTAGCTAAAGAAATAATTTCTAAAAATTTAGAAATTATTGATTATATTAATGATAATGAGGCTGTTTTTTATAATATAATAGAAAAATTTCCTAAAGTAATTATAGATGGTGAATTAGAAAATTTAAAAGAATATGTAAAATTTATTGAAAAAGAGATGCTACCTCAAAACATATTAGAGATTGCACCAGAAATTTTAGTAAAAAATACTCCAAGTAATGTTGAAAAAATTTTAGATAATTTAAAAGAAATAGGAGAGGAAAACTATTACAAAGAATTTTCTACAGTTTTAAATATTCAAACACCAGAAAATATTATAAAAATAGCAAAAGTTTTTGAAGAATTAGATCTTCCAAAATCTATCTATCAAACTTCTGTTTCAATATTTATTGAAGGAGATGCTCAAAATATAAAAGACATAGTAGAAGAGATTGATTCAAAACAAATAGGAAGAGAAATACTTCAAAATTCATTTATTCTAGCTAGAGGAAATCCTGATAATATTACAAGAATTATAGATAAATTTGAAAAATCAGAAAATGTTAATTTGGGGAAAGAACTTTTAAAAAGAAGTGGTACAATATTAGCACAAGGTGATGCAGGCAAAATTGATGAAATTACAAAAATATTGCAAGAGTATGGATTTATAGAAGAAGGTGCTAATATACCTGCATCTATTTATGCAAAGGGTAATCCTGCTCAAATGAGAGAAATATATGAATTTATGAACAGTACAGGATTACTTCCTGGACTTAAATCTTCTATGACTTTGTTTATTAGACCTATAGATAATATAAAAGAAAATGTTAATTTATTAATAGAGCATGGCTTATTTGAAGATTTTATAGATAATGTTTCAGTACTAGGACTTTCACCACAAACAGTTGAAAAAAGAATAGTATATTTAGAATCAATTGGAGAAAAAATTAGTATACCAATATTAAAATTAAATAATTCTGATTTCTATTCACAATTTAAAATAAATGAAAGAGATTTAAATAAGATAAAAGAAAAACCTCTTTCACAAACTATTATTGAAAATAAATATGCAAACTATATATATAATGATGCAAAATTCTTAAATTTAGAAGGTTTAAAAGCAGTTAATGATATATATAAACAAATAGAAGAATTAGGTGTTGTAAACAAAAATTTAGAATATGTAAAAAAAGAATATTCATATTCCATTATAAAAATTAAAGAAAATATTCATAAAATAATTTCTAATATGTCTGAATATAATAATATCTCATTTATAGATATGACAGAAATATTTACTATGGCAATTTTAGGAAATAAAAAAGTTGATGAAAAAGAAATAAATGATATTAGAGAAAGTATTAAGATTAGAGAAATAGAAGTTTTAGAAAATAAAAATGCTCAACAAATATTAGAAGTGCCAAAAATAGAAGTTGTTGATAAAGAAATAAAGGAAGAAGTTAACAATGAAATTTCTCAAGATCAAATAAAAATTTCAAATATATTTGAAAATCCTGAAGTTGTAGATGGAGTAAGCATAGATGAATTAGAATCAATAGATGATTTTGATAGATATTCTGGTGTTAAAAAAGAAAAATTAATATTTCCTGAAGATGAATATTTAGAAAATAATGAGCCGTTAGAAAATCAGATAGAAATGAATTTTAGTAAAGATATAGAAGCAGTAGAAGAGATGATTGAAAAGGACATTAATACAAAAATAGATGAAGAAATAAATGAAAAAATAAATAAAGAAGCAAATGAAGAAGCAAATGAAGAAGCAAATGAAGAAGTAAAATTAAATGATGAAGATGCAAAAGAATTAACAGATAAAGAAAAAAAGATATCAGAAATGAGAGCTCAAATTCAAGATATGAACAAAACATTACAAACAATAAGATTAAAGAAAGAAGAAGAAAAATTAAAAAAACAAAAGGAAGAATTAGAAAAACAAATTAGAGCAGAATTAGAAAAAGAAATAAGTGAAAAATTAAAAGAAATTGAAGAAGAAAAACGAATTATTGAAGAAGAAAAACAAACTATAGAAAAGATTAAATTAGAAAAACAAATTTCAAAACAAGGTGGAATTAAACTTGTTGAAGATGAAAAAGAAAATAATGAAACAGAAATAGAATTTAAAGATGAAGAAGAAGTTGATTCAAAAGAAGGCAAAAGATATATTATTGAATCTAATGAAGAAGATGATGAAGTAGAGAATAAAGAAGAAATTGAAGAAATTGAATTAGAACCTAAAGAAGAGAAAAAAATTGAACCAACATTAATACATAAGGAAATAACTATTGAATCTAAAAAAGCGGATGAAGATGTAGTAGAAGAAGATAATAAAGAAGAAGTAGATGAAATTATAGAGAATAAAGAAAGTGCAAAAGAATTACTTTCTAAAAAAATGAAATTATATGATGAAATAGCCATAGATGATGACGATGAATCTGATAATATAATAAATATAGACTCTATAAAAGAAAATGAAACTATTAAAATTGCTGCAGATACAATAGACGAATTCGAAGAATTTGAGAAGGAAGAGCCTAAAATATTCTTTGGTTTAGACGATTATGGACATTTTGCTAAATATACAGAATTAGAAGATATGACAAGATTACAAAAACAATTAAATGAAATATATAAACAAAAAAAGAATCAAGAAGAGGATTAAACACTAGTGTTTGATATAAAAGATAATTTAAATAAGCTTCCTAATGAACCAGGTGTATACTTAATGAAGGATAAAGATGACAATATTATATATATTGGGAAAGCAGTAATTTTAAAAAATAGAGTTAAACAATATTTTAATAAACAAGAAAAGATTAATAGAATATCATCAATGATTTCACAGATTAAATCTTTTGAGTATATAGTTACAGATACAGAGGATGAAGCTTTAATTTTAGAATTAAATTTAATTAAATTACATAAGCCTAAATATAATGTAGTATTTAAAGATGATAAGTCTTACCCATATATAAAGGTTGATGTTAAATCAGATTTTCCAACCATCAGTCTAACTAGAAAAAAGTTAGATGATGGTTCTAAATATTTTGGTCCATATCCATCTGTTTTGTCAGCGAAACAATTAATTGAAGTAATTAAGGATAAATATATGTTAAGGCTTTGTAAGCCTTTTAGATATAGAAAGAAACCTTGTATATATTTTCAAATTAATAAATGTGATGCACCTTGTATAGGTAATGTAAGTATTAAAGATTATAGTATAAGAATGGAAGAAATTTTTTCTCTGTTACAAGGAAATACGAAGTCATTATTAAAAGAATTAAAAAGTGATATGGAAAAATTTTCTAATAATAAAGAATATGAAAAAGCAGCAGATTTGAGAGACAAAATTGTTGCAATAGAAAGAATTAGTCAAAAACAAAAAATATCAAACTTTTCATATAATGAAATCGATGCAATAGGGATACAGAGGGATGTATTAGAAATTTGTATTGAAGTTTTTTATGTAAGAGAATCAAAACTTCAAGATAGAAAACAATATTTTTTATCAAATGCTAATTCATTGTCAGATAAAGAAATCTTATCTTCGTTTTTAAAACAAAACTATATAAAAAAGAAAGATTTGCCAACTAAAATAATGATAAGACATGAGATAGAAGATAAAGAAATTTTAGAAAGAATTTTAAGTAAAGAAGCAGGAAGAAAGGTAGAAATTTTATCAACTAAAATAGGACAAAACTTAAGATTTGTTGAAATGGCAGAAAAGAATGCAAAAATTTCTTTAGATAATAGAAATAGAAGGAAAATTAATCTATTAAATGAATTACAAGAAAAACTTAATTTGAAAAAAATCCCTTTAAGAATTGAAATGTATGATGTTTCAAATTTATCTGGTAGTAATACGACTTCTGGAATGCTTGTAATAGAAGATGGAAAAATAAAGAAAAACTTATCTAGAAAGTTTAATTTAAAAAATATAAAAGGGCAAGATGATGTTTTTGCAACAAAGGAAACTTTAAGAAAAAGAATTAAACATAATCTTAAAGGTGGAATAGGCTTAGGAGATTTTCCAGATTTAATTATTGCAGATGGTGGAATAAATCAAATAAATGCAATTAAAGAAGTATTAAAAGAATTTGACTTAAAAATTGCTGTTGCAGGTTTAGTAAAGAATGAAAAACATAAAACAAGATCTCTACTAAATGATAAATATGAAGAAATTGAAGTATCTAATCCTTTAAATCTCTTTTTAACTAATATGCAAGATGAAACTCATAATTTAGCAATTAATTACCATAGAAAGAAAAGAGACGAGTTGATACAAAAATCAGCTTTAGATGACATAAATGGTATTGGAGAAAAAAGAAAACAAAAACTTTTTAAAACTTTTAAATCTATAGAAAATATGCAAAGAGCAAGCATAGATGAATTAATGAAAGTAAATGGTATAAGCGAAGAAATAGCAGTAGAAATTAAGAGTATTGAAATAGATAAAAATTCAAAATAGAAAAAAGAATAAAAATAAAGAAAATGGAAAAAATTAAAGTAATATATGAAGACAATCATATAATTGTAGTAGAAAAACCTGCAAATATACCTTCTCAAGAGGATAAAACAGGTGATTTAGATATGTTAACAATGGTGAAGAAATATTTAATAAAAAAATATAATAAACCAAGAGATGCCTTTGTAGGATTAGTACAAAGATTAGATAGACCTACTGCAGGTATAATGGTTTTTGCAAAAACTTCTAAAGCTGCTTCAAGATTATCAAAAGAAATTAGAGAAAATAAAGTAACAAAAAAATATAGAGCCATTGTTAAAGGAAATATTCCTGACAAACGGGAAAATGGAAGACTATTTAAGAAAAAATTCTCGTTTAAATAAATCTTTTGTTACAAATTCAAAAGATATTAATGGAAAGCTTGCAAAATTGGAATATGAAAAGGTAAGATATATAGAAGATAATAATACATCTTTGGTGGATATAAAATTAATAACTGGAAGACATCATCAAATAAGAGTACAATTTTCAGAAAGAGGACATCCTGTTTATGCAGATAGTAAATATGATAAGCCATATAAAAATCAAAAATTAAAACTTTATGCATATTATTTAAGTTTTAAACACCCTGTAAAAGATGAATTATTAGAATTTAAATATATACCAGAAGAATTTGTTTAGGAGGAAATATGAACAAAGAAGAAATAATTAAAAAAGTAGCAGAACATTTGGTTAAGAAAAGTGTTAGATTAGAAAAAGGTGAAAATCTTTTAATTGATATTAACAATATTGATTCATTACCTTTAGTTTATGCAATTATAGAGGAAGTAAGAAAAAAAGAAGCTAATGTTTTTACACATATAACTGATGGAAAATTAAATGCTAAATTATTAAAAAATACAAATAAAGATGAAATAGATATATTGGCAGATATAGATGAATACAGAATGAAAAAGATGGATGCTTTTTTAGGAATAACATCATCTGGGAATAAGTATAATTTAAAAAACGTAGATTCAGAAATAATGAATATGTATTCAGCTGAATACATATATAGGGTACATTTAAAGGAAAGAGTAGAAAATACTAAGTGGTGTATCTTAAATTATCCAACTGAAGTATCTGCTGAAAATTTTAAGATGGATGATGATGAAATGTTTGAATTTTGGGGAAGAGCTAATTCAATTGATTACGAAAATTTATCTAAAAAAGCAGAACCTTTAAAAGAATTAATGGATAAAACAGATAAAGTTAGAATAATTGGAAAAAATACTGATTTAAATTTTTCAATTAAAGGTATAGGCGCAACTCCGTGTTTTGGAGTGTACAATCTTCCAGATGGTGAAATATTTACAGCACCAGTTAGGGAATCTGTTAATGGATATATAAAATATAATACAAAAACCATGTATAATGGAGTAGAATTTGAAAATATATTATTTAGATTTGAAAATGGTAAAATTATTGAAGCAACTTCAGATATTAATAATGATAAACTACAAGGAATTTTAGACATAGATGAGGGAGCTAGATATATTGGAGAATTTGCAATTGGTTTAAATCCAGAAATTAAGAATTTAGTTAATAATACATTATATGATGAAAAAATATTAGGAAGTTTTCATTTTACACCTGGATCAGCTTTATCCGAGAGTGATAATGGGAATGAATCAAAAATACACTGGGATATTGTTTATCTTGAAAAAGCAGATAATGAGTCAAAAATGTATTTTGATGATAGATTAATAAGAGAAAAAGGAAAATTTGTAATTGATGAATTAAAAGATTTGAATGTATAAATTTAAAATTTAAAAAATATAGACTTTTTACTTTAATAAGTATTTATTAAAAGGGCACATCGTCTAAATAGATAAAATATAATTTAAGAAGGTTAGAAATAATCTTCTTCTTTTTGTTTATTTCCAAATAAAAATTGACTATTTAATTTTAATTTATGGTAGAGTGTTTTAAAAAAGTTATAATTATAATTTCTTATTGGAGCTAAAGATTTGTTTATATTATAGTTTGAAATATATCCTTTTTGTTCTAATTCAATTTCTAAGGATATTAAATCTGATGTAAATGAATCTCTAAACTGTTCAAAAGAATTATCGTTTGGAATTTTAATTAAATAATTATTAAAATTATTTAAACTGGCTCTAAAATTTTTAATATCATTTTTCTTTTTAATCTTTTGAAATTGTTTTTTAAAAGTACTAGTAAATATGCTTTTTTGTATATTTGATACTAGTTTTTGTATATCTTTTTTAAAAGCATCTTTAATACTTTCTTTATTATTTTCATTTGATTCATCTTTTGTTGCTTTTAAAAATTTTTCTTGTAACTCCATTAATTTATTCATATTTTTTGAAATTTCATCATATGTTTTTTTAGAAGCAATGCTTGAAAAAACATCTTTGAACAAATTGGTGCTATATATTGTACTATAAAATAAAGGATATGTGCCAGTAAAATATGACATTTGTCTAAGAATGGCAGTTTCTAAAGGATAATATTCTGGGCTGGGAGTAATAAATTTAATGCCAAAATATGTAAGGCTACCAGGTTTAACTCCTGTTACTTGAGATGCTAACATTTGAACGGCAGCTTCATTAAGTGCAAGACCCTTGTTGTTATATGATTTTAAGTCATATAGGCCCATTTTTATGACTTTATTTTTTTTAATTTCTGATTGAAGAAAATGTATACATTCATGAATAACTACAGAATCTGGACAGTAAAGATCAAATCGTTTATTTATAAAAATGGTATTTGATTCATAGTGATATTTTGCAGATATATTTTGATCATCAAAACTGGCTGAAAACATATTTAAATTTTGTAGCACATGAAATAGATGCTTTTCTGAAAGATTATAATCTTTCAACAAAACAATTAAACTTTTTGCTACACTTGTAGCTAATTTATTTACTTGAAATTCCGAAAATCTTTGAAATTCCGAAAGACCATCAGTTTTAGATATCTTATTTAAATTCAATTATAAAGCTTCCTTTAATATAAAATTATTTTATTATAATATCTTGTAGAATCTATTATAATATATTTAAAATAGAAAATGATTGTTTAAATATTAAAAATACATGTACTATTTATTACAAAAAAGTCTTATAACTTAATAATTTTAATCAAAACTTAAAATAAGAGTGTTGAAATAAGAGAGATTTATGCTATAATAATATTACATTTATAAGAAATAACCTTATTTCTTAAGGTTTTACTACATATTTAAAGGAGATAATATGAAAAAAATAACATTAACATTAGCATTTACAATATTACTAGTTTTTTTAGGAACTGTAGTTTTAGCTACTGATGCATTTGTAACACCAGTTATTTCAACAAGTGTTACTGAACTTTCAGAAGGAGGAAACTTATCTGTAACTTTACGTGCAGACCAAATTTCTTTTGAAGCAGGAATTAATTTAGTTAGTTTTAAAGTTAAATATGATACGGAAATTTTTGAACAAATCGATTCAACTTCTTTTGATGCACAAAATGATTGGCAGGCTAAGTATGAACCATTATCAAACGAGGTAACTTTATCTATGACAAATAATTTACAATCTGAAGCAGGAGATATTGTTAAAATTGACTTTAAAGCAAAAAGTGGAACTACTGGAAAAACAACTACAATAACTTTAACTGATATGGTTTTTGGGGATGGATATTCAACTAATTTTGAAGCTGAAGACACATCAACATCAACGATAACTATTGGTGAAGCAAAAGAAATTCCTCCAATTGTTATTGATCCAGATCCAACACCAGAGCCAGATCCAACACCAGATCCAACACCAGAGCCAGAGCCAAAGCCAAAAGAACCAAGCAAAGAAATACCTGATGAAATACCTGAAACTGGATTAGCTGATAATTTAGTATATATAATTGCTGGGCTATTTATAGTTGCATTAGGATTCTTTATAAGTTATAAAAATCTTGAGAAAAAGAATATTAGATATGTAAATGTTGAATAATTTTTTATAAAATAAAAACCAATATATTCTAAAAAAGAATAATAAATTGGTAGTAAAGGGATGTATAAAAATACATCCCTTTTAGTGTTTATATATTTAAAATATTTTAATTTGAAAATATAAATGAAATATTAGAAAGATTAAGCATTGTATTAAGGTAGAAAAGCGGACACTTATTATTGCAATTTACAATATGATTTTTTATCTTATATTATTTTAATTTTGTGCGAGATAGTGATATAATAAATATAATTTTAAGGATGAAATAGGAGAAATTATGAAAATCTTGTTAGATGCAATGGGTGGAGATAAAGCGCCTGCCGCAAACATTAGGGGAGCAGTTAAATTTTTAAAAGATTCAGATTCTGAAATAATATTAATAGGGAAAGAAGATTTATTAAGAGAAACTTTTAAGGCAGAATTCCCTAATGATTATAAGGAGCTTTTAAATAAAATAAAAATAATTAATGCAGAAGAAGTTATTGAAATGGAAGACATTCCAACAGTTGCCATAAAAAAGAAAACTGATTCATCAATGGTAAAAGGTTTTCAAATGTTAAAAAATGATGAAGTTGATGTGTTTGTTTCTGCAGGTAATTCTGGAGCATTACTTACTGGAGCAACACTTTTAATAGGGCGAATTAAAGGAATAAACAGACCAGCTCTTCTTGCAACATTACCTTCAACGAGAGGCCCTATTTCTGTATTTGATACAGGTGCAAATACAAATTGTAGAGAGATTAATTTTATTCAATTTGCTCAAATGGGATCAATATATTTATCTGAAATTGGAGTTGAAAATCCTAAGGTTGGATTAATTAACATTGGGACAGAAGATAATAAAGGAAATGATTTATATAAATCTGTATATAAAAATTTAAAAGAAAATCATGAGAAATATAAAATAAACTTTATAGGAAATGTTGAAGGAAGAGATATTATGTCTGGGAATACAGATGTAGACTTAGTAGTTTGTGATGGATTTACAGGAAACATTGTTGTTAAAACTATAGAAGGAGCAGCAAGATTTTTTAAAGAAACGTTAACAAAAGCTTTAATGAAAACAACATTTGATAAACTAAAACTTTTACCAATAAAAAAAGGACTTAATAGTTTAAAAGAATATACTGATTATAAAGTTTATGGTGGAGGTATTTTTTTAGGAGTAAAGAAGAATGTTGTTAAAGCACATGGAAACTCAGATGAGAGATCTTTTTATTTTACATTAAAACAAGCTGAACAATATGCTAAACATAAAGTATTGAGCAGAATAGAAGATGAAATAGCTACAGTTGCAGATTTAGGAATAGATAAAGAATAAAAAAATGTAAGAAAATAATAAAGGAAATAACAAAGTAGAAGAGATTCAAGATTTTGAAAGATAAATATGATATTTTTAAAAGAACAAATTAAATATTTTAATAAAATAAAAAAGCTAAATAGTTGTAAAAGAAGTGTTATAGGATCAAGGCAACAAAGAGTATATATTGAAACTTTTGGTTGTAATCTTAATGAAAATGATTCAGAAAAAATATTAGGAATATTAGAATCTTCAGGATATATAAACACATTTAATGTAGAAGAAGCAGATTTAATAATTTTTAACACTTGCTGCATAAGAGAAAATGCAGAAAACAAATTATTTGGAAGGCTAGGAGAAGTAAAAAAATATGCTGCAAATGGAGCTATTGTTTCTGTTTGCGGTTGTATGATGCAAGAGCCTCATATGGTTGAAAAAATAAAAAGAAGTTACCCATATGTTAGATTAGTTTTTGGAACTCATACATTATATAAGTTACCAGAAAATTTATACAATATATTATTATCAGATCAGAATAAAACTAATATTAATAGTGAAAATGAAAACAGAAATACTGATAAAGAAAAAAATAAAGAAATTGGTAAAAAAATAAATAAAAAGAAACAAAAGCCTTTAAGAATATTTGATATATTAGATGTAGAAGGTTCTGTTTATGAAGGCATTCCTACAGCTCATACTCATGAAAAAGCAGCCTTCGTTCCAATAATTTATGGATGCAATAATTTTTGTACTTTTTGTATAGTTCCATATGTAAGGGGAAGAGAAAGAAGTAGAAAACCTGAAGATATTTTAAATGAAATACGAGAACTTGTTGAAGAAGGTTTTGTTGAAGTTACATTATTAGGACAAAATGTTAATTCATATAAGGGTGATGATAAAATAAAGAACTTTGCTGATCTACTAAATGAAATAGCAAAGATTGAAGGATTAGAAAAAATTAGATTTATATCTCCACACCCTAAAGATTTTACTGAGGATGTAGCAAAAGCAATTGCTAAGAATAAAAATATATCTAGAAGCTTACATTATCCATTACAATCTGGAAGTACAAAAGTTTTAAAGGAAATGAATAGAATCTACACTAAAGAAGAATATTTAGAAAAAGCAGAAATGATAAAAAATATTGTACCTGATGTGTTTTTTTCAACAGATATTATTGTTGGATTTCCGGGAGAAACTGAGGAGGACTTTAAAGAAACATTAGATGTTGTAAGAAAGATGGATTTTGAACAAATATTTATGTTCATATATTCTCCAAGAGAGGGAACTGTGGCAGCAAAAAGAGAAGATCAAATACCATATGATGTTGCACAAGAAAGATTTTCAAGGCTTCAAACATTATATGAAGAAATGTTAATGAAAAAAAATGATAGATACATTGAAAAACTTTTAGAAGTTATAATAGAAGAAGAAACAGGTAATAGTGTTTTAGAAGATAAAGATAATACAGAATATGATTCATTAAAAGCTAGGACAGATTCTAATAAAGTAATAATTATTCCAAAATATACTAATTGGAAGATAGGTGACAAAGTTCAGGTAAAAGTATTAGAAAATAGGAAATGGTATTTAAAAGGAAAAAAGATTGATTGATATTGATGTAGAAAAATTATCTCCGATGATGAGAAATTATATTGAAACAAAAGAAAAGTATAAAGACGCCATACTCTTTTATAGATTAGGCGATTTTTATGAAATGTTTTTTGAAGATGCAAAAATTGCTTCAAAGGAATTAGAATTGGTTTTAACTGCTAGAAAATGTGGTGAAGGACAAAAAGCACCTATGGCAGGGATACCTCATCATGCTGCAGAATCATATATTTCAAGACTTATTAAAAAAGGATATAAAGTAGCAATATGTGAACAATTAGAAGATCCTAAGGAAGCAAAGGATATTGTAAAAAGGGATGTAGTTAGGATAATAACTCCAGGAACTGTTATTGAGTCAAATATATTAGAAGATAAAACGTCAAACTATATAATGTCTATAGTTTATGAAGTAAACACATATTCTTTAGCTATTGCAGAAGTTTCTACAGGTGAGTTTTTAGCTACTGAGATATCAGATAGTAGCGATAATGGATTTGCTAAAGTTTTAGATGAGGTAGCCAGATTTAATCCTAAAGAATTAATTGTTAATTCTAGATTAAGTTCTCAAGAAGAAAATTTAGCTAAATTAAAAAATCTTTTTTCTGTTTTTGTAAATGTGAAAGAGGAAGAATTTTTTATAGGTGAACTTTCTAAAGACTATCAAATAGAGAGAACAGAAGAAGAAAATCAAGCATCGTTGTTTGAAGATAACTTTGCAAAGAAAGCTTTAGTTGGTTTAGATAAATATATTTTAGATACTCAAAAGATAGATTTAGAGTATTTTAATAAAATATCATTATATATTCCTTCTACATATATGGCACTAGACTTAACAGCTAGAAGAAATTTAGAAATAAATAAAAGAACCAGAGATGGTTCTAAAAAAGGAAGCCTTTTAGGAGTCTTAGACAAGACTGTTACAGCAATGGGAGGGAGACTTATATCTACATGGTTAAATTCACCTTTAATTGGTAAAAATCAAATAGAAAATAGGTTAGATGCTGTAGAAGAATTTAAGACAGAAATAATGTTAAAAGGAACTTTAAGAGAATTATTAAAAAAAGTATATGATATTGAAAGAATTTCGGCAAAAATTTCTTTTGGTGCAGCTAATGCAAGAGATTTAATTTCTCTTAAAAATTCTATAGTATTTTTACCAGAAATTAAAAAGAATTTATCTAAAACAAAATCTGTTTTAAATCAGCAAATATATAAAAATTTAGATACATTAGAAGATGTTTATGAAGTCATAGATAAAGCTATTGTTGATGAACCACCTATTACTATTACTGAAGGTGGAATGATTAGACCTGAAATAGATGCAGAACTATACAGATTAAAAAATTTAGGTAGAACAGGGAAAGAATGGATAGCTAATTTAGAAGCAGAGGAAAAACAAAAAACTAATATATCAACATTAAAGGTTGGATATAATAAGATTTTTGGATACTATATTGAAGTTTCAAAGGCACAAATATCAAAGGTTCCAAGTACATATATAAGGAAACAAACTTTAACAAATTCTGAAAGATATGTAACTCCAGAATTAAAAGAAAAAGAAGAAGAACTTCTTAATGTTGATGAAAAAATTATAAAGATGGAATATGATATTTTTCAACTTATAAGAACAGAAATTTCTAAGAATATTAAGAGGTTACAATCAGCAGCGACAAATATTGCAATACTAGATGTATTAATAACTTTTGCTCAAGTTGCTGAAGATAACCTATATGTAAAACCTAATATTAATACTCAAGGAATTTTAGATATAAGTGGTGGGAGACATCCTGTTGTTGAGAAGACGATTCCAAGAGGAAGTTTTGTTGAAAATGATACATATATGGATAGTTTTGGTGAAACAGTTCATATAATTACTGGTCCAAATATGTCAGGAAAATCAACATATATGAGACAAGTTGCTTTAATTACATTACTTGCACAAGTAGGTTCTTTTGTACCAGCAACATCTGCTAATATTTCAATTGTAGATAAAATATTTACTAGAATTGGCGCAACAGATGATGTTTCAATGGGAGAATCTACATTTATGGTTGAAATGAATGAAGTAGCTAATATATTAAATAATGCTACAAAAGATTCTTTAATAATTTTAGATGAAGTTGGAAGAGGTACTTCTACATATGATGGAATAAGTATTGCATGGGCTGTTTTAGAGTATATAGCAGATAAATCAAAAATAGGTGCTAAAACATTATTTGCAACTCATTATCATGAATTAATTGCTTTAGAAGATAAAATTGAAGGTGTAAAGAATTATTCAGTTGATATTAAACAACAAGGAGAAGATGTAATATTTTTGCATAAATTAGTAAAAGGAGGAACTGATGATTCTTTTGGAATATATGTTGCAAAATTGGCAGGAGTTCCAAAAGAAACAGTTAAAAAAGCAAAAAATGTTTTAAAAAATATTGAAAAAAAAGAATTTTTAGTAAAAGAGATGGAAGAAGGCTATGATACAGCAAATCAATCTTCAATGTTTGAATTTAAATATGATGAATTATTGAAATTCTTTAACAGAATTGATATAAATAATACAACACCAGTTGATGCATTGAAAATATTAGGAGAAATAAAGAATAAATTAAAAGAGGAATAATATGGCTAAAGATAAAAAAAATAAAAAAGAAAAGAAAAAAACGAAAAAGCAGAATAAAGGATTGAAATTTCTAGCTGTATTATTGACAGTATTAATAATTGTACTATCAATTATATTAATAGGATATAACTATATTTTAGAAAATTTTTTATCTGAAATTGGCTTTTATGATTTAGATAGAAGTAATATTGGTATAAATGAAAATGCAATTAAAGTAGATGGTGTTAAAACAATATTGTTATTAGGTAAAGATGAGGGAAGTTTAGAAGGGGACGAAGGAAGTAGGAGTGATGTTATAATTTTAGCATCAATAAATACTAATTTAAAAACTTTTAAACTAATTTCAATACCAAGAGATACACAGGTTGACATACCAGGAGAATGGACTACTAAAATAAATGCAGCATACTTTTATGGTGGTCCAGAATTAGCATTGCGTACGATTAATTCTAATTTTGATCTGAATGTAGATGATTATGTAATAATTGATTATGATGGAGTTTCTAAATTAGTTGATGCTGTAGATGGAATTGATTTAGAACTTAATCAAGATGAGATAGATTTTATAAATGAAAGAATAGAGGAAACGGTATATTTTGGAAAAATAGAATCTGAAGCTATAATTTTAGATGCGGAACCAGGAATGGTACATTTAAATGGAGTTCAAGCAGTAACACATGCTAGAGATAGAAGTTCATATATTGACGAATATAATCGTGATGATTTTGGTAGAGCAAATAGACAAAGAAATATAATTCAAGAAGTTGCTACAAAAGCTCAAAGTCAGCCTATAAATCAATTAATGGATATAGCAAAATCATTATTAAGTGCAGTTCAAACTTCTTTAGGTAAAGATAAAATTTTAGGATATATTCTTGAGTTTGGTATAAATTCAAAAAGTTATACTGAAAATATGAAGTCTTATCAAAATCCTTCATATGAAACAAATAGTATTTCTGGAGCAGAAGGAACAGAGTTAATACCTGATATGGAGTTAACAAAAGAACTTTTTAATAAATATATTAATGAAGAATAAAAGTAAATGACAAAACAATAATAAAAAACAAATAAAATAGTATCTGTTATTTTCATTCTAGATATAATACAATATAAGTAGAAATATTTTAGAAGGTTTTTAATAAAGGAGAATTAAGGTGAAAAAAAGAAATAAAAATGGTGCGGTTGCAGTTTATGCATTGTTATCAATAACTATTTTTATAGCTATTGTTTTTTTAGTATTTATTGTTATAAATTCAAAACATAAAAACCAGTTAAGAACTGCTGAAGATATAAAAAGAGATGCAGAACAATATATTGCAGATAATGAGATAGAAGTTATTGAAAATCCTAAAGAAATACGAATATATGATATAAAACATCTTGATTTAAAAGGTTCAGATACTTATGTGTATATTGCAGAAGAAAATAAAATATTTAAATTTACTCCAACAGCAGAATATATAGTTTTCCCAAAAGAGCCAGCTTATACACTACCAGAAACTTTGAATGGAGCAAATTCACCAGATATATCAGG
>CAZCCM010000009.1:21565-28000 GCA_964497325.1 uncultured Lachnospiraceae bacterium | reverse complement strand
TAAATAGAAAATATTAAATTGTAAATTGTAAATAAATAGATAAAAACATATTTAAATGTTATACTTTATTTATGGAAATTTCAGGTAAAATATATAATATAATATATAAAAATGATGAAACTAATTTTAAAATAATTAATTTAGATAATTCAGGGCTTTTGGAAATTGTAAAAGGAATATTTCCTATGGTTGAAGTAGGAGATAATATTTCATGTAAAGGTAAATATGTAGAACATAAAAAGTTTGGACTACAATTTGATTCCGAAAGTTTTACTAAAATTTTTCCAGAAAAAACTAAAGATATAGTAGATTATTTATCTACAGGTACAATAAAAGGAATAGGTCCAAAACTGGCAGAGAGCATAGTAGATGAATTTAAAGAAGAAACATTAGACATTATGTATAATGAACCTGAAAAATTAGCTAAAATTAAAGGAATTTCAGAAAATAAGGCTAAAGAGATTGGTGAGGAATTTAGAAATAAAAAGGCATTATTTAATTTAGTTGAGTTTTTAAAAGAATATAATTTATCAATGGGAAGTATTAATAAAATATATGAAACATTTAAACTAGAATCAATTGAAACAATTAAAGAAAATCCATATGTATTAATTGACATATTACACAATGCAAGTTTTAAAAACATAGATAGGATAGCTTTAAAACAAGGTGTTCAACCTAATAGTGAAAACAGGGTTATCGCAATTATAAAATACATAATGAATTTGTATTTAAATAATGGACACACTATTGTAGATAAAAAAGAATTTATGTCTTTTTTGACTAGAAATATTGAATTAGGTTATGAATATTTAGAAGACTTACTGCATAGACTAGAAATGTCTGACTATTTAGTTGTTGAAGATGAATATATTATCTTAAAATCTATTGAATATGCAGAATCAAACATTGTTCAAATAATTACAGACATTAAGAATAATCAAATAGAAGGCATATCAAATTATGATTTATTATTAGAACAATACGAAAAAAAGAGTAAAATAGTTTTAACAAACGATCAAAAAAAAGCTATAAAATTAGTAAATGAAAATAATATATGCATTATAACAGGTGGACCAGGTACTGGAAAAACAACAATTTTAGAATTTATAATAAAAATATTTGAAGAAAATGATAAAAAAGTAGAAGTTGCAGCACCAACAGGTAAAGCTGCAAAAAGAATTATAGAATTAACAGGGCATAGCACAAGTACAATACACAGATTATTAAAAATAGGAAACTTTGAAGAAGATATAACAAATGCCGTATATTTTGAACCTAATAAATTAGATGCAGATTTATTAATAATAGATGAAGCTTCAATGTTAGATATCTATCTTTTTAATTACATATTATCAGCCTTAAAACTACATACAAAATTAGTTATAATAGGAGATGTTGATCAATTACCTTCAGTAGGTCCAGGAAAAGTGCTTTCAGATTTAATTGATTCAAAAAGTATTAATACAGTACATTTAAAAGAAATATTTAGGCAAGCTAAAAAGAGTGATATTGTTCTTAATGCACATAGAGTAAATAATGGTAAATATGTGGAGCTTCATAATAATAAAGTTTCAGACTTAGAAATCATAGAAGCTAGAGATAGTGAAATAATGTTTGAAGAATTAATAAAAATCTTAAAAAAAGAAGATTTTATTAAGTTTTTTGAAGACTCTATTATTTTAACACCAACTAAAAAAGGAACAAGTGGAACTGTAAATTTGAATAAAGAAATACAAAGTATTTTTAATCATAATAAAGGTAAAACTTATGGAAGAATAGAGTTTAAAAAAGATGATAGAGTAATGCAAATTAAAAATAATTACGACTTAGTATGGAAGCAAGGAGAAGTTGTAGGAACTGGTGTCTTTAATGGAGATTCTGGTAAAATATCTAAAGTAGATGATAAAAATAAAAAGATACAGGTAGTCTCTGATGATGGAAAGAATATAGAATATTTGTTTTCTGAATTAGATCAGTTGCAACATGCTTATGCTATAACTGTTCATAAATCTCAAGGAAGTGAATTTAAAAAAGTTATATTACTTTTACCAAATGCAGTACCAAGTTTACTAACTAGAAATGTATTATATACTGCAATGTCCAGAGCTAAAGAAAATTTAATAATAATAGGTAGTGGTAATACTTTAAGAAAAATGGTAAATACAAATAAAACTAATTTAAGACAAACAAAACTAAAAGAAAAGTTAGAAAAAAACAATTAAAAAAGGTTGGTATTTAAATGAAAAAATTTTTAATTATAACATTAATATTAATTATAATATTAATATTAACAAATGTAATTGTTTTTCCTTTTAAAATTGGAATTTTAGGGCAAAAGCAATTTAAAGGCGCTTATATATCTAAGGATCCATGGGGAAGTAAATATGAAACTTTAAATGAGATAAATTGTATTTTTACAAGAAATGATAGACTTGTATATGGTGATATAAATATGACAATTTATTTTGAGACAGAAGAACAAGTTAGAATATTTAGGCAATTGTATGCTCAGAAAAAATTAGATCAGATTGGAAATGTTAAGATAACTTATAATGAAAATGATAAGACTGTTGTTATAAAAACTAAAAATCCAACTTTAGTAAAGAAGGCATCTAAAGGTTTTTCTAAAGAGGAATTAAAAGAAGTTGGATATGAAAGTACTAAATCTATGTTTATGAACGCTGGATCAGAATTTTTAGAATTAAAGAAAAAAATAACTGATGATGAAATTACTAAACTAAGAGAAAATTATAGAAAGTTACAATTAGAAAATACTAAAAATTTTAATTAATATATAGAAAAACAAAAATAAAAACCATAATATTATAAAAGCAATAACAAATATTTTAAAGAGAAGGTTGAAAATAAAACAATAAAAACATACAATTATGAAAAATATAAGTTAGACATTCCTATAATTAAGAATTAGAATAATGTTAGTTACAATATTTATAAAAGAAAATATATAGATTTCATTTTAATAATAAAAGAGTAATAAGGAAGGTAAAAAATGGAAGAATTAAATGAATTAAAAAACAATAACCAGGATGGAAATAGAATTGAGGCAACAGGTTGGGATTCGATTAGTAATGTTTTTGATGAGATATATCCTAATCAAAAAAATCCTAAGCACTATGGTACTTTAATAAAATGGAGTTTGGGAGGGAAGGACCCATTAGATGGAATAAGTGTTTATGATGGAGGAGATTATTGGCATTTTATAACTTATGGATTGTCAGAATTATATGAAAAAAAGTCTGAAAACAAAGAAATTAGTGGCTATGGAATGGAATTTACTTTTAAACTAAAAAAAGACAATTACGAAAATGAAGAAGATGAAATTATGGGTATTTGTGGAATATTACAATCTATTGCTAGAATGACTTTTACTGAAGGAGAAATTTTTAAACCTTATGAGTATTTATATACTGGACAAAAAGAAGGAATGGATACAAAAATGAAATCTAATATTACAGGATTTATTACTGTTCCAGAAACAAAGATACAAGAAATAGAAACTCCTAATGGTAAAGTAATCTTTGTAGAACTTATTGGAGTAACTGACAATGAATTAAAAAAAGTAATGAATAAAGAAATTAGTGTGAAGGATCTATATTTAGCCTTAAAAACTGATATTACAAATTATAATAGAAAAAGTTTATATTAAATTATAAAAAACAATAAAAAAGTAAGAGAAAAGCAAAAAAAAACAGAAATATTCTAAAAAGAGATTTTGCTTAGAAAGTATTGACATAATTAAGATTTATATGATAAGATATATTGGCATGGAAATATGCTCACATTGTAAAAGACTTTAGCTTCAGAAGTCAAACCTTTGACAAGGGGATTGCCTAGATGCTTAGGAAGCTCTTTTTTTAATAGAGCAGTTTAATTAGGAGGTAAGACATGGCAGCAAAAGGACCAAGAGAAGTAATAACATTAGAATGTACTGAATGTAAAAGAAGAAATTATACAACTACAAAAAATAAAAGAAACAATACTGATAGATTAGAAACTCTAAAGTATTGTAAGTTTTGTGACAAAAGAACTGTTCACAAAGAAACAAAATAGATTGTATTAGGAGGAAATAGTGGCTAAAAAGAATAAGTCTAAAAAGCCAACTGTTAAAGAAAGAAAAAAAGAATTAGAAAAAGAAGTAATATCTGAAGTAAAAAAAGAAAAAACAGTTGATAAAAAATTAACTAAGGAAGAAAAAAAAGAAGAGACATTAAGAAAAAAAGAAATAAAAAAAGCTGAAAAAGAAAAAAAAGCTAGAGATAAAAAAGCAGAACGTGCAGTTGTTGGTAAAGGAACTATGAAACAAGAGTTAAAAAAAGTTACATGGCCAACTGCAATGGAATTAGTAAAATCAACTTCAGCAGTTATTTTTATTGTTGTTTTAACAGCAATTATAATTTTTGTTTCAGATTTATTATTTGGAACTTTAAATAAGGAATTTTCAAGACAAGTAAAATTAAGACAATATGATATCGAAGAAAAAGAAAGAGAAGAATTAGAAGAAAATACTGAAGATCAAGAGTCTGAAGAAGAGGAAAATATAGAAGAGGAGTCTTAAATGGATGATGATATAAAAGAACCAAACTTAGATGAATCAAGTTCTAAAGAACCAAGATGGTATGTTGTACATACTTATTCTGGTTATGAAAATAAAGTAAAAAAAGACTTGGAACATTTAATTGAAAACAGAGAATTGCAAGACTATATTTTTCAAATAGTTGTTCCGATGGAAGAACAAATTGAAATAAAAGATGGACAAAGAAAAACTAAAATTAAAAAAGTATATCCTGGTTATGCAATGATAAAAATGATAGTAACAGAAGAAACATGGTATATTGTTAGAAATACAACAGGTGTTACAGGATTTGTAGGTGGAGGTAATCCAATACCTTTATCAGATAAAGAAGTAAGGCATATGGGATTTGAAGATTTAGAAATAATAGTAGATTACGAAGTTGGAGATACTGTAGAAATATTATCAGATCCTTTAAAAGGATATATAGGACAGGTAGAAGCTATAAACAAAGATAAACAAAAAGTTAAAATTTTAATATCTATGTTTGGAAGAGATACTAGTACTGAATTAGATTTTTCACAAATACAGAAAGTGAGTAAATAAGGAGAACAAAATGGCTAAAAATAATGATAAAAAAGAAGAAAAAAAAATAATAAGATTGCAAATTGAAGCAGGGAAAGCAAGCCCAGCACCTCCAGTAGGACCAGCACTTGGTTCAAGTGGAATTAATATAATGCAATTTGTTAAAGAATTTAATGATAGAACAGCAAATCAAAAAGGAATGTTAATTCCTGTAGTTATAACTGTTAATAAAGACAAGTCTTTCACATTTATAACTAAAGTACCACCTGTTTCTGCATTAATAAAGCAAGAATTAGGAATAACAAAAGGTTCAGGAGAGCCAAATAAATCTAAAGTTGCAAATTTAACACAAGCTCAAGTAAAAAAAATAGCTGAAGAAAAAATGCCAGATTTAAATGCTAATACTATTGAAGCAGCAATGGAGATTGTTAAAGGAACAGCAAAATCTATGGGAATAACTATAGACGGAAAATAAGAAATAAATTTTAAATAAAAATGGGAGAAGAAATTCGTTTGTACCAGAGGAGGAAGAATGAAAAGAGGAAAAATTTATAAAGAAGCAGCAAAGCTTGTAGACAGAACAAAGAAATATACAGCAGAAGAAGCTTTTAATTTAATTGAAAAAATGCCTAAAAGAAAGTTTGATGAGACTATAGAAGTTCATATAAAATTGGGTGTTGATTCAAAAAAAGCAGACCAACAAGTTAGAGGTACAGTAGTACTTCCACATGGAACAGGTAAAACTCAAAGAATTTTAGTTTTTGCAAAGGGTGAGAAAGCTAAGGAGGCAGAAGCAGCAGGAGCAGATTTTGTAGGTGCAGAAGACTTATTACCAAAAATAGAAAATGAAAATTGGTTTGAATATGATGTTGTAGTTGCAACACCAGATATGATGGGAGTAGTTGGAAGAATAGGAAAACTACTAGGACCTAAAGGTTTAATGCCAAATCCAAAATCAGGAACAGTAACAATGGATGTTAAAAAAGCAGTAGAGGATATTAAATCTGGTAAAATAGAATATAGATTAGATTCAACAAATGTAATGCATTTAGGAATAGGAAAAGTATCTTTTGGTACCAAGAAATTAGTAGAAAATTATAATATTTTAATAGATGCAGTTCAAAAAGCTAAACCATCTGCAGCTAAAGGACAATATATAAAATCAATATCAGTTTCAAGTTCAATGGGGCCTGGTATAAAAATAATAAATTAATTAGTAGAATAGATTAAATAGTTGTAAAAAAAATCAAATGATTATATAATACAAACATAATAAAAGTAAAAAAATAACCTAAGACAGTAAGCATAAAGATAAG
>CAZCCM010000009.1:0-21555 GCA_964497325.1 uncultured Lachnospiraceae bacterium | reverse complement strand
TAGTACTATAATACTAAATATAAGAAAAATATTAACCTAAGACAGTAAGCAAAATGTAAGACTTACCGAGGAAGAAAGATAAAAATTTTAAACTAAACTTTCATGCCTCGTGTATGGAAGTTTTTTAGGAGAAAGGACAAAAAATGGCAAATCCAAAAATTATAGCAAAAAAAGAAGCAAAAGTAGATGTTTTAGCTGAACAAATTAAAAATTCAAAACTTATTCTTTTAGCAAATTACCAAGGAATTAATGTTGAACAAGATACTACCCTTAGAAGAGAAGTTAGAAAAGCTGGTGGTGAATACAAGGTAATTAAAAACAATATGATTAAAAGAGCATTTGAAAAATGTGGAATTGAAGGATTGGATGAATTTTTAGAAGGACCTATAGCATTAATTACTTCAACAGAGGATTATTTAGCACCATCTAAAGCAATATACAAATTTGCTAAAGATAATTCTTTTTATGAATTAAAAGCTGGAATTATCGAAGGAGAAATTAAAACTTCTGAAGAAATATTAATAATAGCAAAATTACCTTCAAGAGAAGAATTACTTTCAAAGTTAGCTGGAGCACTGTTAGCAAATATTTCAAAATTAGCAGTAGCATTAGATGCTGTTAAATCACAAAAAGAAGAAAGTGAACCTAAAGCAGAAGTAAAAGAAGAAAAAGTTGAAACAAAAGTAGAAGAAGTTACAGAAGAAAAAGAAACAACAAAAGTTGAAACAAAAACAGAAGATGAAAAGCAAGCTAAAGTTGAAAAAACAGAAGCAAAAGAAGAAACAGAAACAAAATAAAAAAAAGAATAAAAAATAAAGGAGAAAAAAATGGCTAATATAGAAAAATTAATTGAAGAAATTGACAAATTAACAGTAGTAGAATTATCAGAACTTGTAAAAGCAATAGAAGAAAAATATGGAGTATCTGCAACAGCAGTAGCAGGACCAGCAGTAGCAGTAGAAGGTGGAGCAACAGAAACAGAAAAATCTGACTTTGATATTGAATTAAAAGAAGCTGGACCAAACAAAATACCTGTAATTAAAATAATTAAAGATATAACAGGATTAGGTTTAGGTGAGGCAAAAGCTTTAGTTGATGGAGCACCAAAAGTAATTAAAGAAGGTGTTGCAAAAGCAGAAGCTGAAGAAATAGTTGCAAAAATCACAGAAGCTGGCGGAGTTGCTGAATTAAAATAATTTATCAATTTAAAAATTAAAAATGAAATTAACATTTAAAAATATGTGTAATATTGTATTATACATATTTTTTTTATATAATAACTATAAATAAATACAAGGAGAAAAGTATATGTACAATAAAGAAATAGATAAAAAATGGCAAAAATTATGGAAAGAGAATAATATATATAGTTTTGATAAAAATTCTGATAAAACTAAATTGTATTTACTAGAAATGTTTTCATATCCATCAGGAAGTAAACTACATTTAGGACATTGGTATAATTATGTTTTATCTGATGCATATGGAAGATATAAAAAAATGAATGGATATAATTTATTTCATCCAACAGGATTTGATGCTTTTGGTCTTCCAGCAGAGAACTATGCTATAAAAACAGGAATTCATCCAAAAGTTTCTACATATCAAAATATTGAATCAATGAGAAAACAATTTGAAGAAATGGGAACATCTTATGATTGGGATTATGAAGTTATAACTGCAGATCCTTCATATTATAAATGGACACAATGGCTTTTTGGAGAATTATTTAAAGCTGGAATGGCATATAGAAAAGAGGCTCCTGTAAATTTTTGCCCTTCATGTAATACTGTTTTAGCAAATGAACAGGTTGTAGATGGTAGATGTGAAAGATGTGATTCATTAGTTGAAAGAAAAAAATTAAAACAGTGGTTTTTTAGAATTACAGATTATGCTGAAGAATTATTAAAAGATTTAGATAAATTAGATTGGCCAGAATTAACTAAAAAAATTCAAACAAATTGGATAGGAAAATCAATAGGTGCAGAAGTTGATTTTTATTTAGAAGAAAACAATAAAATAAAAATGCCTGTGTTTACAACAAGACCTGATACAATTTATGGAGTTACATATATTTCTGTAGCTCCTGAGTTAGATAATATATTTGATTTTGTTGCTGATGACAAAAAAGAAGAGGTAAAAAATTATATATTTAAAGCTAGTTATTTATCTGATATAGAAAGACAGGTTCAAAATAGAGAAAAAACAGGTGTTTTTACAGGTAAATATGCAATTAATCCAGTAAATAATAAAAAAATTCCAATATATGTAGCAGATTATGTTTTAGCACATTATGGTTCAGGAATTGTTATGGGAGTTCCAGCACATGATGAAAGGGATTTTGAGTTTGCTAAAACACATAATATTGAGATTATTCAAGTCATAAATAACTTAGAAAAAAGTGTTGATGTAATAAAAAATAATAGTCCTTTTGTAGATGAATCTAAAAATACTAAAATAATAAATTCAGATAAATTTAATGGATTAAATGTTTCTGAGTGTAAAGAATCCATTATTAAGTATTTAGAAGAAAAAAATATTGGTAGAGCAAAAGTACAATATAAATTAAAGGATTGGTTAGTTTCAAGACAGAGATATTGGGGAGCTCCAATACCTATTATTTATTGTGATCATTGTGGTGAAGTTTTAGATGAAAATTTGCCAGTCTTACTTCCTGAAGATGTTGAATTTAGACCTGATGGTGAGTCTCCATTAGCTAAATCACAAAGCTTTATAAATACTATATGTCCTAAATGTGGAAGGCCTGCTAAAAGAGAAGTAGATACTTTAGACACATTTGTTTGTTCTTCATGGTATTTTCTAAGATTTCCATTTGCAAATGATGATAAAGAAGCTTTTGATAAACAGAATATAGATAAATTATTGCCAGTTGATCTATATGTCGGTGGAAAGGAACATGCATCAATGCATTTAATATATGCTAGATATATAACAAAAGCCTTAAGAGATTTAGGATATTTAAATTTTGATGAACCTTTTTTAAAATTAATCCATCAGGGATTAATTTTAGGACCAGATGGAAATAAAATGAGTAAATCTAAAGGTAATGTAATAGCACCAGATAAATATATAGAAAAATATGGAGCAGATGCATTAAAGATGTATTTAATGTTCGGGTTTTCATTTACCGAAGGTGGTCCTTGGAGTGATGATGGAATACCTGCTATGTCAAAATATTTTGATAGAGTAGAATTATTTATTGATAGATTTTTAAATAGAAAAAATCAATTAAGAAATAAAAATAAAACAGAACAAACTAATACAGATAAAATAAAAAAATTAGAATATCATCAAAATAGAGTAATTAAAGCTGTTACTGAAGATTTAGAAATGTTGAGTTTTAATACAGCTATAGCACGATTGATGGAACTTACAAATGAAATGATAAAATTTGAACAAAGTATAGAAAATGATAAAGAATTAAAAGTATTAGAAAATGTTATAAAAGATTTTGTGTTAATGTTTTCAGTATTTGCTTCCCACCTTGGTCAAGAACTATGGGATAGATTAGGATATAAAACATATACATATTTAGAAGAATGGCCTAAATTTGATGAGAATAAGTTAACTTTAGACAATATAAAATTAGCTGTACAAATAAATGGAAAATTAAGACAAGTTATAGAAGTAAACAAGGAATTAAATCAAGAAGAAATAAGAAAAATTATCTTTGAAGATTCTAAAATAAAAGAATATGTAGATGGTAAAACTCTTGTTAAAGAAATTTATGTTAAAAATAAAATATATAATATAGTTATAAAATAGCTATAAATTAGTTATAAGTTAAGACTATGATTTAAGTATTATTTAAATATAAAATAAATGTTTTATATAAAAGAGGAGAAGAGCAAAAAAATGGAAGAAAATAGGGGAGAAAAAAGCACTCAAATAAAAAAAAGAAATAATGGTTTAATAATAGGAGTTATTATATTATTTTTAATTTTAGCTTTATTAATAGTAGGTATATTTATTAAAGATAAAGAAGGAGTATCATATTTAAGTAAATTTAAAAATTTATTTATTATACAAGATAATCCTAATGTAAATAATAAAAAAAATGATAAAACAAATAATAATCAAAAATATAATTTAAATGATTATATAACAATTAATGAAAAATTAGGAAAAAATGAATATTTTAAATATCAGTATGTAGAATTTACAAGCAAATTACCAGATAAACTTACTAGTAACTTTATTCAAGCTCAAAATGACTTTATGGAAAAATCTAAAGAACAATATTATTTACAGAAAGAACTAAAAACATCAGCAGAAATATATAATAATGTACTTTTTATTTATGCAATTCAAAGAAGCTATATAGAAGAGATGCCAATATCTGATAGTGTTTATTCTTTAAATATAAATTTAGAAAATCAAACTGTACTTTCTGATAATGATGTTATTGCAATGTTTGACTATAATATCGAAGGGATTATGTATAAGGTTTTAGAACATATGGCTGAAAATTCAAATACAGATCATTATTATTTTAATGATGATAAAACAATTATTACTTTAATCGATTTCACAAAAAGAATTCCTGAATATGCACAAAAACTATCAAATAGTGAGCAAAATCTTGCTAAATTATATATAAAAGATGGCAAATTATATGCTGGATATATTGAATCTTCAATTTTAATAGAGTTAGATTTAACTTATGATAGATTTAGAAATAATGAGACAGTAACTTCTTTTGAATTAGAAATAATAAATAATGAGGGAACTCTTACTTACTAATAATAAAAGAATAATTTTTTTAAAAAAATATTAGTATTATTAATGAGTTTTAAAACTAAATAAAAAAACATTTAAACGGCTGTAACCTATATTAGATAGGGGATAGCCGTTTAACTTTTGCTGTATTTAATTATTTTTTAATATTATCTTTTAGTTTGATTCTGTTAAGTTTTATCTATAAAAATTTTTAAAATTTTTATATTTAACTCTCAATATATTATAGGGAAATAATGCTTTAAGCTTATTACAAATATATTACATTTAAATTAAGAGGATATTAATATAATTGACTTAGTGTGCTTAAAAATATAATGTTAAATTATAGAAAATAGCAGAGGTATATATTATGGCGACTGCATTAGGTATATTTATAGAAAGCAACTTAATTAAATATTCTAAAGTGTCTACAACTAAAGATAAAATAAAGATTGAATCGTATGGAGTTAAGTTTTATACGAATCTTTCTGAAAGTTTAGATCAAATAGTGAAAGAGACTAATAGCGAAAAAATACCAATAGTAGTTAATTCGGTGGATCAAGATTATAATTATTTTGATATTTTTGCAAAATTAAATGAAAAGGATTATGAAAAGAGTATAGATTTACAGTTTGAAGAAGTATCTTCAGAGACATCTGTTAATAAAAATTTATTACAAACAGGTTATTTGGTTTCTCCTAATCCAGTAGACAGTGAGAAATTGCATGTTTTACATGTTTCTCAATATTTAACTGCTATGGATACAAGAGCAAACCTATTTAAAAAGAATAAGCCTTCTGTACAAATGCCAGCAAATTTAGTTTTAAATAATTTATCAAAAGAAATTGTACCATATTTAATTTTAAATTTGGAAGAAAAAACAGAATTAACTGCTGTACAAAATAAAATTCCATATGAAATAAAATCATTGAATAATAGTATTACTAATATGATTAAACAGATTGAATTAACTGAAAATTCTATTCCAAAATCATATGAAGTTCTTAAAAATACAGTAGTTCCAATTAGTGAATCAGATCATATTAATATGGAAGAAAATGAATATATTCCAGGAATATTATTAGAATTCAATGAGTTAATAGCTGAACTTAAAAAATATATAGATTCAAGTCCATTAAAGATAAAAAAAATATTTCTTACTGGTACAGGTGCTACTATTAGTAATGTTGAGTTATTATTTAAAGAGTCTATACCAGGAATAGATGTTGAAATTTTGAAACCGTTCTTTTTACCAGAAAGTTCATTAAAGGTTTCTGTAAAAGAATACATTGATGTTAATTCTGCAACAGCATTAGCTTTAGTTGAATTAGGATTTAATCAAAAAACACTAGAATTTAAGTCAAAAAGCAGTAAAAAGAGTAGCTTAAATATGAATATGGATCTTAAAGATTTGGATTTATCAAATATTAGAGAAGGAATAAAGGAAAGCTTTACTGTTGAAATATCTCCTTTTGAAAATTTTGTTATTCGTTTAGGATTAACAACACTTATAATTTTAATATTATTTATAGCTGTTTCAGTTTCACTTACAAATTCTAATAGAGAAAAACTTAGTGAAACAGAAAATATATTACAAGAATCTCGAGAATCTTTAAATAAAATTGAAGAAGATATTACTAAAGTAAAAGCAAAAACAGAAGAATATAAAGCTTTATTAACTAAAATGGATGAAAATTCTAATAAAACAAATAATTCAACTTCATATATTAAAAAAGATTCTTTACCAAACTTTTTAAATGAAATAGCTCAATTAATACCTGTAAAAGTTAGAGTAATTGATATTAAAGAAGAAAAAAGTCATATAACACTGACATTAGAATCAGAAAAATATGAACAATTAGGATATTTCGTTGGAGTATTAGAAAATGAAGGAATTTTAATGAAAATAAAAACTTCAACAAGTAAAAAAGAAGGAAGTACCGTAAAATTAGTAGTGGAAGGTGATTTACCATGAGAAAATTTTTAATTTCATTAGCAAGCATATTAATTTTAGTTTTAACTATCTATGTGATTATTTCAGGGATAGGTTTTGCTAATGTTAACGGATACAAAGGTATAAATGAAATAAATAAAGAATTAGATTTAAAAATTGCACAAATAAATACAATTAAAGAATCTGAGTATGTTTTAAAGAAGGAATTATTAGATACAGAAACATCAACTTTAAAAACAACAAGAGAAGATTATTTAGCTAAGGTAGAAGCTGCAAGATTAAAAGGAGCAAAAGGGAATAAACTTCAAATTGAAATTTATGAATTAGACTTTATTTGGGCAAGAATTGGGAATTATGCTACTGATTTAGGATTAGAAATAAAATTAGATGTTTTTCCAGGTACTGAAGAAAAAGCATTGCATGATTTTAAATTATACAATCTCAAAATATCAGTTACAGGAGCATATACAGACATTTTAAGATTTATATATAAAATAGAAGGCGATAGAGAAATCTCAGCTCAAATATCAGAGTTTTCAATGAAGCCTAATGGTGTAGAAAATATAGCTTCTAATGATGAAAATAATAATGAGAATAATGATGAAAATACTAATTCAACAAATTCAAATACCTCAACAATTCTTAGCATTGGAGCTGAGTTTACTCTTAAAAATGTTCCATTAAATTATAAGAATATTATGGAAGATTTAACAGAGAAACAAACTGGAACAGATATTAATGATTTGAATTTACCAGAAGGTACAAAAAATGAAAATGAAGAAAATAAAACTAAAGAAACAATAAATGAAAATGAAGAAAGTAAAACTAAAGAAACAATAAATGAAAGTGAAGAAAAAACAATTCAAGAAGAAACAATACCAACTATAGATCCTATATTTTAATAGATAAGGAATATAGGTAAGACAAGAAAAAATAAGAATTTAAGAATGATAAATAGAGGAAGTATATTATGAAAGTATTTAAAGAAATAGTAGTATCAATTTTAATTTTAATAATAATTTTAATAACAATGGGAATTGTTCTTTATGATAAGCTTCCAACATTAAAAAAGATTCCTAAGGCTCAAGAATATTCTAAAAGTTTAGAAGCAGAAAAAGTTTTAGAAGAAGTTATTAATCAAGAAGAAACTAAAACAGCTTTAAAAACATATAGAATGAACAAAGCAGAAATAAATGCATTAAGTAGCAATAGAAGATTTGAAAAAGGTAAAAGTAATCCTTTTGCAGACTATAGTTCAGAAAGTACAGGTTCGTCATCAACCAAAGGAAATTCAAACTCAAGTTCAAGTTCGAGTTCAGGCACAAATGGATCAACACAAGGTGGAAAAATATTTGATGATCCGAACATAAAATAAATATGGTTGTAGATATCTTTAAAAGATATAAACAATATACAAAAGAAAAACAACATGAAGTACAAAAGAAAAACCTTATGCGAGGGAAACCTCGCATAAAGGAAAAAATTATTTGTTATTATATCCGGCAAATAATTTTTAGGAGGAATGTGTGAACAAAAAAGGTATAACATTAGTAGCTTTAATAGTAACAATAATAATTTTATTAATACTTGCAACCATTACAATATCTTTGATTGTTGGAGAAGATGGAATAGTAAAAAAAACAAAAGAAAGTAAAGATAAAACAGAGTTAACTCAAATAGCAGAAAGGTTAGATAATGCAAGTTCTGCAGTTATTACTGATAGTTATTATTTTCAATCAAGTTTTGATGTAAGCAATATTTTATCTGTAAAATCTAGATTAATAGAGAATGATAGGAAAGATACAAATCTTATAAACACAATGACTAAAGATTCTGAAAAAAATATATATACAATAAACTATACACCTATTAATAGTAAGTGGTCGTTAGTTTATACTTTAAATTTAGAGAATAATAAAGCATCACATGTTATAAATGCAACACCTTAGTAAAACTTAAATTTCAGAAGGATATACATTAACAAAGGTTATATTTAAAATATATAAAAAATTTTTTATAAGGAGGAATACATGAAGAAAAAAGGTATAACATTAGTAGCTTTAGTAGTAACAATAATTATATTATTAATTTTAGCTACAGTTACAATTAGTTTAATCTTAGGAGAAAACAGTTTATTTGGTAGAGCAGGGGAAGGTAAGGAAAAGACAGAATTAGCACAAACTGGAGAAAGAATTCAAAATTCATTAGCAGGTATGATGGCAGATCTTTCAATTGATCCTACAAAAATGCCAGGGTCAATTAGTGATGCTAGGACATTATTAGCAGGTAGTGTTGCTGCAGTTGATCAACCGTTATTTGAAACTCCAGTTGAAGGATCAACTTTTGATGTTGGAACACCAACATCAGGAGTACCATCAACAATGACTTATAGCTATATTAAAGGTAATTATAAGTTGGAACTTGTAGTAGATTTTACTAATAAGGGAGTGTCTTACTCAGTTGTTAACAAATAATTAATTACAAAAGGAATACAGTTTTAATTAGGGCGTAAGATTTATGCCCTTTTTGAAAAAGTATTTCATTACAATAAAGAAAGTTGATACAAAAGAGAAGGAATATGCAATATCTGTTTGATTTAATAATTAACTTCATAGTATTTTTTGTAGGTGCTCTGTTTGGTAGTTTTTATACATTAGCTATATATAGAATACCTTTAAAAAAAGATATCACAAGGGAAAGATCATTCTGCCCTCATTGCAAACACAAATTAGGATTTTTTGATTTATTTCCTATTTTCTCTTACATATTTTTAAGAGGAAGATGTAGGTATTGCAAAACAAAGATTGGTTCTAAGTATGTTTTAATAGAACTCTTTAGTGCTGCAATGTTTTTAATGTTTTTTAATTCTTTAAATTTTTTTAAAGTATTAGAACTAAAAGTGTTGTTAACTAAAGGAATAGAATTGTTCATGTTTATGATGTTTTATACTTTTATGTTTTTAACAGCATATATAGATAAAGAAAAGTATAAAATAGAAGATGGACTTTTAAGATTTGGACTCATTATTTCTATATTTTATGTATTAATAACATATTTGATACATTCAAGTGTGAATTATATATATATGTTAGCATCAGCAACAATGTTAATATTTATGTTTTTTCTTACAGAAATAATAAAAATTCATAGAATCAGAATAAAATATTATTTAAAATTATTAATGTTTTTTACTATTTTATCTATTTATATACCTATAAGAATATTAGTTTTTACAAGTATAGTTTTAATACCAGTATATATATTTATGTATATTGTACAAAAGATAATATTAAAAAAAGAAAAAAATAAAAGTAAATTAGATAAGAATATTAAAAACTTGGACAAAGAAGAGACTGTAGAAGTAAAAGTAGAAGTTGAAAAAGGTGTTGAAAAAATATATTTACTAGAAAAAAAACTTATAGTTCAAAAAAAAGAAGGAAGTGGTAAGATTTTGAAATTAAAAGATTTTAGTATAAAAAATATTACCAATGAAATACATATACCATTTGCACTTCTTATAGGATTAGTTTCTTTCATATTATTTATTTTTTTAAATATATTTTAAAATAGGGGACAAATGCAAAAACAAGTAAAGAAATTAAATAAAAAAGGTGTTTCTGGAGTAGATATTTCTGTAGCAATTGTTGTAATATCAATAGGATTATCTATAATTGTATCTTTGTTTTTAATAATTAATAAAACTTCTAATAAAGTTAACAGAGAAATAGTAGCAACTCAGATAGCAAAATCAATTTTAGAAAAAATAAAAATAATTTCTTATAAAGACTTTATTGATATAATAAAAGATACTTCAAATGAAAATTATAGTACAAAGCTAGGTGTTGATATACCAGAAGGATTTAATTTAGAAATAGAAGTAGAGAAAAAAACCCCAACAAATATTGCTGAAGCTATACAATTTAATATAAGAAAAGAAGGAAATGTTGTAGTTAAATATTTACTTTTAAATGAAATGGTTGAAGTAAAACTTCCATATGTAAAATATTTTGATAATGTTATAGTGAAGAATAAACCAAATTTAAATTCTATAGCGGTAGAATCACCTAATGAGTATCTTAGTACAGAATTATTTGAACCTGTAGAAGATGATACAAATAATTCTCTTGTTAGTACAGACAATATTGATGATTGGTATAATAAGTATGATAATGAAAATAATAGAATATTAGCTAGAAGAAAAAATATAAATAATAAGTATGACATATTTTATTGGGAACCTAGAAGAATACCTGCTGAAGATGAAGATTCTTTACCTACATATTTGTTAGGAAAAACTATGTATACTTTGGAACCCTATGTAAAAAAAGTTGAATTCCCTGCAGAAGTATATAATGATGTAGTAATAAATGTTTTAACAGAAAAAACAGGACTTCCTAATACAGAAGATCAAGATGGAAAGTGGATTTATATAAAGACACTTTAAGAAAGATATTAATATAAAAATAAAAATAAAAATAAAAATATAAAGAGAATATATTTAATGCATACAGGAGATAAAAATGGCTAAAATTCCAATTGGAGTAGAATTAGTTAGACGAGGGATTGTAAATGATTCTCAAATAAGACAAGCAATAGAATATCAAAAATTAAATCCTAATATGAGGTTAGGAGACATTATATATTCATTAGGTTTAGCTGATGAAACACAACTTTCTGAAGCTATATCAGAATTATTTGGTTTTCCTTCAATAATATTAAAGACATCAATGATTACTATAAATCCGAGATCTTTTTATTCGCTGGATATAGCAAAAGAAACTAAATCTTTACCTTTCGCAGTTGAAGGAGATAAGTGTAAAGTAGCTTTTACAGATTTAAATGATAAAGCTGTTTTGAGACAAATATCACTACTCCTTATGGGGAAAGGATTTCAAATTGAGCCATATTTAGCGTTTGAAAGTAATATTTTAAATGTAATATCAAGTTTAGAAGGATCTGCAGATACTGATATTGATGAGACTTCTGATATTACATCTTTGATTGATACAATTATTAAGTCAGCAATGGAAAAGAGAGCTAGTGACATACATATAGAACCATTGGGGTCTACTGTTAGAATTAGATATAGAATTGATGGTAAATTAATTACTGTTGCAACTTTAGATAAAAAGAAACAAAATATTATAATTGGAAGAATAAAAGCAATTTCAAATATGCATCAAGAAAAGCAACTTTCTCAAGATGGTAGAATTTTATTGTATCCAGACTATAATATTCGTGTATCTTCACAAAAAAATGTTCATGGTGAAAAAATTGTTTTAAGACTTTTAAAGAAGAATGAGGGAATTAAAAACTTATTTGATTTAGGTTTCCCTAATGATCCAAAATTAGTTAAGCGTGCATTTGACAAAAGAAATAGTATTACATTAGTAGCAGCACCTACTGGTGAAGGAAAAACAACAACTCTTTATTCTGTTTTAGAATTTTTAAATAATAGTGAAACAAATGTAACAACAATTGAAGATCCAGTTGAAATTAGAGTTGAAGGAATAAATCAAATTGAGATAGACGAAAACATATCTTTTGCAGATTCTTTAAGAACTGTTTTAAGACAAGACCCTGATATAATCTTAGTAGGAGAAATTAGAGACCGTGAAACAGCCGAAATAGCAATGCAATCTGGACAAACAGGACATTACGTTCTTTCTACAATACATACAATTGATGCTATTGAAGTTATAACTCGTCTTAGAAAAATAGGAGTTTCAAACTATGATATTGCATCGACACTTGCGACATCTATTTCACAAAGGTTAGTTAGAAAAGTTTGTCCTTATTGTTCACAAGAAAGAGAATTTACTACAGAAGAAAAAAATCTACTAAAGAAAACAGTTGAACCATATAATATTGAATTAGATTTCAAAAATAAACATACATATAATGTAAAAGGTTGTAAAAAATGTAATTTTACAGGATATTTAGACAGAATTGCATTATTTGAAATATTATTAATGGATGAAGATATAAGTGAAGCTATAATGGAAAATGAATCAACTATTCTAATTAGAAATATGGCCTTAACAAAAGAGTATAAACCACTTATTGTTGATGGTGTTAAAAAGATTGTTGATGGAATTACGACTATAGAAGAAGTAAATAATAAATTAGCTTTTTATCAGTAGAAATAATAATAAATGATAGATAAAAAATATATTATAGATAAAAAAGAGGAAATAAATGATTTTTGAAAGAATAATTGAAGAAGCTGTAAAACATGGAGCATCAGATGTACATCTTAAAATAAAAGAAATACCAAAATTTAGAATAGCTACAGGAATAATAGATGCACCGGGATTTGAACCTTTGGCTGAAAATGATATGTTTGAAATTTATGACTATATTGTTTTAGGAAATATTAGTTTAGATGAGAGATATAAAGAAGAAAAAAACTTAGATGTTTCTTTAGTTGTTAAGGGGGTTAGATTAAGAATTAATTTATCACATTCTAATTATTTACCAGTTTTGACTGCAAGAATTGTAAAAGATGAATTGCCTTCTTTTGAAGATTTAGGTTTACCTGAAAAAATACGTGAAATGGCTTATTTGCCTCAAGGTTTGATATTAGTTACAGGAAAAACTAATTCTGGAAAATCAACAACATTAAATTGTTTAATAGATGATATTAATAAAAATACAAATAAAAAGATAATAACTTTAGAAGATCCTATTGAATATATGCATGAATCAGATAAGTCTTTAATAGTTCAAAAAGAAGTTGGACCTGGAAAAGATATAAGGACTTTTAGTGAAGGAGTTAGAAATTCGCTAAGAGAGGATCCTGATATTGTAGTTGTAGGAGAAATTAGAGATAAAGAAACAATTGAGGCAGCTATTGAAATAGCGGAATCAGGACATTTAGTTATAGCTACATTACATACAAAGTCTTGTACTGAAACAATTGATAGAATTATTAATTTTTATGATTTAGGTTTACAACAAAATATAAAATTTTTATTAACCTCAATTTTAAGATTAATAGTATCTCAAAAATTAGTACCTATTGATATTAATAAATATACAATGGTACCAGAAATAATGATTATGAATAAAAAGATAGCATCAATTATTAGAAAGCCAAACTATGTTTCTTCAGAAATTGAGGATGCAATGCAATCTGCAGATAATGGTTCTCAAACAGTAGTAGATGCCTTAGCTAATTTAGTTATTGATGAGAAATTATTATTAGAAGAAGCTAAAGGACAATTAGATGAGAGGGAACAAGAAACTTTAGTAAAAACAATTATCCAAATGAAAAGATATAAAGGATAGGAGGTAAATTTGCCTAAATATAAATATACTGCATCAGATAAAAATGGTCAAACTTATGTAAATGTTATAGAGGCTCGTTCAAGATTAGAATGTATTAAAATTCTAAAAAGGAATGAATTATTGCCTGTTGAAATTGTGTTAGATAATACAAAAGAAAAGAAGGTTCAATTATTAAAACCTGTAGGGACGGAAGAAAAATCAAGTGTTGGAAAAAGAGAAATAGATTTATCAGGGATCAGAAATTTATTATCTCCTGTTAAACATAGAGATATAGTTATTTTTATGCAATCATTTTTATTACTAAAAAAAGCAAATTTTAATAACATTGATGCTATAAATACAATTAGAAAATCTACCGAAAATCCAAATTTAGGAAGTTTGTTAGAAAAAGTCCAAGTAGGATTAGAACAAGGTTACTATATGTATGAAATGTTGGAACAATTTCCAAAAGAATTTCCATACATTATTACTAATATGATAAAGGTTGGAGAACTTTCAGGTTCATTAGTTGAATCTATTAGCCAGGCTATAGAATATATTGAAAAAGAACATGATACAAAAACAAAAGTAAAAAAAGCAGTTATTCCTAATCTTTTAACCTTTGTGGCAGTTTTAATAATGTTGGTAGCAGGAACTTTAATAGCAATACCTCAAATACAGGAAGTATTTGATCAGGTGGGTGGACAAAAACAGTTACCAGCACTAACAATTGCTTTTTCAAACTTTTTAGATTGGTTTATGAGATTTTGGTACATCCCTGTTTTTATAATAGTTGGACTTGCATTTTTATTTGTTTCATTTATTAAAACATCAAAAGGTAGATTTAGATGGGATGGTTTTAAATATAGAGTTCCTATATTTGGGAAATTGATTTATGCTTTAGATTTTTCTAAATTAATTAGATCAATCTTATTAAATTTAAGAAGTGGTTTAAGAATACAAGATTCTTTAGAAATTTCAAGAAATTTAGTAAAAAATGAAGTTATGATATCAATGATAGAGCAATCACTTAATAATATATATAATGGAGAATCTTGGATTGAACCTTTTGAAAGTTCTGGATATGGAACCCCAATGGCAACAGACATGCTTAAAATAGGAATGGATACAGATTTAACAGAAATGATGGAAAAACTTTTAGAAATAATTGATCAAGATATTGAATTAAAGATAGAGAGAGTTATGAAAGTATTACCACAAATATCATATGCCGTGGTAGGAATAGTGCTAATTTTCCTAGTATTAGTAGTGTTAGTTCCTGCAATAGAGATGTACATGGGAGACTTCCTATTCGATGCATACTTAGATTAATACTAATTATACAGAATGTTATACCATATAAATTTAAAAAAACAGAAACAAATTTGTTTCTGTTTTTTAAATTCTAATTTAATTTAATTTAATTTATTTTAATTCTTTTAAGTATATATTTCTTACAATTTTTATAATCTTCTTTTTAAATTTTATTTAAAAATTAAAAAATATTAATATTTTATAAATATTAAATTAAAGGTCTGCATTGAAAATAAAAGCTATATATTGTATTATAAATTTAATAGGGGGGAAGATATGAAAATAGGAATAGATATAGGTGGTACTCATGTTGGAGTAGGATTAATATCCGAAGATGATCCTGAAGAAATATTAATTGTTAAAGATAAATATATATACAAAGATGATAAAGAAAATGAAGAAAAAGCTATTAAGACTATTAAATCCGGAATTATTGATGGAATTGAATATATATTAAGAATAAAGAAGATAAGTTTAGATAGCATTGATACAATTGGTATTGGAATGCCTGGGAAAGCTAGCAATAATGATGTAAGAGATGCTAAAAATTTAAATATTTCGTATTTTCCTATTAGAGAGTTTTTAGAAGAGTATTTAAATAAAGAAAAGAACGAAGGTAGACTAAAGAAAGATAAAAATATAGATATTTTAATAAAAAATGATAATGAAGCTGCTGCATTATGTGAAAAGAAATTTGGAGCATTAAAAAAATATGAAGATTGTATTTTTTTAGGATTAGGTACAGGTATTGGTTCTGCAGTATTTATGAATCATAAATTATTAATTCCTAAAAAAGCAAGAGGATTTGAATTAGGACATATGACTTTAGTTGCTCATGGAGTTCCTTGTGCTTGTTCAAAAAATGGTTGTTTTGAAAAATATTGTTCTATGAGCTCGCTTTTAACAAGAATAAATGATGATTTAGAAGAAAATGGAATTAGATTTAATGGAAATGATCCTGAATTTTTTGATAAGCATTATGAATTGTTAAAATATGAAATAGAAGATTTTATTGAATATTTAGCTATAGGCTTAGTTAGTTTAATAGATATATTTGAACCACAGGCAATATGTTTTGGTGGAAGTTTTTCAATCTATAAAGATGGAATAATTTTTAAAAGATTAGAAGAAAAATTAGTTGAAACTCCTAAATTTTCTAGTAATTTACCAGATATTGTAGTATCAAAACATATGAATGATGCAGGAATTATAGGAAGTGTATTAGAAAAAGAATAAAAAAAGAAAAAATAGAAAAAAAGAAAAAAAGAAAAATTAGAAAATATTAAAAATTTATATGTGTAAAATAAAAATAGAGCCTTAAGCTCTATTTTTATTCTTTTACTAATTCAAATGATTCTTTAGTAGCTCCACATAGTGGGCAAACATAATCGTCTGGTAATTCAGAAAAAGGTATGGATTCTACAGAATCATCATAGACATATCCACATAAAGTACATACATATTTCATATGTTCCTCCTACATTTTAAATTTCTTGTTCATGATTTTTAAAATTTTCGTCTAATTTATTTTCTATTCTTTTTTCAATAGTTTCAAAGCTTTGATTTGAAGAAAGAGATAATTCACTAATTAATACTTGTTTTGCATTTAAAAGCATTTTCTTTTCACCAGTTGATAAGTTTTTCTCTCTATTTCTTAAACTTAAATTCCTATAAATGTCAGCAATTTCATAAATATCACCTGTTTTTAATCTATCTCTATTTTCATTATATCTTTTGTTCCAATTTTCTGGCATTTCAGTAATTTCTGATTCTAAAATTCCAAGAACCTTATTTGCCTCGTCTTCATTAATAATTTCTCTAAGACCAACAGCATCAGTATTTTCTAAAGGAATCATTACTTTAATTTCATTTGGTAATGAAATAGTATAATATGAAACCTTATTTCCTGAAATTTCTTTTTCGTCTATAGATTTGATTATTCCAGCTCCATGCATAGGATAAAAAACCTTATCACCTACTTTAAACATTAAATGCTCCTTTCTGGTTGTTTCCTTTCGCTATGTTAATAGTATAGCACAAAAAACATGATGTTTCAATAAATTAAATATATTTTCTCTTTTATTTTTAAGGCAAGTTTGATATACTTTGTATAAAGAAAGGCTAATATGAATAGTAAAAATAAAAAAAAGAATAGTAGAAGTTCAAAAAAAATAGCAACAAAAAATAGAAATATTTTTCTTTTGATTTTATTTTTAGTATTTGCTTTTGTGCTTGTATATATTTTAAGTCCTGATGTTAGATTTTTTATAGATGAAAAAATTATAGGAAAATATGTTAATGAGGAAAATGCAATAGAAATATATTTAAATGCACAAAATAATCCCCAAATAATAGTATATGACAATAATATTGGTGTTTTAGAAAAAGGGGAGTTAGCTATATATAATAAATCAGGTCAATTAGTTAATATGAATGAAAAACTTTATATTCCAATGGCAACACCTATAATTAAAACTAATGATAAACATTTAGTTTTGGTTGAAAAAAAAGGTAAAAAAGTTTTTTTGATTAATGATGATAAAATTATTTGGAATAGAGAATTAGACTTTAATATAAATAATGTAAATGTAAATACAAATGGATATGTTGTTATAACTGGAAGTAATAGTATATATAAATCTATAGTAGCAGTTATAAATAATGAAGGAGAAGAATTATTTAATATTTACATTTCTTCTAACATAGTAGTAGATGCTGAAATTTCTAATGATAATAAGATTTTAGCTATTGCAGAAGTAAATTATTCAAAACCTGTTGTAGAATCAATTATTAAATATATATCTGTAGATAAAGCAATGAATGATCCAACAAATTCAGAAATCAAGACATATAAACAAAATAAATTAATAGTAGATATTACATTTAAATCTAAAGACTTATTATTAGCTCATTACTCTAAGGAAGTTTTTAGATATACTAAAAGTGAAGAAGAAAAAATATATGATATATCAGAAAATACACAATTTATTGATTTAAAATCAGGAAAAAACATTATTGTTTTGGAACAAGTTAAAGAGGGTGTATTTAGTGAAGAATATCAAATAACAATTTTAAATGATAAAGGAAAGACAAAAGGAATATATAAAATAGGTAAATTTGTTCCTAAAGAATTAAAAATATCAAGAAACTATATTGCAGTTAATTTAGGACAAGAAGCATTATTTCTAACTATAGATGGTTGGGAAAAGAAAAAGTATGAATCAAATAAAGAGATAAGAGAAGTTTTAATTTCTGAAAAACTTGGTACAGTTTTATATAAAAATAGTTTTAATATAGTAGATTTTTAGTAAAAATAAATAAATAAAAATGTTATGTTATTTATTAAATCTACTATGAAATGGGAGTACCGTTAAATAATGGTATTACCTAATAAGAAAAAAGAAGAAAAAGAAAAAAAGAAAAAAAGAAAAAGAGGGAAAAAAGGTGGGAATATGTGGATAGGGATTATTATAGATATAATTTTTTTAGTTATATTAGCAGTTTCAGCATATTATGGATATAAGAATGGAGCTATAAAAGTACTTTTAAGTTTATTGATTATGATTTTAGTAATACCAATTGTTTATGTAACATATAAGCCAGTAACAGAGTTTGTAATTAAAAACACTTCTGTTTTTGATACACTTAAAACAACAGTTTATACAATGTTAGAGTCTAAGCAGGTTAATGAAAATGGAGAATTAAAAGCAGATGGAGAAATTTTACCTGTTTTGAATCATAAGATTAATGAATATATAACAAAAGCTAAAGATGAACATTATAATAATATAGCAGAAAAAGTTTCTGAAGAATTATCAAGATTTGTCATTCAAATAGTTGTTATGATTGCATGGTCATTTATTTTATATTTTATACTTACTATTCTCCGAATAATTATAGTTAAAGTTGTAGATGTCATACCTATTGTTAATGTTTTAAATTATATTTTAGGATCAATTTTACAGGTTACGAAAATATTGGTATTAATATTTGTAATTTTATATTTGTTACAATTTGTTTTACCTGTCATCAAATCATCGTTTATACAAGATAATATAGAAAGAACTAATATTATAAAACATATGTATAAAAATAATATTATTAATAAATTCATAAAATAAATTTTACAATAGTCTTGCAAAATAGGAATATTGTGTTATAGTGTATTCAAAATAAAAGAGGGGATAAAGCCTCTCTTTTTGTCTATAAAACATTAAAATTATTATTTTAATATTGATATTTATTTTTTGTTAAATTTTATTTATCTATTATTTCCTTCTTTTCTTTCTTTTCGTTTTCTTCTTTTTTCTTTTTTTTAAGGACACTTTAGAAATTAAAAAGAAAATGAATATAGCAAAAGTTGAAAAAAAGATTTTATCTAAAGTTGAAAATAGATATCTGGATTTAAAATAACTTAAGTTTAAATTATTAGAAAAATTAGTTGTTATATTTGTTTTAGCATAGTTATCTAAAATATTTTTTTGTTCTAAAATATATTTTGTTTCATCATACATTTTTTGAATATTAATAAATTTAGAAATTCTTGAGTCAGCACCTGTATATATAAAATAAAATTCTTTATCTAAAATCTTATTTGCACTAATATAGCAATCTCCGGCACTTTCAGTATATCCAGACTTTATTCCATAAAAATCAGGGTTAAAAACAGAACTGTTTTTTTCCGCAAATAGAGATGTAGTTCTCATAACTCTTTCTTCGGAAAAGTTATTTTCAGGTATAACATATTTTGTTTTGCTTACTATTTCTTTAAAAGTTCTATTCTCCATAGCGTGCTTTGTTAAAAGTAATAAGTCATACGGTGTAGTATAATGATTATCTTCTTCTAATCCAAAAGGATTTGTAAAATTTGTATTAATTAGCCCTAAATCTTTTAAATATTTATTAATGCCTTCAATGAAATTTTCTTTGTTACCATAAACTTCTTTAGCAAGATAAATTGCTGCATCATTTCCAGATTTTAACATTGTTGCATATAGTAGATCTTCAACAGTTAAAGTTTCTCCAAGATATAATGGTGTAGTAACATAGTCTAATGGAAGATTGTAATCGATTTCCTGTATAAAAACTTCATCAGATAATTTGAGCTTTTCTATAGCGATTATTGATATAGCTATTTTAGTTAGGCTCGCAGGATAAATTCTATTATATAAATTTTCTCTTATATAGATATTGCCATCTTCATCCATAGAGGCACGAGAATGATTGTTTTTAGCAAAAGGAAGAGAAGTGTTTGCTTGGAGAATTATTGGATGAAAGATATTTAGAAAAAATACGAATAAAAGAATTAAAAAAAGAATTCTTTTAAAAACATTTTTTTTATAATTTGTATTTTTAAATCTATATATTTTTGTATTCATAATTTAAATATAGCACATATAAAAGGATAACTAAAGATTAGAATAAAACAGTATGAAAATAAATAATTAAGAAAGAAGAAATATAACAATAACAATAATAATAATACAAAAGATAAATTGTAATAAGGAAAAATTAAAAAAATAAATACAAAAAAATAAAATAAACAAGAATGAAAGGAATAATATGAAGTTAGAATTTTTTAAAGAAAAAAAGAAAGAAATTATAATAGCTGTAGTCATTATATCTATTATAATATTTTCATTAATTTCTAATTCAAAATCTTTTACAGAAGATAAGATAGAGGAAGAAAAAAGTATTTTTGAAGAAGAATATAAGGATTATGAAGAGGAATTAAATCAAAAAAATAATATATATGTACACTTAGATGGAGCTGTAAAAAAGAGTGGTTTAATTGAATTAGAGGAAGGAGACAGGTTAGAATCTGCTATTAAAAAAGCAGGAGGCCTATTAGATACGGCAGATTTAAGATATGTAAATTTAGCGATGGTAATGATGGATGGAGAAAAAATATATATTCCAACAAAGGGAGAATTAGTAGACTATAGTTCTGGAGTATCATATATACCGGAAGTACAAGAAAGTAAGAAAATAAGTATAAATAGAGCAAGCTTAGAAGAATTACAAAAAATACCTGGAGTAGGAGCTACTACAGCTACAAATATTATAAATTATAAAAAGAAAAATGGTAATTTTAAAAAGCTTGAGGATATTAAAAATGTAACAGGTATAGGTGATGCAAAGTTTGAATCAATGTTTGAATATATAGAACTTTAATAAAATATAGTAAGAAAAAAATTTATAAAGGAAAATAAAAAAAGAATATACAAAACTAAAAGTTCGTGAAGCTGGTTGAGATTATAAGAATTAATTATAAAAAA
>CAZCCM010000008.1:22289-29530 GCA_964497325.1 uncultured Lachnospiraceae bacterium | reverse complement strand
AAAACAGCCTTTATGGCAATGGTGAAAAGGTGAGGTAAGAGCTCACCATTAGATATAGTGATATATTTAATGTGTAAACCCCACTAGAAGCAACGCCTTGTAATTCGAAGATTTATGAGTTATCTTGTCTTCGTTCTGAGCGGCTTGAGGTATATAGTAATATATATCCTAGATAAATGACTACGTAATACAGAACTCGGCTTATTTTCCACCTATACCAAAGAAAATGAGAGATTAAAAATATATGAAAAAACAAAATAATAAAAAAAGAAAACAAACTAAAAGTAAAAGGACTACAAAAAATATAGAGAAGAACAAATATAATAGTAAAAAGAAAAATTTTAATATAAATAAATCAAGGAATATAAATAAAAGAAAAGAATTATTAGCAAAAGCAAGAATAAATGATTCAGAAAAAATGCCTAATGATCTTTCTTTTTGTTTTGTTGGACAATTAGCAAAGAAAAACAAAGGATTTGGTTTTGTTGAACCAATCGATAATGATAAGTTAAATGAACTTTCTAAAAGATTTAAAATAGACTTAAAAAATTTTAATGAGGATATATATATTCCCAAAGAATACTCTTTAAATGCAAATAATGAGGATTATGTTTTAGCTAGAATAATTGATCAAAAAAGACATTATGAAGGCAAAATAATTAAAATTTTAGAAAGAAATACTAACAATATTACAGGAATATATGAAGAAAATATAAATTTTGGATTTGTTAAGCCTACAAATAGAAGTTATTCAACAGACATATATATTAAACAAGGTAATAATAACGGAGCTAAAAATGGTGATGCTGTTTTAGTTCAAATACTAAAGTTTCCAGAAAAAGACAAAAAAACTGAAGGCAAAATTCTTAAAGTAATAACTAATAAAGAAGATCCTTTATTAGATTTAAAATTAATTTTAGCAGAAAATAATATTGATGAAGATTTTCCTGATAAAGTTAAAAAAGAATTAGAAAATCTTCCTAATGAAGTTTATGATCATGAACTAAAACATAGAACAGACTATACAGGTTTAAGAACATATACTATTGATGGAGAAACAGCAAAAGACTATGATGATGCTATTTCTATTAAAAAAACAGGAAATATATATCATCTATATGTTCACATAGCAGATGTTTCGCACTATGTAAAAGAAGACAGTGAAATAGATCAAGAAGCTAGACTTAGAGGCTTTTCGCTATATTTAATTAACAAAGTAATACCAATGTTAGATTTTAAAATATCAAATAACATATGCAGTTTAAAAGAAGGCTCTAATAGGCTTACATTAACTGTATATTTAAAGATAGATAATAATGGAGATATTATACATAAAAACATTTCAGAGTCATACATTAATGTTAACAGAAGAATGACATATACATTAGTACAAGATATTTTAGATAAAAAAATAGAAGATAGAGACTATAAAGACTTTAAGGCAATGGAAGAGTTAGCTTTAATTTTAAAAAGAAAAAGGAAAGAAAAAGGAAATATTGATTTTAATTTACCTGAACCAGAATTCATAATAAATGAAGAAGGTAAGATTATAGATATTAAAGCTGAAACAAAGCGTTTTTCTAGTGAAATTATAGAACAATTTATGGTTCTTACCAATGAAGTTGTTGGTAGTTATATGAAAAATAAAAATCTTCCAGTAATATATAGGGTACATGAAGAACCAGATATAGATAAAGTTTTAGAATTAAAAGAAGTTGTAGAAGCATTAGGTTTTAAAATAGATTTTTTAAATAACAAAAAATATATAGATAGTAAAAAAGCATATAGAAGGAAAATAGAAAATAATCAAAATAATCAAAATAATAAATATAAGAATAATATAAATAATAATCTTTCAAATATGAGAACTAACCTAAAAAAACAAAATAAAGAAGCACATTTAAAATCAAATATTAAGATTGAACCAAAAGAATTTTCTTCATTTTTAGATAAATTAAAAGGAAATGATTTAGAAGAAATAATTTCCGGCCTGTTATTAAGAACTATGAGACTTGCTAAATATAACAATATAGACTTAGGCCATTTTGGTCTTGCTACAAATAGTTATTCTCATTTCACAGCACCTATTAGAAGATATACAGACCTATTTATTCATAGAATATTAAAAAAATCATTAAATAATACACTAACAATTAATGAAAAGAACCAATACTTAAAACAAGCTAAAATTGTAGCAGACGGAGCTTCTTTAATAGAAACTAAACTTACTAATATTGAAAGAGAATATCATGATATTAAATCTGCTGAATTTATGGAGAATAAGATAGGATATGAATATGACGGCACTATATCTGCTATAACAAACTTTGGAATTTATGTTAAAATATTTAATGCTATTGAAGGTTTAATTAGATATGTAAACATGGAAGACTATATTGAATTTGACGAAATAACAAGACAAGCAAAAGCTCAACAATCAAATAAGATATATAAACTAGGAGATAAAGTTAAAATTAAAATTAGTGCAGTAGATCTAAAAGAAGGAAATATAGACTTTGAATTTGTCTAAATATAATTATACAAAACAATAAAATAAAACAACTAATCCGCTATCACAAAGAGAGACTACTCTCTTTTTTATTTTCTTATTAGTTATTATTAATATTTTTTCTTTATGTTTATATATTTTAATCACAATCTATAAATAAATATATTAGAGATATTAGATATAAATATTAAATACAGAAAGTTACTGTATTAATTATTAAACCATTAGATTTTAGATATTTGCAATTATAAAAAAAGGGCATTACTATATAGACAAGGAATACAATATATTATATATTTTATATAAGTGTTTTTTAAATTAAGGTAGTATGAAAAAAAGAAGAAAAAAGAATAATTCAATATTTAAAATTGTACCGATTTTATTACTTATGCTTTTAATTGTATACATAGGAGATAAGTTCACAGGCAATAATATAAATAACTTTATTAACTCAATAGTAAACAATCAGTTAATAAAAAAGAATCCAGATTCTTTGATTATAGCTGTACAAAGTAATAAAGATCAGACTATTACTCTTCCTTTAATTACATATAATAAAATAAATATTAATTGGGGTGATGGGATAGATGAAGAATACTTAACATATAAAGTTAATAATGATTCTGATACTAATTCCAATGCTAATAAAAATAATACAGATGTAACATACAATGTATACAATGATATTTTAATACCAATACATACATATAAGAAGAAGGGGATATATACAGTAATAATTACTGGAGATACTAATAGAGGATTCTTTGGAAGTTTTAATAATATATCTCAAAACAAATATGATATAGATGTTTTTAAAAAAGAATTCTTTAATAATATTCCTGTATCTACAGAGCTAGAATATGAAGACATAAACAATCATATAGATAAATATATAGAGATTAATGAAGATAATAATATAGACATACAAAATATTATTAATTTTAAAAATTTAAACTTTAAAGGCTTAGGTGATTTAACTAAGTATATTGAAGGAGATATGAATCCTTCTTGGATAGAAGAGTTTACTAACATGGAAGTATTTATAGAAACTTTTGCAAGTTCAAATATTAAGGAGATACCTGATAATATATTTACTTTATCACCTAATGTAAGGATACTGTCTGGAACATTCTTCGCTTGTAATAAGTTAGAAAGTATTCCTAATGATTTAATAATGAATTTAAATAAAATTGAAAACATTAGATATTGTTTTTCTAACTCAACTAATATAACAGGAGTTGCACCTAATTGGTGGGAAACAATGACTAATATTAAAGATAATACAAATGTTAAAGCTTTACCATACTCATTATGTTTTAATGGGTGTAGAAAACTAGAAAATTATAATGATATTCCATTTTTATGGGGTGGGATATTATCCAACTGATACCATTATTAAGGAGGTTATTATGAAAAATTATTTTGGAACAGATGGAATAAGAGGAATAGCAAATGTTGATTTAACAAATGATACCGCATATGTAGTAATGAGAGCTGCAATTGAAGTACTTATACCAGAAGAAAGATATAAAAAAGGTAAGCCTAGAATATTAATAGGGAAAGACACAAGAATTTCTTCAGATATGTTAGAGTCAGGAATTATATCTGGCATACTTTCAATGGGATGTAATGCACACAAATTAGGAGTTGTTCCGACTCCTGCTACTGCATTTTTAGCTCAAGATGATACTTTTGATTTAGCAGTTATGCTTTCAGCATCACATAATTCATATGAATATAATGGATTTAAAATATTCTATAAAGGAAGAAAATTAACAGATGAATTAGAAACCGAAATAGAAAAATATATAATAGATCAAAAGCAAATCACAAGAGTTATATCACATGATAAACTAGGAATAATTGTTGATGAATCTAAACTTGTAGATAAATATATAAAATCTTTATACGATGATTTTAAAAAGAATTTAAATTTAAAAGGTAAATCTCTAATTATGGATACTGCAAATGGTTCAAATTATGATATAGCACCAAAAGTTTTTAAACAATTTGGAGCAAAAGTAGAATGTATAAATAACGAACCAAATGGGATAAACATTAATGATAATTGTGGAGCAGTTCATCCTGAAACATTAGCTAAAGTAATGAAGAAAAAAGAAAACAAAGGAAAGTATCATTTAGGAATAGTATTTGATGGAGATGGCGACAGATTTATAGCTGTTGATGATAAAGGAGAAGCAATAAATGGTGATATAGTTATAGGTATTTCAGCACTGTATTTAAATGCAATTGGAGTAATTGATAAAAAAGTTGCAGTAACTATTATGTCAAATATTGGATTTATAAGATTTATGAAAGAAAATGGTTTTGAAGTTTTGCAAACAAAAGTTGGAGATAAATATGTTGCAGAAATGCTTGAAGAACAAAATATGAATTTTGGTGGCGAACAATCAGGACATATTATATTTAATAAAAATAAACATACAGGTGATGCAATACAATCTGCTTTAATACTACTTTCAGCTATAGAATATTTTAAAAAACCGCTATCAGAACTAAAAAAACAAATTAAAATATTACCACAAGTTTTAGTTAATGTTGTTATTGATAAAAACAAAAAACAAGATTTTTTAAATGTAAATATGAATAATAAAACAATTGATAAAATTGAAAAAGAAATAGAAAAGGCTAAAGGCAGATTGTTAATTAGACCATCAGGAACAGAACCTATAATTAGAGTTATGATTGAAGGTGAAGATGTAGATAAAATAACTGAATGGGCAAATATAATAGCAGAAATATATGCTAAACAATTAAGGTAATAACTTTATTTTAAACTCACATTTAAACTTAAAATAAACTTAAAATAAAAATTAAAATAAAATTAAAATAAAATTAAAATAAAAATTAAACAATTTAACAGTTTGAAACTTATATATTAATTTACATAAAAAATAAATATAAAAACAGAGGAAGAATATGAAAATTTATACAGATGGAGCTTGTAGTGGTAACCCCGGAGCAGGAGGGTGGGCAGCTATTATCCCACTTAATACAAACAATATAATATTAAGAGGAGGGAAAGCTCATACAACAAATAATGAAATGGAACTTAAAGCTGTGATAGAAGCTTTGAAATCAATTCATATTTCTGATAAAATAGATATATACACAGATAGTGCATATGTAGAAAAAGCATTTAATGAAGGCTGGATTATTAATTGGCAAAAAAATAATTGGAAAACTTCTAATAAGTCTGATGTTAAGAATATTGATTTATGGAAAGAATTATTAGAAGAGACTAATAGACATGAAGTTAAATTCATTAAAATAAAAGGTCATTCTGATGACAAATTTAATAATCTATGTGATAAAATAGCAGTAGAAGAATCATTAAAATTTAATAATATAGAATAAGTTTAATATAAAAATTTACTAATAATAACAATACATTAAAATAATTTAAAGCAAATTAAAACAAAAAATTAAAACAATTTACATTTAATTTTTATATTAAAGAAAGAATGGAATATGAATTATACTTTTATAGATAAAAAAAATACATATATTGATGAAGGGGTTGAGATAGGAGACAATTCTATAATTCACCCTTTTGTTTTTTTAAAAGGAAATACTAAAATTGGATCAAATGTTGAAATAAAACCCTTTACAACTATTATTAATTCAATAATAGGAGATAAATCTATTGTAGACTCTTCTAATATAGAAAATAGTATTGTAGGTAAAAATACTAAAATTGGTCCAATGTCACACTTAAGACCTGGAAGTAACATTGGAGAGAATTGCAAAATAGGGAATTTTGTAGAAATTAAAAATTCTAATTTAGGAAATAATGTTAAAGCTTCACATCTAGCATATGTAGGAGATGCTGACTTAGCAAATGATATAAATATAGGTTGTGGAGCTATTTTTGTTAACTATGATGGTGCAAATAAATTTAGAACAATAGTTAAAGATGGAGCATTTATTGGATCAAATGTTAATGTTGTTGCTCCAGTTACTATTGAAGAAAATTCATATATTGCAGCAGGTTCAACACTAACTATAGATACTGAAAAAAATAATTTAGTAATAGCAAGACAAAAAGAAAGAGTTATTAAGAATTGGAAAAGGCCAGAAAAAAAAGGAGTATAAAATGAAGGTTGTTATAATTGGAGGAGTTGCAGGTGGAATCACTGTTGCGAGAAGATTAAGAAGAAGGGATCCTAATATTGAAATTGTAGTAATTGATAAAGCTTATCATTTAGCTCCAGCTGTATGCATGCTCCCATATGCTCTTGATAAAGATTTTAATGAAGACCTTTTATATATCAATGATGTTAAAGAATATCAAGAAAAATATAATATTAAGATTAAATTAATGACTGAAGTAATAGAAATAAATGAAAAAAGCAAAGAATTAAAAGTTATTGAAACAGGTTCAAGTTCAATGTATAAAGTTAATTATGATAAACTAGTAATTTCAACCGGAACAAATTCTATAAAGCTTAAAGAATTAGATAATTTAAATGATAATATATTTATATTTAAAAACATTAAAAATTTGCAAAGATTAAAAAAGAAACTTCATTCTGGAGAATATAAGGATATTACCATAGTTGGTGCAGGACCATTAGGATTAGAACTTTCGGAAGCATTATATAATTTAGGCTTTAATATAAATGTTTTAGACAGAGCTGAAAAAATTTTACCACAATATAATTCCTCTATAACTGAAATATTAGAAAAAAATATTAAAGATAAAATTAAG
>CAZCCM010000008.1:0-22189 GCA_964497325.1 uncultured Lachnospiraceae bacterium | reverse complement strand
ATAACTAAAGAATCAATGGTCTTTGGAATGTCAGGAGTTACTCAAAGACAAGCAAAATTTGTTGCAGATAATATTTTAGCTTCAAATGACAAAAAACTACAAGCTACTCCATATATAGGAGCAGTTAAAACAGAAATTGTTAAAATATTCGATTACACTATTGGAAGAGTAGGTTTAAATGAAACAGAAATTGCATCATTCTTAAAAAATAAGAATACTTTAGTTTCAATGGAAGAAGATATTAAAACAGTATACATAGAAGAAATGAGTAATGTTAAACACTTTAAGCATGCAAACCCTATATATTTAGCAGGATACTTTAATAAAATAAATCAAAAGTTAATAGGAATACAGGCTATTGGAAAAACAGGAGTTGATAAAAGATTAGATGTTGCAGCAACTGCAATTAAAGCTAATATGACTGCAAAAGATCTTGTTGATTTAGATTTAACATATTCTCCACCATATAATATAACAAAAGATATATTAAATAGATTGGGAAGCTTAGCTGTAAAAGGAGAAGAATAATGAGATTCTATTTAGCAGTATTTGTTGGTAAGGTATTAGACTTTATAGCAAAAATATTAATAGGAAAACCTTCTCATAAAGCTGGAAAAATTGCAATGATAATATGCCCAGACATTTTAGAAAAAATTGGTAAACCAGAAAAAATTGTTGGTATTACAGGAACAAATGGTAAAACAACTGTTACTAATTTAATTGTAGATTCTATGCAAAATTTAGGATATAAAGTATTAAATAATAAAGAGGGTTCAAATATCGAAGATGGACTTGTTACAGCACTAGTTGCTGGAGCAAACCTAAAAGGAGAATCAAAATATAAATATGCCGTATTAGAACTAGATGAAAGATATTCACCTATTCTTTTAAAAAGCATTAAATTAGATTATTTAGTTATAACAAACATGCTTAGAGACTCTATAAGAAGAAATGCACATGTAGAATTTATAACTAAGATATTAACTGATTCCATAGACGAAAATACAACAATTATTGTTAATAGTGATGATATTGTGGCATCAAGTATTGGTAATGTTAAAAAGAAAATATATTATTCATTTTCTAAACAAGAAAATGATACTAAAGAACCATTTAATAGGATTAGAGATATCATGGTTTGTCCTATATGCTATGAATACTTAAAATATGATTATGTAAAAACTAATCATATAGGTAAAATCTATTGTCCTAATGGACATATTCAAAATAGTCCATCAAACTACAATATAAATACAATAGATAAAGAAAATGGTTTAATGAATGCTAATATTAATGGGAAACATTATAATTTTCCTTTAATTTCTGAGTCTATGTTTAATCAATATAATGAAATTGCTACAATTGCATTTTTAAGTGAAATTGGTCATTCTCCGGAGGAGATAGCGGATGCTTTAAAAGGTATTAAAATAGTTAAAACAAGATATTCAGAATACCAATTAGAAAATAATACTAAACTCATATTAAATTTAACAAAAGGTCAAAATTCCTTTGCTTGTACAAATGTTTTTAAATATGTTAAAGACTATCCAGGTACAAAAAGTATAATATTAATATTAGATGATGCATCAGACAATAAAATAGCCACAGAAACAATTATGTGGCATTATGATGCTGATTGGAATCTCTTTAATGATCCATCAGTTAAACAAGTAATAATTGGTGGCCCAAGATCTGTTGATGTGCTTTTAAAAGCATTATTAGATGGTATTCCAGAAGAAAAACTTCACTATGAATTAAATGAATTAGATGTACCAAATAAATTAGACTATTCTTCTGACACTGTTTTCCTACTTTATGATATATATGCACAAAAATTAGCTTGGAAAGTTAGGGATAAAATTTTAAAAGAGAAAGGAATTGAAGGTAAAAAATGAAAATAGAAATATTGTATCCAGAATTTTGCAATCTTTATGGTGACTTAGGAAATGTACTTTATTTAGAAAAGACACTAAAAGATAATGCTGAATTTATATATACCCATATTTTAGAAAAGCCAAAATTTCTTTCTGAAGATATTTCTTTAGTATACATTGGATCTTTATCTGAAAATGCTCAAAAAATAGTGTTAGAAAAACTATTACCATTAAAAAAAGAAATTAAAAACAAAATAGATAAAGGACAAGTATTCTTAGCTACAGGAAATGCTTTTGAACTTTTTGGTGAATATATTTTAGAAGAAAATGGAAACAAGATAGAATGTTTAGGTGTTTTTAATACTTATGCAAAACAGAACATGATGAAAAGGTGGAATGCTTTTTGCCTTGCTTATTATGAAAACATTAAAATTGTTGGCTTTAAAAGTCAATTTACAGAAAGCTTCCCAGTTGATGCAAATTCAAAGATTCCTTTTTCTGCTAAAGTTATTAGAGGAGTTGGAATAAATAAAGAATCAAAGGAAGAAATTATTAGAATTAATAATTTTATAGCTACTTATCTTTTAGGACCAATTTTACCAGTAAATCCTTTCTTTACCAAAAAACTATTATCATCTATTGGTTATACAGGAAAATTAGCTTATGAAGAGATTGCAATAAAAGCTTATGAAATTAGATTGTCTGAATTCACTAACTCAAATAAAAAAATAGATAAAATAGATTAAACAATTATATTTTTATAAATTTGCTAATGGATTACTTTCTAATGCTTCTTTTACTTGTTCTTCGTTTAAGTGAGTATATATTTCTGTTGTTGCTATAGACTCATGACCTAAAACTTTCTGTAATGCTCTTATATCTACGTGTCCATGTTGATACATTAAAGTTGCTGCTGTATGTCTTAATTTATGTGCTGAATATTTTTCTGTATTAATTCCTGCTTTTTGTAATTCAGATTTAACAATATATTGGACAGATCTTCTACTAATTCTATTTTTTCTTTCACTTAGAAAAAGTGCGTCTTTATATTCTTCTGGTACATCTTCAATAGGTCTTACTTTTAGATAATTTTTTATAGCTTTATTGCAAGCATTGTTTAAAAATAATTCTCTTTCTTTATTACCTTTTCCCCTTATTCTAACTTTTTGTTCCTTAAAATCTATATCATTAATATTAATATCTATTAGTTCTCCAAGTCTTAAACCACAATTTAAAAATAATGTTATTATAGCTGTATTTCTTTCAATAAATTTATCTGAAGATTTGGAATTTAAACTTGGATTTTCAACTGCCTCTAAAAGCCTTTTAGATTCATCTAAATTTAAATATACAGGTAATTTTTTAGGTATTTTAGGTGTTTCTAAATTAATAGTTGGATTATCTTTTAGTTTTTTAGTTATTCTAGTTTCATACTTAAAAAAAGATCTAATAGAAGATGCTCTTCTTGCAAGAGTTACAGGACTTACATTATATCCATCTTTTAAATAGTATAAAAAAGCATGAATATCTTCTATTTTTATTTTTTCTAAAAAATCATAATCTAAATCTTTTATATCAATACATTTAATGATTTCTGGATAAGATAACCTATCCGGGTTAACTGTGCCTTTAGGAATAACATCTTTATTAAACCTATATCTTAAATATTTTAAGAAATGAGCTATGTCATAACCATATTCTTTAACAGTACCTTTTGATTTATTTAAAATAGTTGCAGAATACTCTAAATATTCATTTAAAAACTTTGGGTTCTCTTCTTTATTAATCATACTTATTTTTTATCTCCTATAATTATAATATCAAAAGATGAGATAAAACAAAATAGTTTTGTGCAATGTTTTTATTAAGAATATGTAACAAATAATCTTTTTGATTAGAAAATATGGAAAAAAATAAAAAATAATTATAATATATGTATATGGAAGAAAATGGAAAAGATTTTTATACTTTAGAAAAAGACTCTAAAGAACAAGCTATTAAAACTAAAAAACAAGAAAATGTACTTATATGGATTATATTATTTCTTGTATCTTTAGTTGTATTAGTGATCTTTGTTAGAAGAAATTTAGAAATAGCTATACAAAAAAAGCCTTCACTTATAACTATATCAACAAATAAAATTGATACTTTTTCTAAAAATGAAGAAATACAAGTAAATTACACATTAATGCCTGATCATATTGATTCAACAAATTTAATATGGCATTCATCAAATGAAGAAGTTGCTATTTTTACAAAAGCTAATAATCTTAAAACTTTAACTGTCGGAGAAACTACAATTTATGCAGAATTAAGTGGTGTTAAGAGTAATGAATTAAATATAATAGTAGCTAACTTTTTAGAAGATGTTAATATAACTAATATACCAAAACAATTAACAGTAAATAAAAGTGTTGACTTAGAAGTTGAATTGTTGCCTGCAGATTCTGTAAATACAACTATAAAAATAGAATCTTCAGATGATAAAATTCTTTCAGTGAGAGAGAGGACAATAATGGCAATTAGTACTGGAGAGGTAACATTATCAGTAAAAGATAAATCAAATAAACTTCTAAGAGATTATCAAATACAAGTACTTCCAGAAGTAAAAAAAGACATTAAAAGTCAATAAGGAAAGTAATTGTAAATATAAATAATTAAAATATTAAAGTTTAAATATAAAAGTTTAAAAAAACAGTATAAATATAAAAAAATAATTTTAGGGAATTTTTAGAGGGACGTGTCCCTCTAATTTTTTACTTCTTTTTTTACTTGTTTTTTATTTGTTTTTACTAATTTTTATTCGCTATCTTTTTCTTTTTTAAATTTATATTTTCTTAAAATTATGTAATATAAATTATAATTAAAAACATAAATCATTCTATATAAATTAATATTTATACTTATTTAAAATTTTAAATTCATAATTTAAATTTTAAAATATCTAATACTAAATACTTTAAAGTATCTAATGCTAAATACCTTAAAGTATAATAAAATAATCTAATAAAAAATATTTGTAATAACTATAACTAGCTATAGTAATTAATTATATTTTTAAAGCTCCAGAATCAAAAAATAGAGTTATAAAATTATAGCTGATATAATTTCGTATCTAAACTCAAAATTTTATATCTGATATTTCAAAAAATCTGTATACTATATATATTTCAATACTTTAAAAAAACGTCAAAAAAACGAGGCTCTAGAATCGATTTTAAGACATTTTTAAAAGTTATCAATATACTATCATTAACGAAACATTAGTGTTTTCAATGCTTATAGCAATTTTATTCTTTTTTTGAAAAAGGACTTAATTAAAATAGTAATTTTAAATTTTTTTCTAATATAGAAATATTAAAAAAACTTTTTTTAAAAAACCAATCTAATATTACAAATAAATAAATAAAATACTAAGCTACAAAATCAATTTTAAGACATTTAAATAAATTTTAGATATAGTTTGTTTACCTAAATTTCTTAAAAATCTAAATTCCTTATAGGGGATATATATCTATAAATAAAATTGTATACAATATGTAAATATAAAAATGTAAATATAAAAGGATGTATAAGAATTATAGAAAGAATATAAAAGAATAATAAGGCATATTACAAATATAATAACTAATAACTAATAAATAACAAATAAAAGAAGCAATTAAACTAATAAGTGAATAAAGTAAATATAAAAAATTAGATATAAATATAAGCAAAGATAGATATAGATATAGATATAAATATAAATAAAGAAGAGATACTTAAAACACTTAAGATATAGCTATATATAAGAAAAAAGCTATATCTTAATAGTGATATAACTTTTTATCATTAAATTGCATAAAACTATAATTTTGTGCAATTATAGTTTTATCTTTTTTTGTTTTTAACTTTTAATTAGCTGTTTGCTTATCCTCTTCTTTTGGTTTATTGTCTTCTTCTTTCTTTTCTTCAACTTTAGCATCATATACTAAAATTGCTTTTTCATTATTTAGAACACTATCTTTTGTTATAATACATTTTGATATAGCTTTATTTGATGGTATTTCAAACATTACATCACGCATTATTTCTTCTAATATAGATCTTAATCCTCTAGCACCAGTTTGTCTTTCTAATGCTTTTTTAACTATTTCATCTATCGCATCTTCATTAAATTCCAATGCAACATTATCTAATGAAAATAATTTTTTAAATTGTTTTACTAATGAATTTTTAGGTTCAATTAATATTTGTTTTAATGCTTTTTCATCTAAAGCTTCTAAAGTTGTATAAATAGGTAGTCTTCCAACAAATTCAGGAATTAAACCATATTTTATCAAATCCTCTGGTTGCATTAATTTTAAAGCTTCACCTTTAACTTTTTCATCTTTAGTCTTAATATTAGCTTCAAAACCAATTGTCTTTTCTCCTATTCTATTATTTATTATATCTTCTAGACCTTCAAATGCTCCACCACATATAAACAAGATATTAGTTGTGTCAATATATACTAATTCTTGTGCAGGATGTTTTCTTCCACCTTGTGGAGGAACTCCAGCTTTTGTTCCTTCTATAATTTTAAGAAGAGCTTGCTGTACACCCTCTCCACTCACGTCTCTTGTTATCGATTGATGTTCAGATTTTCTAGTAATCTTATCTATTTCATCAACATATATAATACCTTTTTGAGCTTTTTCAACATCAAAGTCAGCTGCCTGCATTAATCTAACTAATATATTTTCAACATCATCTCCAACATATCCAGCTTCTGTCAATGTTGTTGCATCTGCTATTGCAAATGGAACATTAAGCATTTTAGCTAATGTTTGAGCTAATAATGTTTTACCTGAACCAGTTGGTCCTAATAATAATATATTACTTTTTTGAATTTCAACATCATTTTCATCATCACTAAGATTATTTATTCTTTTATAATGATTATATACTGCAACTGAAAGAGTTTTCTTTGCTTCTTCTTGACCAATTATATATTTATCTAAATGTGCTTTTATTTCAGAAGGTTTAAAAATTTTTACTTTATCATCTTTACTGCTTTTTTTAGCCTGTGCTATTTCAAATTGAATCATTTCATAGCATACATTAACACATTCGTCACAAATATATGAGTCATTTAAACCTTCAATTAATTTATTTGCTAAATCTGCTGGTTTCCCACAAAAAGAGCATTTAGGTATTTCATTCTCATCATTTTTTGACATGTAATATCTCCTTTATTCTCTAGAATCTAATATTTTATCAATTAATCCATATTTTAATGCCTCTTCTGAAGACATATAGTTATCTCTATCTGTGTCTTTTTCTATTATTTCTAGAGGTTGACCAGTTCTATCAGATAAAATTTTATTTAATTTTTCTCTTAATTTAATTATATGGTCTGAATGGATCTTTATTTCTGTAGCTTGTCCAGATAAACCTCCACCCCCTATTAATGGTTGATGAATTAATATTTCTGAATTTCTTGTTGCAAATCTTTTACCTTTAGTACCTGAAGCTAATAATACAGCTCCCATACTTGCTGCCATTCCAATACAAATAGTAGAAACTGGGCATTTGATATAATTGATAGTATCTACTATAGCTAATCCATCAGAAATTGAACCACCAGGGCTATTAATGTATAAGAATATTTCTTTATCAGGATCTTCTGATTCTAAAAATAATAATTGTGCAACAACAGTACTTGCTGATACAGCATTTACATCTTCAGATAAGAAAATTATTCTATCTTTTAGAAGTCTAGAATATATGTCATAACTTCTTTCTCCTTTACTAGTCTGTTCAATTACATATGGTACTAATGTGTTTTCTTCTTCTTTTTTATATATATACATTTTTTCTCCTTTACATTTTTATAATATTAAAAATGATAATTTTAATTATAATTTTTAAATAAGCATCTAAAATTTATTGCATATCACATTAAATTAAAATTATTATTAATAATATTGTTTTAATTTAAGTTAATTTACCTTAACAAGAATTTCAAAACTTATATCTTTATATTAATCCTTGTTAAGATAAATATTTTAACTTAAAACTAAACTTTGTTATTCTTCTACAATTGGTTCTTCTACAACTGGTTCTTTTACAACTGGTCCTGATTCTCCAACATATTCAGCTTTACCAAATGCTAACATTGGGTAAAATACGAAAGGTAAAAATATTAAGCCAACTGCAAAAGATTTTTCTTTTCCAAATAATGGTGCTAATTTTATAGCAATAACTATGCTTAAAGCTAATTGTGCTGTTGATACTATAGTAGATAACTTAGGAATAAATGCTAAGATTGTAAATAATGAAATCCATCCTGGTAACCCTACTATTTCTAATAGTGTCCATGTATTATATACAGGAATAATTGATGCCCATCCTTTTTTTCCAGCCTTAGTAAAAATTTTCCATAGTGCTAATTTTAGTATTACTCTTGGTAATGCTATAATGAATACTATTAGAAGCCCTATTCCCATTGAAGCTAAAATAACCCCTATTGCCTCTGGGTCAGCATCTTGTAATAGAGAATCAAGTTCTAACGATGAGTCAAGTAGTAAATTGTTGTCCATAAAAATCTCCTTAAACTTTTATTTTTTATTTTTTATAATTATAAACTTAATTACTTATATTTTATAAATATCTATTAAATATTATATTGCTTATTTCTTTATGTTTAGTTTGTCTTATTAATTTTACTATTTTTTTGTATCTGATTTTGTTTCTGCAATAGGTTCTGCTTCAATAACATGCTCTTCTTTTACTGTAGAAAGCCCAATATATTCAGCTTTACCAAATGCTATTATTGGATAAAATATAAAAGGTAGTAATATTAATCCTATAGCAAAAGCTGGTTCTTTTTTAAACAATGGTGCTAACTTTACTCCTATAACTATATTCAAAACAAATTGTGCTAATGTTAGTATGGTAGTTAGAATTTCATTGTTAATAAGGCCTTTTCCAGAAATAACAAATCCTATTAACGTAAATAACGAAATCCATCCCGGTAGCCCTACTATTTCCAAAAGTGTCCATGTGTTATAAACAGGAATAATCGATGCCCAGCCAGGTTTCCCAGCCTTTGTGAAAATTTTCCAATTTGCAACTACAGTTAATATAATCATTGGAATCATTATAATGAGTACTAATAGAAGCCCTATTCCTATTGAAGCTAAAATAAGAGCTATTGAAGTTGAATCAGGATTTTCTAATAGTAATTCCATTGCTTCTAAATTGTTATTCATATATGTCCTCCTTTAAACATTTATAAATATTAGACTTAATATTATTAAACATTTTTTCATTGCAAATTTTTTGTATAACAATACTTATTTAACCTTAATAATACTTAATAAGTATTCTAATGCTAATTTAGGTTTAACTTCTTTCTTTATGTTTTCTACAAAAACTTTGTCTTTTTTAAGATCATCAATTTCAAGATTATAACCTTTTGCATATTCTTCAATTGCTTCATCTATTTTCTTTTTATCTATTTCTTTTTCATTTTCGTTAAAAATATTTTCTAAAATTAAATCTAATTTAATTTTTTCTTCAACAGATGGCTTTGTTTCTTCAATATATTCATCTAAAGTTTTACCCATCATCTGTAAATAAAATTCTAGATTTAATCCTTGATGTGATAAATTATGGCTTAAACCATCTATTAATTCATTTACTCTTGAATTTACAACCATCTCTGGTAATTCTACTTTTGATTGTTTTACTAACTCTGTTGTTAATAATTTTTCTATTTCTTGTTTTTCTTGTTCCTTGTTAGCTTCTTCTAAGGTTTTTTTAACATCATCTCTATATGATTTTAAATCATCAAATCCTTGGTCTTTAGCAAATTCATCATCTAATTTAGGATATTCTTTTGTTTTTAATTCATTTACTTTTACTTCAAAAATAACTGGTTTACCTTTTAAAGATTCTTCATGATATTCTTCAGGAAATTTTAAATGTATGTCTTTTGTTTCTCCTTGTTTCATTCCAATCATACCTTCTTCAAATACTGGTATAAAAGAATTGGATCCTATTTCTAAATCAAAACCTTCAGCTTCACCACCTGGGAACTTTTCACCTTTTTTCTTATTTTCTTGCATATATCCAATAAAATTAATATTTGCTGAATCACCATTTTCTATTACTTTATCTTTTTCAGCTGGAATTAATCTTACATTTTGTTCTTGAGCTTTTTTAATTTCTTCATCTATATCTTTATCATTAACTTTAAATTCTGGTTTTTTTATTTCTATATCTTTATATTTTCCAAGTTTAACAGCTGGCTTTAAAGCTACTTTTGCATTAACAATAATATCCTCACCCTTTTCTAGTTTTTCTACATTAATTTCAGGTGTTGAAAATACTTCTAATTTTGCTTTTTCAACTTCTTCTTCATAAATATTAGGGAAGAATTCATTAAATGCATCTTCATAAAACATTTCTGGTCCATGTGTTTTCATAATAATTTCAAAAGGTACTTTACCTTTTCTAAATCCTGGAATGCTAAAATGTCTTTTATTCTTTTCAAATACTGTTCTAATCCCTTTATCTAATTCTTCTGATTTAATAGTAAACTTTAAATTTACTATGTTTTCTTCTTCTGTTTTTTCAATTTTCATACTCATTTTTATCTTCGTCCTTTTCTGTTTTTATTTATAGATTTCTGTATTACACATTTTACATGTTTATCTATTTTAAATTTATTTTCTATGTATTTTTATTAATAATTATAATTTAATTAAATAATTTAAAAATACAATAGAAATATTATATATTAGAATGCTTTTTAAATCAAGAAATATACTTTTATAATATTTCATTTGGGGTTTTATATTTTTATTTCTTGTCCTAATTCAATATCTAAATTATATGCAGTTATTATTAATTCATCATCTAGTTTAACTTTCTTTAAATTAGATACTTCATTGTTTTTAGATGGTGCCCCAATCTCTTTATTATTACCAATAACTTCTTCTAAATCAACATATCCCATCTTACCATTAGAAAATGAAACCAAAGTTTTAAATTTGCCTTGCATCGCAAGCTCTAACGCTTTTACACCGTAGTTAGATGAAAGTATTCTATCTGTTGCTACAGGACTGCCACCTCTTTGTAGGTAACCTAAAACTGTGTTTCTAGAAACTGAACCTGTTAGTTTCTCTAATTCTTTTGAAACATATTCTCCTATGCCGCCAAGTCTTTTATCATCTAAGCCTTTTTCGTCATTTAATCCTATTGTTTCTTGTTCACCTTCAGCAGGATAAGCTCCTTCTGCAACACAAATTATTGAATATTCTTTTCCTTCATCTTTTCTTTCTAATATTTTTTTAGCTACTCTATTTATATCAAAAGGTATTTCAGGTATAAGGATTGCATCTGCACCTCCAGCTATTCCAGAAGCTAAAGCAACCCAACCTGCATGTCTTCCCATAACTTCTAAAACCATAACTCTTTTATGAGATTCAGCTGTAGAATGTAATCTTTCTAAAGCATCTGTAGCGACTGCAACTGCTGAATCAAAGCCAAAAGTTTTATCAGTCATAGCAACATCATTATCTATAGTTTTAGGTATACCTATAACATTTAAGCCTTTTGTAGCAAAATCTCTAGCAGATTTTTGTGTACCGTCTCCTCCTAATGTGAATAAACAATCAAAGCCTTGATCTTTAAATTGTTGAATACAAAAATCTGACATATCTATATATTCAAAACTACCATCAGGATTTTTCTTCTTTAAATTAAATAAATTAGTTGAATTAGAAGTTCCTATAATAGTTCCACCACGAGTTAAAAGACCTGATGCATTTGTTTTTAAATCTAACTTAATATAGTTGTTTTCTAAAAAGCCTTTATATCCATCAATGTATCCATATACTTCAATATCATGGATTTTTGCAGACTTTAAAATTGCTCTAATTACTACATTTAAACCTGGAGCATCTCCTCCATTTGTTAATATTGCTACTTTCTTTATTTTCTTTTCCATAATTACACTTTCTTAAGCTTATATTTTTAATTTTTATTTTTAGTTTTAATTTTACTTTTAATTTTTCATATATATGATTTAACCAATTTTTTTTACTATTTTATATTATTTATATATAGTTTTAATATCCTTTATTCTTCTGGTTTTTCTAATAATTTAAACATATTCCTTTTATATGCTTCTACACCTTTTTGATCAAACGGATTAACACCTAAAAGTCTACCTGACATTGCTACAGCCTTTTCAAAAAAGTATATTAAATTACCTATAGATTGTTCGTTTAACTCATCTATTTCTATTAATAAATTAGGAACTTTTCCAGAAACATGTGCATTAATCGTTCCTTCCATTGCCATATTTTCAATATATTTTAAACTTTTACCTTGAAGATAGTTTAATTTGTCATAATTATCACTATCTTTCTTTATAACTATGTTATTTTTCTCACTATTAATTTTTATTACTGTTTCAAAAATATTTCTTTTTCCATCTTGTATCATTTGTCCCATTGAATGTAAGTCTGTGCTATAAATAACTCCAACAGGAAAGATTCCTTTACCATCCTTCCCTTCAGATTCTCCAAAAAGTTGTTTAAACCACTCAATAAACATTTTTAACTTATCATTAAAAGCTACCATTATTTCAATATCTTTTTTTTGTTTAGTATATAGAATATGTCTAATAGCAGCATATTTATATGCATCATTAAATTTAACTTGAGGATCAGAATATACTATTGAAGCTTCTTTTGCTCCATCTAATATCTTATCAATATCAATTCCAGCTGATGCTATTGGAAGAAGACCAACAGCTGTTAACACAGAGAATCTTCCACCAATATTATCAGGAATTACAAAGGTTTCTATTCTTTCCTCTCTAGCTAAATCTTTTAAAGCTCCTCTTTCTTTATCTGTAGTAATATACATTCTTTTTCTAGCTTCTTCAGGTCCATATTTTTCATTTAAATATTCTCTGAAAATTCTAAAAGCTAAAGCAGGTTCCAAAGTAGTTCCAGATTTAGAAATAACATTAAGCGAAATATCTTTGCCATCTAAATATTCTAAAGTTTCTAAAATGTGTTCTGTAGAAAAACTATTTCCAACAAAAATGACCTCTGTTTTGTTTTTATAATATTTATGTGATAATGCTTGAATAACAGCTTCTGCACCTAAATATGAACCACCTATTCCTATACAAATTAAAATATCAGAATCTGAGCTTATCTTTTTAGCCGCTTTTTTTATTCTAATATATTCTTCTTTGTCAAGATTAGTAGGTAAATCTAACCATCCTAAGAACTCTTCTTCCTTATTTTTGTTCTTTTCAAACTCTTTGTTAATAGCAAAAATCTCTTCACTGTAATTTAAAACTTCTTCTTTCTTTATTAAAGAATTAGAATAATCAAATTTAATCATATTTCTCCTTCATTTAAATCATTATATCTGTCTTTGCTTATTTTAATTTTAATTTTAATTTTTATTATTATATTTTTTCATTATATTTTTCAGCATACCTTATTTTAATCCTGCTATTTCAACTGTATCTCTAGCTATCATTATTTCTTCATCAGTAGGGATTATCCATACTTCAATTTTAGAATCATCTGTTGAAATTTTTCTTTCATCTGATTTAGTGTTATTTAATTCTAAATCTAACTCAACACCCAATATCTTAAGATATGAACATATATCAGCTCTTGTTCCTTCTCCATTTTCGCCTACTCCTCCAGCAAAAGCAATAGCATCAACATGTCCTAAACTAACAGCATAAGCTCCAATTGTTTGTGCTATTAAATATGCATTTGATTTTAAAGCTAAGATTGCCCTTTTGTTGCCTTTAATTGCTGCATCTTCAATATCTCTGAAATCTGAAGAAACACCTGAAACACCATAAACACCAGATTCTTTATTTAATATTCTGTCAACCTCAGAAGCATCTATATTTTCTATTTTAGCAATATATGGAACAATTGAAGGATCAATATTACCTGATCTTGTACCCATTGGGATTCCTGCAAGAGGTGTAAGGCCCATTGAAGTATCTATAGATTTTCCATTTTTTATAGCGCAAATACTAGCACCTTGACCTAAATGACAAGATATAATATTTAAATCTTCTTTGTTTTTTCCTAAAACTTCTGCAACTCTTTGTCCAATATATCTGTGTGAAGTTCCATGGAATCCATACTTTCTTATTTTATTATTTTCATAATACTTATATGGAATATTATATATATATGCATAGTCAGGCATAGTTTGATGAAAAGCTGTATCAAAAACAGCAACCATTGGAACTTTAGGTAAACTTTTTTGCATTGCAAGTACTCCTGCTATACAACTAGGATTATGAAGAGGTGCTAAAGTTATTAAATTTTCTACTTCTTTTATTACTTCATCATCTATTAAAACTGATTTAACAAATTTTTCTCCACCATGTACCATTCTATGTCCTACTGCTGAAATTTCATCTAAGCTTTTTAATACATCATATTTTGGATCCAATAGTTTCTCTAAAATTACGTCTATTCCAACTTCATGATTTAGAGCAGGAATATTAAATTTCTCTTTTTCTCCTTTGATTTTTATTGTAAGGAACGCTTCTTCTGTTCCTATTCTTTCGTAATATCCTTTTATAAGGACTTTCTCTTCTGGCATGTTAAACAATTGAAATTTAATTGAAGAACTACCACAGTTTAAAACTAATACTTTCATTTTTTATCCTTTACTATATATATTTATTGTTCTTGAGCTTGTATTGCTGTCAAAGCAATAGTCCCGACAATATCATCAACTTCTGATCCTCTTGAAAGATCATTTACTGGTTTATTTAAACCTTGACACATTGGTCCATAAGCTTTTGTCTTAGCTAATCTTTGAACCAATTTATATGAAATATTTCCCGAGTTTAAATCAGGGAATATTAAGATATTTGCATTTCCTTCTAATGGACTATCTGGTGATTTTAAATTTGAAATATATGGAACCAAAGCTGCATCTGCTTGTAATTCTCCATCAATTTTAATGTGAGGATTTAATTCTTTTGCAATATTATATGCCTTTATAACTTTTTCTGTCATTTCTGAAGTAGCAGAACCTTTTGTAGAATAAGAAAGTAATGCTACTTTAGGTTCTTTTAAAACTAATGTTTCAAAAGTTTTTGCACTTTCTAATGCAATTTCAGCTAACTCTTCACTATTAGGATTTTCTTTCATACCAGCATCTGAAAATAATAATACTCCATCTTTTACAATGTCAGTATTTTCAAATTCCATTAAAAAAAAGGATGAAACAAAATTTGTGCCTTCCTTTGTTTTTATTATTTGTAAAGCAGGTCTTAAAACATCTGCTGAAGTCATTGTTGCTCCTGCTACCAATCCATCTGCACAATTAGTTTCCAACAACATTATTCCAAAATACATTGGGTCATTTATTAAATTATAAGCTTCTTCTATTGTTATTCCTTTGTGCTGTCTTAAACTATGTAATCTTCCAGCCAGGTTATTAGTTAACTCAGAATTTTTAGGATCTATAATTTCAAATTCAGACAAATCTATATTTATATCATTATTTTTAGCATTTAATAAAATATCTTCTTTACTACCTATAAGAATAATATTAGCAAAGCCTTCTTTTGCAACAATATTAGCTGCCTCCAAAACTCTTCCACTTTTAGTAGCTTCTGGTAGTATTATTTTCATAAGATTTGATTTGGCTCTTGATTTTATTATATTGTAAAATTCCATTTTTATTCCTTGTATTTTTTTTCATTTATTTTTTCTAAGTATTTATTAAGACTACTCCTAGTTAAAGGTTTTACATCTTTTTTAATTTTTCTGCGGTTTTTTTCTCTCTCTTCTTTTTCAAGTAGTTTTTCTGCTTGCTTTTGCTTTTCTATCATTCTTCTTTCAACTAATTTCTTAACTCTTAGTTCTTCCTGTTCTTCTATCTCTCTTTCTCTTATATCATATTTAATCCTAATTTCATCAAATAAATCAATAATTTCTGCTGATTTTGAATAATATTCTGGAATTAAAACATATGCTAATAATTGAAGCATTTCTAAAGAAACAAAAACAATTATTATTGATAAAGAACCTGTTATTATAGCAGTAGGATCAAAGAATATTTTATAAATATCTGTAAACATTATAACTAACAATGCTAAAGAATAAAAAGCATAAATCGAAGATAAAACTGCTAAAGGTAAATACTGTCTTGTATTTTTTAATACAGCATAATTATATAGTATTGAGAAAACACTCCAAAAAAGTAAAGTTAATTGCAATATTATTTGAGAATTAAAAATTGCTGATAAAACAGACATAATTCCAATAAAAACTGACATAAAAAATGACAATAGTAACAATATTACTTGTTCTTTTTTAGGTAAACGTAGAATTAAAGCTATAAATCCTTTAGATATTGCAGTAAAAAACAATGTTGTAAAAAAGAATTTAAAAACATTTACTCCTTTTTCCCCTGCTTGTAATAAAATTATACTAGAAAACAGTATAATCATCATATTAAGCACTAAAAAAATATTTATAATATAATATAATAATACTCTTTTATCTTTTATCTTCATCTTTTGTTCCTCTTTTATTTTTAATTTTTTAAGTAATTTATAATTGTATTAATAAAGTATAATTTACCTTATACTATTCTTATTTTACTTAATAAAAAACGAAAAGTAAAGAAAAAAGGACACAATATTGTGTCCCTTTTTAGGAAATACCTATGAAATTTTTAATTGCTTCAAAAAGCAAATCAAAAATTATATAATCAAAAATTTTTAAGAAGATTCCTCCAAAAAGGAATGCTAATATAACTGTTGCAAAAACCCAAAGTATATACCGAAATACCTTCTTTAATATATAAAGTAATGGAGATTTTTCATCAATATTTTTAATAGATTCATATATAGCACCTACAAAACCACTAAGAAAAATTGGAAATATAAAAAGGGTCCAAAAAAAATACACAACGGTTATTATAACCATTAGCCAGAGAAAAGCTGAAAACGTAAACATAGTCTTTAACCTCCCTTTCCAAATATATACTGATAACTTATCAATATTGTTCCAACAATAGCAACTACATGTATCAAACCTAATGTTAAATTTATTAAAAGCTTAATTTTGCTATCACTCCGATATTCCGAAATAACAATGAGTATTGTTCTATATGCGAAATATATAAATAGTACTACAAGATATGTGTTTAATCTTAATTCAGTCATAGTAATACCTCCTATGTTATTTTAAAATTTAAATTTTTCTACTTTATAAAAAACTAATTATACTTATATTATAACACAAAACAACCTATTTAAAAAGAATTTAATTGCAAAAGTGTTATTTGCAAAAGTAACTATTTAATTTTTAGAAAATACAAGCATATATTACAAAAGAAGTATACAAATATATACTTCTTTTCTTTCCAGTTTTTTAGGTCAACTTATTTATTTAATTTACTACATTATTTATTTGATTTACTACATTTAATTTTTAAAACATAATATCTACTAATTAAACTAAATATTCCCCCTTTTTAAGATACTCTCCTGTATAAGATTTTTTAATTTTAATAATTTCTTCTGGTGTACCTTGAGCAATAATTTCTCCACCTGCATCTCCTCCTTCAGGTCCTAAATCTATAACATAATCTGCTGTTTTTATTAAGTCCATATTATGTTCTATTACAACAACAGTATTTCCTGAATCAACTAATCTATTTAAAATTTCTATAAGTTTAGCAATGTCATGTGTATGTAATCCTGTTGTAGGCTCATCTAAAACATAAAGTGTTTTTCCTGTAGATCTTTTAGAAAGTTCTTTAGATATTTTAATTCTTTGAGCTTCTCCACCTGATAAAGTAGTTGAATTTTGTCCTAATTTTAAATATCCTAAACCTACATCTATTAATAATTGTAATTTATTTTTAATTTTAGGTAAATTTTGAAATAATTCAATTGCTTCATAAGCATTCATTTCTAAAACATCTGCAATACTTTTACCTTTAAATTTTACCTCTAAAGTTTCTTTATTATATCTTTTTCCATTACACACTTCACAGGGAACATATACATCTGGTAAAAAATGCATTTCAATTTTTATTAGCCCATCGCCTTCACAAACCTCACATCTTCCACCTTTAACATTAAAAGAAAATCTACCTTTTTTATATCCTCTCATTTTAGCTTCATTTGTTGTTTCAAAAACAGCTCTAATTTCATCCATAACACCAGTGTATGTTGCAGGGTTAGATCTAGGAGTTCTTCCAATTGGTGATTGATCTATATTTATTATTTTATCTATATTATTCAAGCCCTTTATTTCTTTAACACTTCCTGCTCTATCATATGTTTTATTTATTTTGTTCTTTACATTTAAATATAAGGTTTCGTGAATTAATGATGATTTTCCTGATCCAGAAACACCTGTTACAAGAATTAATTTGCCTAAAGGAAATTTAACATTAACATTTTTTAAGTTATTTGTTGTAGCACCCAAGATTTCAATAAATTTACCATTCCCTTTTCTTCTTTTTTTAGGAACAGGTATGACAAGTTCTCCTGACAAATATTTTCCAGTAAGTGAGTCTTTTGATTTAATTATATCTTCTACACTACCTTGAGCAACAAGTCTTCCACCATTTATTCCAGCTTGAGGACCAATGTCTATTATTTCATCAGCTGCTCTCATAGTGTCTTCATCATGTTCTACAACTATTACTGTGTTTCCTAAATCTCTTAAGTCTTTTAAAGTTTTAAGTAATTTATCGTTATCTTTTTGATGAAGGCCAATACTTGGTTCATCTAATATGTATAAAACTCCTGTAAGTCCTGAACCTATTTGTGTAGCGAGTCTAATTCTTTGAGCTTCTCCACCTGAGAGTGTTCCTGCTGCACGTGATAATGTTAAATATGATAATCCTACATTTTCTAAAAATTCTAATCTTTTATTTGTTTCTTTTAATATTGCGTCAGCAATAAACATTTCAGTCTCATCTAACTCTAATTCATTTAAATATTTCCTTATTTTATCAATAGACATCGAAGTTAATTCATAAATATTTAAATCTCCAACTAAAACATATAGTACTTCTTCTTTTAATCTTGTACCATTACATTTTCTACAAGGCATTTCATGCATATATAGTTCATAAAACCTTCTCATTCCTTCAGATTTTGTTTCTCTATGTCTTCTTTCTAAAACAGGAATAACTCCTTCAAAAGGTCTTTTAAAACGTCTTATCCCTGTTCCTGATTCATACACAAAGTCAATTTCTTCTGTTCCTGTTCCATATAATATTTTATCCATAAAATCTTTTGGTAAATCTTTTATTTTTTTATTTAATATATTAACTCCATAATGTTTGCCAATAGATTCAAAATACATCCTTGCCATTGTGTCACCCTTTTTAAGTTCACTTGACCCAAAAGCTTTAATTCCATCGTATAAAGTTTTTTCTTTATCAGGAATTATAAGATCTTCACTTATTCGAAGTAGATATCCAATACCACTACATTCTTCACAAGCACCATACGGACTATTGAATGAAAATAATCTCGGACTTAGTTCTTCAAATCCTATATTATGTTCAGGACATGAATAATTTCCTGAATAAGATATAGGTTTTCCTCCTACTATATCTATTACAACTATATTATTTGCAGCCTTCATTGCAACTTCAACAGATTCTGTTAATCTTTGCCTTATACCTTCTTTTATAACTAATCTATCAACTATAATATCTATATGATGTTTTTTGTTTTTTTCTAATTCAATCTTATCAAAAGATAAATCATATAGTTTTCCATCAATTTTTGCTCTTGCAAAACCTTGTTTTTGCATATCTTCAATAATATTTTTATGCTCACCTTTTTGGCCTCTAACAATTGGTGCTAAAATTTGTATTCTTGTATTCTCTTTTATTTTTAACACTGAATCTACAATTTGATCAATTGATTGTTTTTGAATTTTCCTTCCACAAATTGGACAGTGAGGAATACCAATTCTTGCATAAAGAAGTCTTAAATAATCATAGATTTCAGTAACAGTTCCTACAGTCGATCTCGGATTATTTGAAGTTGTTTTTTGATCAATTGAAATTGCAGGGGATAGACCATCTATTGATTGAACATCCGGTTTATTCATTACACCTAAAAATTGTCTTGCATAAGAAGACAAACTTTCAACATATCTTCTTTGACCTTCAGCATAAATTGTATCAAAAGCTAAAGAAGACTTCCCAGAACCTGATACACCTGTTATAACGACAAGTTTGTTTTTTGGTATTCTGATATTTATATTTTTTAGATTATTCTCTTTTGCACCCTTTATTACTATTTCATCGTTCATAATTAATCCTTAACCTTTACATATTTTTCTAATTCAGATATTTCATCTCTAATTTTAGCAGCTTCTTCAAAATTCAAATCATCTGCTAATTTAACCATTTCTTCAGTTAATTTATCTATAATCCCTTCAATATTATCAATATCATATTTTTCTTTATCCTCGTAAACAACTGATGCTTGTATAATATTTCTAATATCTTTTTTGATAGTCTTAGGTATTATATTATATTTTATATTGTAATCTTCTTGAATTTTTCTTCTTCTATTAGTTTCTGTTATGGCTTTTTCCATAGAGTCTGTAAGTTCATTTGCATACATTATAACAGTTCCTTCCGTATTCCTTGCAGCTCTACCTATTGTCTGAATTAAAGACCTCTCAGACCTTAAAAAACCTTCTTTGTCTGCATCAAGTATCGCAACAAGTGAAACTTCTGGAATATCTAAACCCTCTCTTAATAAATTAATACCAACCAATACATCAAACTCACCAATTCTTAAGTCTTTTATAATCTTCATTCTATCTAATGTTTTAATATCTGAATGCATGTATTCTGCTTTAATATCTAAAGACTTCAGATATGTAGTTAAATCTTCAGCTTGTTTTTTAGTAAGAGTTGTAACTAACACTCTTTCTTTTTTCTCTATTCTTTTTTGTACTTCAGTTATTAAATCATCAATTTGATTATCACTTGGTTTTACTAGAATTCTAGGATCAAGTAATCCTGTAGGTCTTATAATTTGTTCAACAATATTTTCTTTTGAGTGTTCTTTCTCATAATCAGCAGGTGTTGCAGACATAAAAATACATTGATTTATTCTTTCTTCAAATTCACCAAAATTAAGTGGTCTATTATCAAATGCAGAAGGAAGTCTAAACCCATAATTTACTAATGATTCTTTCCTAGCTCTATCGCCATTATACATGCCTCTAACTTGCGGTATTGTAGCATGTGATTCATCTATAACGATTAAAAAATCATCTGGGAAATAGTTAAACAATGTATATGGTGGAGAGCCAGCAGGTCTTCCCGAAATATGTCTCGAATAATTTTCTATACCTTGACAAAAACCTGTTTCTTTTAACATCTCTAAATCAAAATTAGTTCTTTCTTCTATTCTTTGTGCTTCAATTAATTTGTTTCTATCTTTAAAATATTTTATTCTTTCTTCTTTTTCTACTTCAATTGTTTTAATTGCTCTTTCCATTTTATCGCTTGTAGTAACATAATGTGAGTTTGGATATATCATAACATGATCTCTTGTAGCTTCTTTTTTACCTGTCAATGTATTAATTTCATAAATACTATCTACTTCATCGCCAAAGTAATCTATTCTGATAGCGGATTCTTCTCTATTTGAAGGATAGACTTCTAATACATCTCCTTTTGCCCTAAAAGTTCCTCTTTTAAAATCAATTTCATTCCTAGAGTATTGCATATCAACTAGCCTTCTCATAACTTCATCTCTTGATCTTGTATCTCCCGGCCTTAATGATACAATCATATTCTCATAATCTATAGGATCTCCTAAACCATATATACAAGATACTGAAGCTACAACTATAACATCTCTTGTTTCAAATAGTGAGGCTGTCGCTGAATGTCTAAGTTTGTCTATCTCATCATTTATAGAAGCATCTTTATCAATATATGTATCACTACTCGGGATATATGCTTCAGGTTGGTAATAATCATAATATGAAACAAAGTATTCCACCCTATTATTAGGAAAAAACTCTTTAAACTCACTATAAAGTTGACCTGCTAATGTCTTATTATGTGCTAATACTAAAACTGGTCTTTGCACCTTTTCTATAACATTAGCAATAGTAAAAGTCTTACCTGAACCTGTCACTCCAAGCAAGGTTTGAAACTTCTCTCCATTCTCTATTCCATTACTTAAAGACTCAATAGCTTTAGGTTGGTCACCGGTAGCTTTAAACTTAGAAATTAATTCAAATTTTTTATTTTCCATT